>JBBQQJ010000343.1:0-1540 GCA_038216165.1 Gemmatimonadales bacterium | reverse complement strand
TGGCAGTGTAGAGCCCCACAGGGGTATACGCGGTCGAGCCGCAGACAACATCAACTCAGCCGGGGGCCAGCCGCATGGATACGATAGGGATTGATCTCCACAAGCGCCAGAGCCAGCTCTGCACCATCACGACGGACGGCGAACTGCTCGAATGTCGCATCGGGACCTCGCGCGACCGGTTCACCCAAACCCTCGGGGATCGTCCGCGGGCGCGGATCCTCCTCGAGGCGTCGACCGAGAGCGAGTGGGTCGCGCGGCACCTGGAAACGCTGGGGCATGAGGTGGTCGTGGCCGACCCGGGCTTCGCGCCGATGTATGCGTCGCGCTCCAAGCGCGTGAAGACGGACAAGCGTGACGCCCGCGCGTTGTGTGAGGCGCTCCGCCTCGGCGCGTATCGCGAGATCCACCGCGCGTCCGACGCGCGGCGGCACCTCCGGGCGCAGCTGACGGTCCGGGACGCCTTGGTGCGCACGCGGACGCGCTACATCGCGGTGATCAAGGCGTTCGTGCGGCGGGAGGGCCTCCGCATGACCAGCGGTGACGCCGCCCACACCATCACCAAGCTGGCGGCGCTCCCCCTGCCACCGCACGTGCAGGAGGAGCTGGCACCCCTGGTCGCCGTCTGGGGGCCCTTGGGCGACCAGCTGGCTGCGGTCGATGCCACCCTCACCGCCATCGCGGCCACCGACCCCGTGGTGACGCGCCTGCGCACGATGCCGTCGATCGGTCCCATCACCGCCCTGGCGTTCGTCGCCGCGCTGGACGACGTCGCCCGCTTCCCGAATGCCCACCAGGTCCAGGGGTACCTCGGCCTCGTGCCGAGCGAGTACAGCTCCGGCGATCGGCGGGTACGGGGCCGCATCACGAAACGGGGCGACGTGCGGCTCCGCTGGTTGTTGGTGGAGACGGGGTGGCGCATTCTCCGCGCACCAAACGCCGACCTGCAGGGGCTCCGGGCGTGGGGGCTGCGCATTGCGGCGCGGCGGGGCAAACGCATCGCCGCCGTGGCGCTGGCCCGTCGCGTGGCCGGGATCCTGTACGCGATGTGGCGCGACGACGCGCCGTTCCACGCGGTGCCACTGGTGGAGGCTGCCTAACGCGCCTCACGCCTCCACCCACGCCGTCTGACGAAGGGAGATGACTGACCGGGAGCGGGAGAGTACGACGCAGCTGATGGCCGCTGGTGAGACCGAAGCTCAGTGAGGTACCTCCCGTCTTCCCATCGCACACCCACCTGCGCTCGCGAGGTCACTCGCGGCAGTCCAGCGCGGACAGAAGCCTGAGCAGCATCTCGCCTCGTCGCGGCCGCCAACACGAACCTACGCGTCAGATCACGTCGATCTGAGGCTTGACTCTGGACGCCGCTTCACAGAAGCTGCGGCCGAAGGCAATATCGCCGCTCACATTTTCGCCGACCGAAAGGTAGATCGCGCCGCGGTAGAACTCGCGGAAATACACCTCCTGGAGATATCGGCGTACGGACTCCCAGGGGTGTCGCTTGGCCAGGTCCAGCGTCACGCCAAACGGGCGCCCAGTGCTG
>JBBQQJ010000342.1:0-1577 GCA_038216165.1 Gemmatimonadales bacterium | reverse complement strand
GAAGTGCACCGAGGCGGAGGCCACAGCACCCACCGTGGCGCCGGATCCGCCGTCGGAGGGATCACGGGTATCCACCAGCCAGTGGCCGGTGTGCAGCACGCCAAACGAGCCGCTCATCCGGCGGATCCGGGCGCGCGCAATGTCGGGTTCCCACGGTTTGCCGTGGGCAGCGCCCTCGAACTCGAAGATCGAATCGCAGCCGATCACCAGCGCCCCCTCGGAGCCGTCCACCGCTGCGACCGCCTCTGCCTTGGCGCGGGCGAGGAGGAGGGAGGTGTCAAACGCATCGAGGGGCCCGTACCGTGCGGCGACCGCTTCCTCATCAACGTCGGAGACCAGCACCGAGTGGCGGATGCCGGCATCGGACAGGACCTTGGCGCGGGCGGGAGAGGCGGAGGCGAGGATCAGGTGGGACGTCATACTTCAGCTTAGGCACGTCGGGGGCACCACGGTGAACCGTGGCGCCCCCCACGTGCGTGAGCAAGCAGCGGGTGTCGGCCAGCTCTGGTGTGCCGGCGGATCCGGTTTCGGCGGCGGGGGAGTCATCGGCGAACGGGTCGCCGGTGCGGGGTGCGTTGTACAGGTCGGCGTCCAGGATGCCCTCGCGCTTGGCGACGATCGTGGGGATGAGTGCCTGGCCAGCCACGTTCAGGGCGGTTCGCCCCATGTCGAGGATCGGGTCGACGGCGAGCAGCAAGCCCACACCCGCCAGCGGCAGCCCGAGAGTGGAAAGGGCCAGCGTGAGCATCACGACAGCGCCGGTGGTCCCTGCCGTTGCCGCGGAACCGAGGACCGAGACAAGTGCAATCAGCAGGTACTGCGTCAGGCTCAGGTCGATCCCGAAAAACTGGGCAACGAAGAGGGCAGCAATGGCAGGATAGATCGCGGCGCAGCCATCCATTTTGGTGGTGGCACCCAGCGGAACCGCGAACGAGGCGTAGGCGCGGGGAACGCCCAGGTTCCGCTCGGTGACCCGCTGCGTCAGGGGCAGGGTGCCAATCGAGGAGCGCGAGACGAACGCCAACTGGATGGCAGGCCACGCCCCGGAGAAATACTGCCGCACCGACAAACCGTGGGCCCGGATCAGGACCGGGTACACGACGAACATGACCAGGGCCAGTCCCAGATAGATGGCCAGCGTGAACTTGCCCAACGAGCCGATAGTGTCCCAGCCGTAAACCGCAACGGCGTTGCCGATCAGCCCGACGGTCCCGATCGGGGCAATGCGGATGATCCACCACAGCACCTTCTGGATGACGGCCAGCGCTGAGGCGGTGAAGTTCAGGAACGGTTCTGCAGGCTTGCCGACCTTGAGTGCGGCAATGCCGACGGCGACCGCGACCACCAGCACCTGGAGTACGTTGAAGCTCAGCGCCGTGGTCAGGTCACCCGACTCACCAGCGGAGGTCGCCGCGCGCAGACCGAGGAAGTTGGCGGGGATGAGGCCCGTCAGGAACGCCCACCAGCTCCCGGTCCGGCCCGAGTACTCGTCGGGAGGGGTGGCACCGGTTCCAGCGCCCGGCTGGAAGATAGAACCGAGGCCCATGCCGATGACGACGGCGATCAGTGCCGTGATC
>JBBQQJ010000341.1:0-1597 GCA_038216165.1 Gemmatimonadales bacterium | reverse complement strand
GCCGATCGAACTCATACTGCGGGCTGTCGTAGCGGTTGCTGCCGCGTTCGGTGGTCTCGAACATCTTGTACGGCGTCCACAGCTCGTTGGAAAACGTCACCACGCCGCGCGCGCCGTAGAACCAATCGAGTTCCCCGCCCCAGACGATGTAGAGATCTTTCCAGACCACCATGTAGCGATAGCCGGGGAGCACGCGCTCACCCACCCGCCCCAGTTCGTCGAAGACGCGCACGTCCTGTGGCCGGTACTCGTCCTGCGGCGAGCCGGGGCCGCGGAGCAGCATGCCGCCGGAATTGTGGTAGCTCTGTGCGCCGGCGATATTGTCGCGGGTGTTCACGAAGTCGACCACGGCCTTGGTCTCGGGCAGCGAGGTCGGGAAGTAATCGGCGCCACCCTGGACGTATGGCGGCTGCCAGCGCCAGGGCCAGTTGCGATTGGGATCGTAGCCGCCCGCGGCATCCTCGCCGATGCGGCCGTCGCCGTCGTTGTCGATCCCCTCCATCCCGATCAGGTCCCACTCGCCGCGGGTGCCTGGGGGCGCCTGCACCAGCAGGCGGGGTTCCTCGGGCGAGACCATGTAGCGGCCATTCGGGTTGCGGCGGCGCATCTGCGTGATGTGACCGTCGCCATTGAGGTCGGTGAGCTGATCCTCATCCACGAGGCCGTCGCCGTCATTGTCGCGCGGCACGGCGCCGGTGCGCGGCGAGGAGGCGGTGTTGGCCCGCTTGAGGTAGTTCTCGCGACCATCGGGGTTGATCGATGGGACGATGTACAAGGTGCGGTCGGCGAGCAGCGAGTCGACCCAGGCGTTCTGGCCCTGCATCTCGCAGAGGTACCAAGCGGTGTAAAGGGAGAACTCCGTGCCCTGCACCTCGTTCGAGTGAATGTTGCCGTCGATGTACATCGCCGGCTTCCGGTCGGCATCGCCGCGGGTGAAGTCGGTGACGGTCAGCATCCAGAGCTCACGGCCTTCGTGGCTCTTGCCGATCGAGGAGAGGCGGCAGGTGTTGGGGTGGGCGGCCTGGAGCCGGCGACCGATCTCCCCGATGGCGGCGTGATCGTAGAAGCGATCCCAGGTCAGGTGCACCTTGGGGGCAACCGGCGAACCGGCGGCGGCGAGGTTGCCGAGGGGTGCGGCGGACTGCTGTGCGGCGACAGGTGCCGCGCCGCCGAGGGCCACCACGAGCGTCAAGCCGCGGAATCGAGTGCGCATCATGGACCTCACCGGAGGGTGATCGTCTGGGTGGCGGTTCCGGTCGTGGGCGACCCGGCCGTGAGGGAGAGGGTCGCGCCGCGCGCGGCGGCCACGGTCCAGGTCAGGGCGGTGGACTGCCCCCCCCCGGCGATCGGTCCCGCGAACTGGATCGCCTCGCCGCTGAGCAGGGTCGCCCCGCGGAGGTCGAGGGCGACCCGCAGGTTGCGCGGATTGCGCATCCGCGCCCCGAGGGCGGTGTTGGTCGGCAGCACCCCCGCGTTGGCGAGCGCGACGCGAATGCGCCAGACGCCATCACCGAGCGACGTCACCTCCAGATCGCGAAAGGCTGCGCGCGGCACCATCCCCGCAAGTGCCTCCACAAAACGGCCCTGGCGCGCCAGG
>JBBQQJ010000340.1:0-1603 GCA_038216165.1 Gemmatimonadales bacterium | reverse complement strand
TACGAGGAGTGGTTCACCACCTCGCTGATCATCGACGAGGAGGGCGCCTGCGTCGGCTGCGTCGCGCGGAACATCCGCACCGGCTCGATGGAGACCTTCACGGCGAAGAACGTGATCCTCGCCTCCGGTGGGGCCGGACAGTGCTTCAAGCCCACCACCAACGCGCTCATCTGTACCGCGGACGGCATCGCGCAGGCCTACGACGTCGGCGCGCCGCTCATGGACATGGAGATGATCCAGTACCACCCGACCACGCTGGTCGAGAACGGCTTTCTCATCACCGAGGGCGCCCGCGGCGAGGGTGCGCATCTGCTCAACAGCGACGGTGACCGCTTCATGGAGAAGTACGCACCGAACAAGATGGAGCTTGCCTCGCGCGACGTCGTCTCCCGCGCCGAGCAGACCGAGATCAACGAGGGCCGGGGTGTCGGCGAGGACAAGTCGGGCATCTACCTCGACATCACGGTCGTCCCGAAGAAGCGCGTCCACGAGGCGCTCCGCGAGATCGTCAACATCGGCAAGGACTTCGCCGGCGTGGACATCACGAAGGAGCCGATCCTCATCCGGCCCGGCCAGCACTACATCATGGGCGGCGTGAAGACCGACATCAACGGCGCGACGCCGATCGACGGCCTCTACGCCGCGGGCGAGGTCGCCTGTGTCTCGGTCCACGGCGGCAACCGCCTGGGCGCGAACTCGCTGCTCGACACGCTGATCTTCGGCCGCCGCGCCGGCGAGCACGCCGCGCAGCGCGCCAAGGGGATGGCGATGCCCGAGGTCGGCGAGGCACAGGCCCGCCAGGACGAGCAGAAGATCGCCGAGATCATCGCCCGCCCGCGCGAGGGCCGCCGGATCTCCGAGATCAAGGACGAGCTCGGCACCGTGATGAACCAGTACGTGGCCGTCTACCGCGAGGAGGACGGGCTGCAGAAGGCGCACGAGGTCGTCCGCCGCCTCAAGGAGGAGGCGAAGACCGCTTACGTGGACGACCGCGGCACGGTCTTCAACCAGGATGTCCTCGGCGCCATCGAGCTCGGCTACATGCTCGACGCCGCCGAGTGCACCGTGGTCGGCGCGATCGAGCGCAAGGAGTCCCGCGGGGCGCAGTACCGCGTCGACTTCCCCGACCGCAACGACGAGGACTTCATGCAGCACATCAACACGACGAAGAACGGCGGTGACGCGCCCACCATCACCTACACGCCCGTCACGGTCACCCAGTGGCAGCCCGAAGTGCGCAAGTACTAGAGCAAGGAACCTCATGGCCGATACCCGCAAGCCCTCGCAGGACTTCACCCTGCGCATCCGCCGCTACGACCCGGAGTCCGGCCAGCCGCCGTTCTGGGACGAGCACACGATCAACCTCGAGCCGCACCGCTCGGTCCTGGAGGGCATCCTCCAGGCCAAGGGCAAGTACGACGGCTCGATCGGCATCCGCTGCTCGTGCAAGGCCGCGATCTGCGGTTCCTGTGGCGTGCGCGTCAACGGCAAGCCGGGCCTCGCCTGCCACACCCACCCCTCCGCCGCGCTCAAGAGCTCCGGCGAGGACGGCGTGATCGAGGTCGAGCCGATGGGCAACATGCCGATCATCAAGGACCTGATC
>JBBQQJ010000339.1:0-1606 GCA_038216165.1 Gemmatimonadales bacterium | reverse complement strand
GGCCCCGCCATGACCTCCCCCTCCCGGCCGCGAGACCCCGAGATCGCCGAGGATGCCGCGCCGCTGCGGGCCTCGCTGGTCGATGGTGCCCGGCAGGTGGTGGCGCGCGCGGGAACCGCGGTCGACCCGGCCGTGCTCGCGGGTGGCGTGGTCGAGGCGGCCTGGATGGCCGCCCACCTGGCCACCTGGCCTTTCGGGCTGGTGGGCGACCGGGGTGGAGGGACCGGGGCCACCTACCGCGTCGAGCACCTGCCACCGGTGCAGCGGGGGCTGATGGTGTCCGACATCGAGGCCGCCGGGACGCCGATCCTCCTGGTGCACGGCGTCGTCAGCAACCGGTCGATCTTCACGCTGCTGCGCCGAGGACTCACGCGCCGCGGCTTCACCAACGTCTTCGCGATGAACTACGCCACCGTGCTCAGCGACGTGCGCACGGCCGCGGCCGGCCTGGCCGAGAAGGTCGAGGCGATCGTCGAGGAGACCGGGTTCGAGCGTATCCACATCATCGGGCACAGCCTCGGCGGTCTCATCGCCCGCTACTACGTCACCCGCCTCGGCGGCGACCGCCGCGTGCACACGCTCGTCACCCTGGGCACCCCGCACACCGGCACCTACACCGCGTACGCCGTGCCGACCCGGCTGATGCGCCAGATGCGACCGGGGAGCCCGCTGATGCGCGAGCTCGCGCGCCCCGTGCGTGGATGCCGCACCCGGTTCATCGCGTACTGGTCCGACACCGACCTGGCGATCCTGCCGCAGGGGTCCGCGGCACTGCGCCACCGCGACCTCGCGGCCCGCAACATCCCGCTGCACGGCGCCGGTCACCTGACCCTGCCGATGCTGGGGGAGGTCGTGCACGGCATCTCCAGCGCACTCGCGCACCTCGACTCCCAAGGCGGCACGGTCCGCTCGGGCGTCACGACGTTGACGCGGGAGGACTGAGCGCTTCCCCGCTCGCTCCGCCCATGTGACGCGGATCACCCTCCCGCCCCCGCGCAGGTCAGGACAGGGGCGTGGCCCAACCTGAGAGCCATGGTCCACAGATTCTCAGGTGGGGGTTTGTATCACGGAATGGTCACGCTACGGTGGACCAGCCCCACCATTCCCCTGTGACGAGGATCCCCCCTGTCGTGAGTTCCCGGTCCTATCGCGGCCGCCACCATGCCGGCCGCCACCGCGCCGGCGCACGTGGTCTGCGCCTGCCCCGAGCCTTCAGCACGAGCTTCGTGCTGCCCACCGCGGCCGCGGCGGCGCTCGTCGTGACCGCGACGGGCGCATCGGTGGCCGAGTCGGCCCCCCTGACCCTCGACCTCTCGGGGCAGCAGTCCGCCATGGCGCGCACCCAGCAGGCCGTCGACGAGGAGATGACCGTCGACCTGGCGCTGCGCCGGCAGGACGCGTCGATGCAGAGCTCCGCGCTGCAGGGCCGGGTCGAGGCCCAGGCGAAGGCCGCCCGCGACGCCAAGCGCAAGGCGGTCGCCGCCGCGAAGGCGAAGGCGAAGGCGGAAGCGGAGGCCAAGAAGTGGGTGAAGCCGATCAAGGTCTGGAAGAAGACCTCCAACTACGGCGCGCGCTGGGGCAAGAGCCACGACGGCATCGACCTCGG
>JBBQQJ010000338.1:0-1621 GCA_038216165.1 Gemmatimonadales bacterium | reverse complement strand
GGCGCAGGGGTACTTCCTCGGACGGCCGGCGTCGCACTGGGCGGTGCTGGCGCCGGAGGTGCGGCAGCTCCTGCTGCGCTCGGCGGCGGTCGCCGAGGAGCGACACACCGTGGAGCCGTTCGTCGAGCCGTGGCCCTTCCTCGAGGAGGGGCGCGAGGTGGAAGGGCTGGAGCTAGTGCGCGAGGCCCTGGAGCCGGGGTCGCAGATGCTCTCGGCCTTACCGGTGCTGGACCGCTATCGGCGTCCCGTGGCGATCTACTCCGTGGACTCTGGCACAGTGGAGATGCCAGCGCGTGCGATCGCGCAGGTGAAGGCGACGACGCAGGTCACCGACGCGGCGCGCCGCGCGATGACGCGCCCGCACCAGCGCCGCTTCGACCCGATGGCCTGCGTTGATGATGCGGGTACGTACCTCGGCGTGGAGCGCGTCGAGCGGCTGATCGAGGCGCTGACGAGCGCCCTGGATGGCGACCCGGGGCGGCATCGCGCGGCGGCGTGACCTGTTGGCACCGATGGTGAGTTCCGAAGATAGAAGGAGGACGCGGCACGCGTTGACTCACGCGGGGCGACCCCTCGGCGTGGTGAAGGGATACAGAATGAAGGAGTTTTCCTGCGGCGATGTGGTGCCGGGGTGCGGGATGCACTTCACGGGCGATTCGGATGAAGAGATCCTCTCGCAGGTTGCGGCGCACGCTGCGGCCGACCATGGGATTACTTCGCCGGGCGCTGACCTGGTGGAGGCGGTCATCGGGAAGATCCGTCTCGCGGTGTAACAATTCGTGCGCCCACGAGACACGACTCAGGCGTCCAGACAACCCCGCTCCGGCGGGGTTGTTGCGTGATTCGGATGGTGAGTGCGTGGGTGGTCGTTTATGGATCGTTCACATTCACGCCCAAATCGCGATACCCCTGTGCTCATAAACGCCTCATGCTTGGGGGAGCGGGTGTTGGTGTGACGCGCATAAAGCGCGAGGACGGGATCGTTTGTCCTATGAGTGTGAAGCGAATTGTGTTGGCGCTGGGCGCCACGGTGATGTTCGGCATCCTGACCGTTGGGTCAGTTGCTGCCGCCGGCATCGACTTGACGCCGGCATTTGATGGACTGGTAGCGCAGGCTTCGCCGACGGGGACGCCGTCGCCTGGTGCGACTGGTAACGCTGGCCTCGCCGGCGACGGCGGAACGCCGCTGATGCTGGGTGCAGCCCTGGTGCTGGGCGCCGCCGTGCTGGCCGGGACCGGCCGCTGGGTGGCTGTCCGCCGCAGCTAACTACTGCCGCAGATCGCGGACTTCGTTGTCCGCTGCCAGCCCCCCGCGTGAGCGGGGGGCTGGTTTCGTTTCTGGAACCCTCGAGCGACGGCGTGCGGGGTGGGGCGTTGGGGCGTCCATGTGAACCGAGTGACATTGTTTCACGTGAAACATACGTTCTGATTCGGCGGGTCGTCGCTTTCCGAGAGGTCTTCTACGCGGCTCATGACTCGGCACGGATCGTTGATTCGTGGGAGGGCGACGGTGACCTCCTTGTTCTGTCCGGGCGCGGAGGCTTGTCGCTGCAGGTGGGGTTGGTCCGTCACCGGGTGGCCGGGAGACGGAAGCGAGGAGACATAACGTGACGACTCAAGC
>JBBQQJ010000337.1:0-1636 GCA_038216165.1 Gemmatimonadales bacterium | reverse complement strand
GATCAGTCGGGTCGCGCCGGACGGTTGGCGTACCCGGATGTTCCCGCTGGTGTCGCCGGGTACGTACCACGCGATGCTCCCATCGCGCAGCACCTCCATGGCATCCATGGCGGTCGTGTCCGGCATGGTGCCGAGGTCCCTGGTGCCGCCGGTCGCGAGGTCGAACTGGGTGAGGCGTAACCGCCCCGCGTCTTCATGTACGAAGACGACCGAATCGGCGGCCACGGTGCGCGACTGGGAGATCACCCCGCGGATCCCTGCGCCGAGTGACCGTTCCGGTCCGGCATCGAACGGGAAGAGCGTCACCTGGGTGATCGTGCGCCGAACGTCGCCGCGGGGGCGGCGGGTGACGACGAGGGCGGTGCCATCGCCCGACAGGAGGACACCGAGATTCGCCGTGGTGCTCGTCACCTGGCGCGTGGTGATCTCGGCGGACAACTCGCTGGGGCGGGATCCGGCGTAGAGCGTGATTGCGACCGGACCAGCCAGGTAGGTGATCCCCCCCTGCGACACCCGCGGATCGGAAATCGGCTGCACGGGGAGGAGCGTCCGGGGCGTGCGCGCGACCTTGCCGGACGCCGACACCTTCCGCTCAACGATCGTGGCGAGATCGGCATTCGTGGTGTCGCGGATCACGAGCACCAGGTCGCCGGCGGGCGAGAAGCCGATCGGCTCCTCTTCGGTCGCGAGCGGCATCGAATCGAGCAATCCGCCTTCGCGGTTCCAGATCTGCAAGAATCGCAGGCCGCTCGGCGCTGTGGCGGGGATGGCGAGCTGACGACCATCCGGCGACACTTGCCACATCACGCTGACGAGGGTGGCGGGCAGCCGCAGCGGGATCGTATCGCCTGTGCGTTCGTCGGCGGCGCTTTTCACCATGAACCTGACAGTGCCGGGTTCGCCCATGTGGGCCACCACCATCGAGTCGCCGCTGCCGAAGAAGCGGATATGGACGGCACCGAGGAAGCGCGGTGCCTCTCCGCCAAGCGCAGGGACCACGAAGGTGCCGTACCGGCCATCTACTGACGTACCGAGGAAATGGACCCTCCGGGCATCCGGGCTCCATCCGATCGCGTAGATGCCCGCGACCCCGCTCACCGCTCGCATCCGGCCGACGCCACCGATGTCCTCGATCACCAGCCCCACGGTGCATCGAAACTCCTCGTCGCACTCGCGTTCGCTATAGGCGACCCGTTGGCCGTCCGGCGAGAGCGCACCCACTTCGGCGGTGCCAGTCGTCGTCGCCTGGATCCGCGCCACATCAGCGACCTCAGAGGGGGCCTTGGATATCACTTTCCAGACCGCGACCCCGGCGAGCACCACGGCCGCCAGCGCGACGGGGACCAGCCAGCGACGCCCCCTGACAGGCTCGCTCCAGGCGGTCACCGGACGGGTCTGCGTGGGTGTGATACCGGTGCTCGGTGTGGCGAGTGCCTCCAGCTGCTGCAGCAGGTCCTCCGCCGTCTGGAATCGATCTGCCGGCCGCTTCGCGAGGCAGCGCATCACTACCTGTTCGAGTTGCGGCGAGATCGCGGGACGGCGCTTTGCGACGGAATCCGGAACCTCGGTAACATGCGCGGCAAGCACCTGCTGCGGGGTGGTACCATGGAACGGCGGGTGCCCGGTCAGCATCTCG
>JBBQQJ010000336.1:0-1674 GCA_038216165.1 Gemmatimonadales bacterium | reverse complement strand
CTGGCGGATGGTGTCCTGGACGTTCATCTTCGCACTCCTGGTTGGAGGGTTGATCGGCGTATCGCGTCCGATCCAACCCGGATTGGATTCCCCCTCATTTTAGTGTGCCGCCGGCCACCCGTGGGATGCCGGCCAGGTCGGGAATGGAAAGGCACTCGGTGAATCCGGCGTCGACGAGCAACTCCCGGACGCGGTCGGACTGGTCGAAGCCGTGCTCCAGCAGCAGCCAGCCGCCGGGCGCGAGGTGCTCCCGGGCCCCGTCGACGATGGCACGGATCGACTCGAGCCCGTCGCCGCTGCCGTCGGTGAGGGCGCCGGGGGGCTCGAAGCGCAGGTCCCCCGCGGCAAGATGCGGATCGCCCGCGGCGACATAGGGCGGGTTGGCGACCACGAGGTGGAAGCGCCGGTCGCGCACCGGTTCGTACCAGGAGCCCTGGAGGATCTCCAGTCGCGCCTCGCAGCCGAGGGCGCGCGCGTTGTCGCGCGCGATGGCCAGCGCCTCGTCGCTCGTGTCCGTGGCGGTGACGTGTGCGTCGGGCCGCTCGCAGGCGAGCGTCACCGCAATCGCGCCCGAGCCGGTGCCGAGGTCGAGGATCCCCCGGGGGGCGCTGTCCACCCCGCGCAGCTTCGCGAGCGCCACCTCCACCAGCACCTCGGTTTCAGGCCGCGGGATGAGGACGCCCGGACCCACCGCGAAATCGCGCGAGTAGAACTCGCGCTTCCCGGTCAGGTAGGCCACCGGGTGGCCCATCGCGCGCCGCGCGACGGCCAGGTCGATGCGGGCGTCCTGGCTTTCGGTGAGGACGCGCATCGGGTTGGCCACGAGGTAGGCGCGATTCACGCCGAGGTGGTGCGCCACCAGCACCTGGGCATCGACGCGCCCGATGGCTGCGGTCGCCTCCTCGAGGGCGGCCTTCAGGGTGAGCATCGGCCTTCAGCCCGTCGCGAGGCCCTGGAGCTGCTCGGCCTGGTGCTCCGCCATCAGCGCGCCGGTGAGGTCGGCCAGGTCGCCGTCCATGATCGCGTCGATCTTGTGCAGCGTGAGGTTGATGCGGTGGTCGGTGACGCGCCCCTGGGGGAAATTGTAGGTGCGGATGCGGTCGGAGCGGTCGCCCGAGCCCACCAGGCTCTTCCTCTCGCTCGCCTCCTTCGCCGCCTGCTCCCGCACCTGCTTGTCCTTGATGCGCGCGGCGAGGATGCGCCAGGCCTGCTCGCGGTTCTTGTGCTGGCTCCTCGCGTCCTGGCACTCCACCACGATGCCGGTGGGGGCGTGGACCAGCCGCACGGCGGAGTCGGTCTTGTTCACGTGCTGGCCGCCGGCGCCGCTCGCGCGGAACGTGTCGATGCGCACGTCGGCGGGGTTGATCAGCACGTCGGAGGCGTCGTCAGCCTCCGGCATCACCGCCACGGTGGCGGCGGACGTGTGGATTCGGCCCTGGGTCTCGGTGGCGGGCACGCGCTGCACGCGATGGCCGCCGGACTCGAACTTGAGGCGGGAGTACGCACCCTGGCCCACTACGCGGGCGATGACCTCCTTGAAGCCGCCGGCCTCGCCAGCGCTCTCGGAAACGATCTCCACCTGCCAGCGGTTCCTCTCGGCGAAGCGCGCGTACATCCGGAACAGGTCGCCGGCGAAGAGGGCGCTCTCGTCGCCGCCGGTGCCGGCGCGGATCT
>JBBQQJ010000335.1:0-1681 GCA_038216165.1 Gemmatimonadales bacterium | reverse complement strand
GAGACGGCGATCTCGGCCAGCTGCTCGGAGGTCGTGCCGTACTGGGCGAAGTGGCGCGTGGCCGCCAAGGCGTAGCTCGACGCCGGGGTTCCCAGGCCGTAGGGGAGGTCCCATTCCATCATCGGCATGTCTCCACCCATGGCCGCCATCGCGCCGCCCATGCCTCCGCCGAGTCCACCCGAGCTCCGGGGCGTCTGGGCGTAGACGATGACGGCTACCTCGCAGAGACCCAGCGCCAGCGCGGCTGCCGCGTGCTCGACGTGCACCTCGAAGCTGGATCCTCCCGTCATCGTGGTATCGGTGTAGCGGGGCTGGATCCGGAGGTACTCGGCCAGCTCCATCGAGGCCATCATCCCCGTGCAGGTGAAGAGGGCGTCCACGTCACCAATGGCCAGTCCGGCGTCGTCGAGGGCGCTCCGGATCACCTCGATCTCGAGCTGCCGCACCGGGCGCTCGAGCTTGCCGGTGGGGCTCGCGAGGTCGACGGCGCCGACGATCGCGGCGGCCCCTCGCATCACGCGCCCCTGGTGTCAGGAGCGGCGCCGAACCGCTCGGGCGGGATCGAGATGAACAGGCCCTCGGCCTCGGCGACGAGGAGGTCACCGTGGTGCGCCGTCCCGTCGATCCACAGCTTCCTACCGTCGACCTCGCGCAGCCAGGCGCGGAACTCGAGGGTCTCGCCCACCGGGGTCGGAGCGCGATAGGAGACGGTGAGTCGCCCGGTGAAGGCGGCGGTCCTGTGCATCGAGAGCACGAACCCCATCGTGTCGTCGAAGACCGCGGCGACGATGCCCCCGTGGGCCCTGCCGGGGGCACCTTCGAAGGCCGCCCCCAACGCGACGCGGGCCACCGCGACATCGCCGGTGCGGTGCACCTCGATGGCCACCCCCATGGGGTTCGCCTTGCCCGAGACGACGCAGTCGGGGAAGTGATCCATTCCCTCGCCGTCGGCCGGCGGCGTGTCGAAGAGACGGCGCTTCATGTCATCGGTCGGACGGCTGCGGGGCGGTCCCGACTCGATCCGGGCCGTCACCTCCTCGATGGTCCGGGTGACCTCGTCGAAGAGCGGATCGTCGACCTGGTGGCCGACGACGGCGTGGCCGAGCCGCCGGAGTGCGCTGGCGGCGGCGAAGCGAGCGGGAGTGGCGTGGGGGGATGGATCAGTCACAGGGGCGAGGCTAGGAGCCGCCGCGCTCATGCCTCGACGCGTTGCGTGCCGACTTTGAGCTCCCGGAACGGGACCTCCTTGTCGGTGCGGGGCTCTGCCGGAAGGCCCAGGACCCGCTCACCGATGATGTTGCGTTGCACCTGGTCAGTGCCTCCGGCGATCGCGATCGCCGGGCTGAACAACGCGAGGAACTGGAGCATGCCCCCGAGCGGCGCATCCGGTCCCATGAGCATCCCCGCCGGGCCCTCGATGGCGAGGCCGGTGTCTCGCAAGAGGCGCACGATGTTCGAGGCCATCAACTTGCCCGTGGACACCTCCGGCCCGGGCGTGCGGCCGACGGCGGCCGCGGCCTGCGCGCGGAGACCGGTGAACCGGGAGATCTCCATCAGGGAATACACCTTCATCAGCTCCTGGCGGACGATGGCATCGCCGGACTTGCCGAACAGCTGCGGGAGCATCTTGATGAGCTGGGCGCCACCACCACCGAAGGCGGCAGCCATGCCGGCCATCTCG
>JBBQQJ010000334.1:0-1698 GCA_038216165.1 Gemmatimonadales bacterium | reverse complement strand
CGGCCCGGGCCAATCGCGGCGCCACTGGAGATGTTGACGATTGACCCGCTCTTGCGCGGGATCATGTCCTTCAACACTTCCTGCGACAGGTAGAAGGGCGCGTGGAAGTTCACCGCCACCGACCGGTGCCAGCGGTTCACGGGGTAGTCCTTGATCGGCACGAAGTACGTCAGCGCCGCGTTGTTCACGAGCACATCGACCGGCCCGTATGCCGCCCGCGCCTCCTCGATCAGCCGCACGCACTCGTCGTACTCCGAGATGTTCACCGCGACCGCGGTCGCTTCGCCGCCGGCTTCACGGATCCCCGCCACCGTGTGTTCGAGCGACCCCTCCAGCGGATGGTCACCCTCCTTCAGCGTCCGCGCCGCGCAGACGACCTTGCCACCCTCGGCCGCGAATACTTCGGCGATCGTCTTGCCGATTCCGCGGCTCGCGCCGGTGACGACAACAACCTTGCCATCAAGCTTTCCCATGTGTAGTTCCTTTTAGACGAGATAACCCCTGATTCTACGGAGTCCCAACGGCCTCCGCGAACGGCGTTCGCGCTCCTGCGTTAGCATGGCGCAGATGGCACTCCTCGCAACCCGCGGGCTGACCAAGCGCTACCCTCGCGTCACCGCTCTCGATAACCTCACGCTCGAACTCGAGCCTGGCATCATCGGCCTCGTCGGCGCGAACGGCGCGGGCAAGAGCACCCTGATCAAGGTCCTCCTCGGTCTCCTCGAACCGTCCGACGGCGCCGCCGAGGTCATGGGCATGGATGTCGTCACCCGTGGCCCCGAAATCCGCCAGCTCATCGGCTACATGCCCGAGCACGACTGCCTCCCGCCCGACATGACGGCTACCGAGTTCGTCCTCCACATGGCCCAGATGTCCGGTGTCCCACCCGCCGCCGCCCGCGAGCGCACCGCCGAGATCCTCCGCCACGTCCACCTCTTCGAAGAGCGCTACCGACAGATCAAGGGCTACTCCACCGGGATGAAGCAGCGCGTGAAGCTCGCCCAGGCCCTCGTCCACGACCCTCGCCTGCTCCTCCTCGACGAACCAACCAACGGCCTCGACCCCGCCGGCCGCGACGACATGCTCGATCTCGTCCACCGCACCGGCACCGCCTTCGGCATCGCGATCATCATGTCCTCCCATCTCCTCGGTGAGATCGAGCGCGTCTGCGAACACCTCGTCGTCATCGAAGGCGGCAAGCTCGTCCAGTCCGGCCCCATCTCCGCCTTCACCGGCCAGACTCAGGTCCTTGCCGTCGAAATCGAGAACGGCGCCGACATCCTCGCCGGCCTCCTGACGGCCCATGGCCTCTCCGCCACCCAGGACGGACGTACCGTCCTCATCCAGCTCGACGACGACCGCCCCTACGACCTCATCCGCGACCTCGCCGCCGATCGTGGCCTCGCCATCGTCCGCCTCGAACAGCGCCGCGAGACCCTCGAAGACCTCTTCCGCCCCGAGGAGGCTGCCAGTGCAGCCAGCTGAGTCGGCCCGCGGAAACATCTACGACCTCGGCTACCGCGGTTACGAAGGCCCCCGTAAGGGCCGCGGGTACGCCTTCTGGATGCTCTACCTCCACAGTCTGAAGACTGCCTTCGGCATCGGCCGCGGCGCCAAGGCGAAGATCATCCCCATCAGCCTTGCGGTTCTCGCACTCATCCCCGCCACCGTCCAGCTCGGCATCGCTGCGGTCATCCC
>JBBQQJ010000333.1:0-1714 GCA_038216165.1 Gemmatimonadales bacterium | reverse complement strand
CGAGATACGCCCACGTCTTCCTGCCCGGCACGGCGTTCCTCGAGAAGGACGGCACCTTCACCAACGCCGAACGGCGCATCAACCGCGTGCGCCCCGCAACGCCCTCGCGCACGGGACTGGCAGAGTGGGAGGTGACCTGCCGGCTCGCCACCGCGATGGGATATCCGATGGACTATCCGGACGCGGCCGCCATCATGGACGAGATCGCCGCGCTCACCCCGACCTTCGCGGGGGTCTCGTTCGACCTGCTCGACCGGGTGGGCAGCGTGCAGTGGCCCTGCACCGACGCCGTGCCCCTCGGCACGCCGGTGATGCATGTCGACCAGTTCGTGCGCGGGCGGGGCCAGTTCCTCCCCACGCAGTACGTGCCGACCGACGAGCGCTCCACCCGACGCTACCCGCTCCTCCTCACCACTGGCCGGATCCTCTCGCAATACAACGTCGGCACCCAGACGCGCCGCACGGCCAATGTGGTCTGGCATGCGGAGGATGTGCTCGAGATCCATCCCAGCGACGCGGAGCTGCGCGGCATTCGCGACGGCGAGACGACCAGTCTCCAGAGCCGGAAAGGCACCATCACCCTCACCGCCCGGGTCACCGACCGCGTGCCGCCGGGAGTGGTCTACACGACCTTTCATCATCCGGAGTTGGGCGCCAACGTGGTCACCACTGAATACTCCGATTGGGCGACCAACTGCCCCGAATACAAGGTGACCGCGGTGGAGGTTCGCCCCGTCGGTGCGCGGGCGATGGCCGGGGAGGGCACCTCATGAGCGAGCCCCCGAGCGAGGCATATGTGCAGCGAGCCATCCGGCTTCCCGGTGACGCGGCCGATGCCACCTGGGGGATCGCCGTTGAGGCGGCGGTGGAGCTGCGCCTCAACAGCGCACCGTGGACCGTGATGCTCGCCACCCCCACCGACCTCGAGGACCTGGCGGTGGGCCTCGCCCTCACTGAGCAGGTGGTGTCCGATGCTGCCGCCATCGAGGAGATTGCGCCCGCCACCTTTCTGGGCGATCACCTGCTCGATCTCACCGTGCCCAGTGCGGTGGCGGGGCGGAGCGCCCGGGCCATGGCCGGCGTCTCCGGCTGCGGGCTCTGCGGGCTCGAGTCGCTCGCGGCGTTGCGTGCCGCACGCGCATCTCTGCCCGGCGGGCACCCGCACCCCACATCAGTCGCCGATGCGGCGATCCTGGCGGCGTGGGCCGCCATGCCGCAGCACCAACCGCTCAACCGCGCCACGCACTCGGTGCATGCCGCCGCCTGGTGCACCCTCGACGGGGCCGTAGCGCTCGTGCGCGAGGACGTCGGCCGACACAATGCGCTCGACAAGCTGGTCGGTGCCCTCGCGCGCGCTGGCCGCCTAGGGGAGCCGGGCTTCGTGGCGATGTCGTCCCGCTGCAGCTACGAGCTGGTGGCCAAGGCCGCGGTCGCCCGCGCCTCGCTCCTCGCCACCCTGTCCGCCCCGACCACCATGGCCCTTGCCTGGTCAGAGGCTCTCGGCGTGCCGGTGGCGTGCCGCGGTCCGGGGGAGCGCGTGGTGCGCTTCCCGCACGAGGTGGCCCATGCCACCGGCTGAGCTGATCCGCATGTCCACCCAGATCGCCCGGTTCTTCGAGCCGTATCCGACCGACGAGGCGGTGCGCGGCGTGCGCGACCACCTGCGGAGCTTTTGGGACCCGACCATGCGCCACGCATTGCTGGCCATCGAGGC
>JBBQQJ010000332.1:0-1715 GCA_038216165.1 Gemmatimonadales bacterium | reverse complement strand
GGGTTCACTCCCAGGCCGATGACCGATGCGGCCGCCAGGCCGCCCCCGGAGAAGATGTTCAGGATCCCGAGCAGCGGGTTGTTCGTGAAAAGGTCGCTCAGCGCGGCCGTGTTCACGTTCGGAATCGGAACGTTCGTCAGCGCTCGGAAGATCAGCAGGATCCCGAGCGTGAAGAGCACCTTGCGCCGGATGTCCGGCGCCCGGAAGGCGGTGAGGGCCGTCTCGATCAAGCCTGGGGCTCGCTTTCGCCGTCGGGCGTGTCGCCGGCCTCGGCTGTCGGTGACTCGGGGGCCGGCTCAGCGTCGGCAGCCTGGGTCGCGGCGGGCGGCGTGCCGCCCTGCCCCTTCTTGCTCTTGCCACGACGCTTGGCGGCCCGGGTCGCGGCCTTCGCCGCGGTATCGGCGGCGACCTTGGCCTCCGCCTCCTCGTCGACCGGGGTGTTGTCCGGCCATGAGAGGCGCTGCACCGTGGAGCCGGCGGCAGCCAGCTTGTCGAGTGCGCTCTTGCTGAAGGCGTGCGCGTGGATGGTGATCCCCTTGGGCGCGTCGCCGACACCCAGGATCTTCACGGGCAGCTTCGTATCGCGGATCAGCCCATCGTGCTCCAGCACGTCGGGGGTGACCAGCGTCCCCTTCTCGGCGTCGGCCAACTTCGCCAGGTTGAGTGGCGCGTAGGCCACCCGCCCGCGGTTGCGGAAGCCGTGGAGCTTGGGCGTGCGCACGTGGAGTGGGGTCTGGCCACCCTCGAACCACGCCGGGATGCCTCCGCCGGCTCGTGACTTCTGGCCCTTGGTGCCGCGGCCCGCGGTCTTTCCGCGACCCGAGCCCTGGCCCCGACCCACGCGTCGCGACGGCGTCCGCGAGCCCGGCGCCGGGTGCAGATCGTGGAGCTTCACTTCGATTCCTCCTGTTTCGTCCCGGCCGGCTCCACCACGTCGATGAGGAACGCCACGCGCCGCAGCATGCCCCGGATCACCGGGGTGTCGCTGACCTCGACGGTCTGGTTGAGCTTGTGAAGCCCGAGGGCGCGGATCGTCCCGTGTGCGGCCGCCTTGTGGCCGATGGTGGAACGCACCCACGTCACGCGGAGCATCGGTCCCTTGGGGGTGCTCGCCTGCTTAGCGGCCACGTCCACCCCCGGTGTTCATCGGCTCGCGCCGCGGCGGAATCTCGTGCGGGGTGCGGGCGCGCTCCGCGCCGCGCTTCCCGAGGAGCTGTTCCGCGGTCCGGCCGCGCAGCGCGGCGATGTCATCCGCGGATCGCAGCGCCGAGAGGCACTCGATCGTGGCGCGGACGACGTTGATCGGGTTCGTGGAGCCCTGCGCCTTGCTGAGGAGGTCACGGATGCCCGCGGCCTCGACCACGGATCGCACCGATCCCCCGGCGATGACCCCGGTTCCGGCGCTGGCAGGCTTGAGCATGACCTTCGACGCGCCGAAGTGTCGGTGCACCTCGTGCGGGATGCTCGATCCCACCAGGGGGACCTTGATCAGGCGCTTCTTCGCGTCCTCGACGCCCTTGCGAATCGCTTCGGGAACCTCGCCGGCCTTGCCCAGTCCGGCTCCGACGGTGCCGTTGCCGTCACCGACGACGACGACCGCGCTGAAGCTGAACCGGCGGCCGCCCTGGACGACCTTGGCGACTCGGTTGATCTGGACGACCTTCTCCTCCAGGTTGAGCTTGGACGCATCAATGCGTGCCATATGCAGATCTCCT
>JBBQQJ010000331.1:0-1725 GCA_038216165.1 Gemmatimonadales bacterium | reverse complement strand
TCCTGCTCGCCGTGCAGCAGGCCGGTCGCAGTGCCGACCCCGGCGTCGTGGATGCCCTCCGGCACGTGCGGGGGCCGCGTCGGTGACCGAGGCGATCCGCTTCCTGCACGCCCTCGCCCAGGCGCTGTCTGCCATGGCGCTCTACTCCCCGGGGCATCCGGCCGCGCAACGCGCGGTGGACACGGTCTGGGAGGCGCTCGCGGCGCTGCTCGCCACCGACGGCGACCACGTCTTCCTCTTCCTGGGCACCGCGCCGGTCCATGCGGGGCGGGTGCTCCACGAGCTGGCGGCGTGGCCCTGGGCCCCGAGGCTCGCGCGCGCCGGCATGCAGCGCATCGCCTTCAGTCGTGAGGCCGATCGCGATGGCGTGCAGGATCTCCTGCAGCGGCTGCAGTTGCGGCTCGGCGGCGAGACTGGCACGGAGACCGCGCCGCCGATTCCGGGGATCACCTACGGCACGGTGGCCGTGGACGAGAACGGGCTGGGGATGCAGGGCCTGACCTTTCACCTTGACCTCGACATCGTGGCGGGGAGTCGCGAATTGCGGCTTGACCTCACCGACGAGGTCGCCGCGTTCGCGTACATCCGCGAGCAGGCGGCTGTCGACGTCCTGGCCTGGTCGGAGGCCGATGCCATCATCCGGATCTTGATGGTGCACCTCGAGAACCACCCGCTGCCGCAGGTCGCGTCGTCCGACGACGCCACGGCCTACCCGCAGGTGCACGCCATCAACACCGCGCTCCTCGCGATGGCCGCTGGGCGGGCCTCGGGGCTGGAACGGCTGGATGCGCACCGGCTCGGGATGGCGGCGCTGCTGCACGACGTCGGGATGGCGCGCCTCAGCCCCCGACTCGCTTCGGCCGAGCGGCTGACCGCGAGCGAGCGCGTCGAAGTGGAGACGCACCCGGCTCGCGGGGCGGAGTTGTTGCTGGGCATCGGGGGGCGGGCTGCGGAACTGGCCGCGATCGTGGCCTGGGAGCATCACCTCGCGCCCGACGGCAGCGGCTACCCGGTGCGGCGCACCCGCGCGCCGATGCACTGGGCATCACGGCTTGTCGCGGCGAGTTCGACCTTCGCCTCGCTGCGCTCTCCCCGCCCGTTCCGGCCCGCGTGGTCACCTGCGCGGGCGATCGCTCACCTCGAAGAGGGTGCCGGCACCCGCCTCGATGCCGAAGCGGTGGCGCTGGTCGCCTCGCTCGTGCGGGCCTGATCCGCGAGCAACGCCGCGGCAAGCCAGACCACCGCAGTCCACAGCAGGTCGGCGGTGAGGAGGTGAAGGAGCTGCATCCCCACCGGCACCAGCAACAGCAGCGTCACCACGCCGATCGCCCACTGCACCAGCACCAGTGCGGTGACCGCCCGCGCCGCCCGGGCGACCGCTGGTGTCGGGCGCCAACGCGGTGCGACGGCCGCGAGGCCCAGCAGGAGCAGCCCCGCGGCCACCGCCATCGTGGGGTGCCAGACCCGGAGCCGGATCAGGAGGGGCGCACTCGGATCGCGATCCTGTGCCATGCCCTCCATCAGTGTGCGGGCCGGGAAGAGGGTGTCGCCGAGGGACGCGATCGCCCCGGTCAGGCCCACCACCATGAGGGCGAGGAAGCCAAGCGCGAGCACGCCCACGCGACGGCTGCCGAGCGTCGCCAGGCGCATGGGGGGGGCACTGCCGCTCCACCACGCCGTGAGGAAAATCGCCGCCAGCAGGAGCTGGGTGTTGATGAGGTGGGC
>JBBQQJ010000330.1:0-1739 GCA_038216165.1 Gemmatimonadales bacterium | reverse complement strand
TTTAACCAGACCCTGTAGACCAGCCTGGCTACGATCGCCATAAACGAAACGCCGCTGTTGGCGCTGAAAATGTAGTTCCCGGTTTAGAAGGCGTGCACGTAGACCGGCACACCGAGGGCGAGCGCCAGAATCAGCCGGCGGTCGGCGGTGCGGAACAGCAGGAACGTCGTCGCCACGATCGTCAGTGTCAGCCACCCGACCGTGCCGGAGTGGACGTGGGTGAGGATCGCGTTGCGATCGAACTCGACCGCATCGGCGCCGTTGAGGATGCCGATCAGGATCGTGACGAGGAACACGGCCATCGCCACGAGGTGGTTTGCCGCGATGGATAACCAACGGACACCGAGGGGCCTATTCCGGGCAGATGTCGTCCCGAAATTGTCGGTGCCGGTAAAGCGGGGCCTGCTGAGCCGGCGCCGATGGCCGTTAGTTACCGCCATGGGCAACCCACAGGCCGTCAGCCGGGGGGTTGGTTCGCCACCGGGAGTAACGGCCGCTTCCTGGCCGAAGTAGCTCGCCGCTGGGACGGACGGCCAGGCGAATGGGCCGATGGTGGCCGGTTGTGGTCCTTGGCTGGGACGGACGGGCACTTCCTGGCCGGTAGTCCCAGCAGCGAACCAACATGCGCCGGCGTCGGGCGCCGGGCGTCGGCAGGGCGACCCGGTTCAGGAAATGGCGGGGCGAGGGACGCGACGGACGAAGACGGCGGCACCGGTGCCGGCGGGCGAGGCGACGAGCGCCTCGAGCTCGGCGGGCGGGAGGGCAGGCGCGAAGTGGAAGCCCTGGGCCATCTGGCAGCCCATGGCGCGCAACGGCGGGATCTGCTCCGGGCGCTCGACGCCTTCGGCGACGGTCAGGGCACCGAGGCGTCGCGCGAGATCGGTGACGCCGGTGACGACCGACTCGACGCGCGCATCGGTGTCGACGGCGGCCACCAGGGATCGGTCCATCTTGATCACGGCGAACGGGAGGCGGGCGAGCTGCTCCATCGAAGCGAAGCCGGTGCCGAAGTCGTCGACGGCGAGGCGGATCCCCAACGCGTTGAGCCGCAGCAGCGCGTCGACGACCGAGTCCGGATCGGGGTTGGCCGACTCGGTCACCTCAAGCAGAAGGCTCGAGGGATCGACGCCGGCGCGCGCGATCGCATCGGTCACGAACTCGACGAAGCCCGGGTACGTGATCTGGATGGTCGAGAGGTTGATGCTCATGAAGCGCCGATCGGCCAGCGGGCCGTCGGACCAGGCGGCCGCCTGGCGGCAGGACTCGCTGAAGATCCACTGGCCGAGGGCGATGATCGTGCCGGTGGCCTCCGCCAGGGCGATGAAGTCGGCGGGCGCCAGCAGGCCTCGGGCCGGATGGCGCCATCGGGCCAGGGCCTCGACGCCGGCGAGGTCGCCCGTCTCGAGATCGACGATCGGCTGATAGTGCATCTCGAACTGCCGCTCGCGAATCGCGCGGTCGAGATCGTCTCGCAGGCCGATGCTCCGGACGACCGAGGCATGAGTGCGCGAGTCAAAGACGGATGACCCGCCCTTGCCCTCGCCCTTGGCGACGTACATCGCGATATCGGCCTCGCTCATCAGCTGCTCGGCCGATGCCTGGCCGCTGCGCCCCAGGCTGATGCCGACGCTGGCACCGACGGTCCGGTCTCGCCCGGCCACCCGAACGGGCCGCCGCAGGTTCGCGATGAGCCGATCCGCCAGTTGGCGGGCGATGCCCTCGGTGGCGTCGCGCTCGAC
>JBBQQJ010000329.1:0-1765 GCA_038216165.1 Gemmatimonadales bacterium | reverse complement strand
GATCGTCAAACAACATCAAGGGCGCCCTCTTCGCAATCGAGTCATACGTCGGCAACGGCCAGTGGGAGATCACCGGCGACATGCCCGATCCCGACGATGTGCTCGCCGCGCTCGCTGACGGCGGCACCCGCCTCGGGCATAAACTCGCACGCGACTTTCCCGAGGCAACCGCCCGCCTTGAAACATCGATGGACCGCTTGCGCTATCCCGACGATCACGTCAAGCCAGAGAATCTGACCGCTGATCTGGTGACCTGCTCCTGTGGGGCCACCGCTCCCGTGGGCACCGATGGCTGGCGCAGCACGGACGCGGACTGGTGCCCGAAGTGCGCGTGGCTCGCATGACCGCCCCGGACTACGCCGATCTGCGGCGACTGCTCGCGGAGGGCACGCCGGGACCGTGGCGGCTTGGAGATTCACGGGCGGAGGTTTGGGCGGACCGTGACGCGGCGGGCTGGGACGCCTTCATGGTGGCTTCCTCCCTGACCCGGCTGAACCCGGCTGGCGGCACCGTTGCCGAAGCCGACGCCCACCTCATCGTTGCCGCCGTCAACGCACTGCCCGCCCTGCTGGACGAACGTGAGGCGCTGATCCGCGAGCAGGACGGGTTGCGGGCCAAGGTGGAGGCGGTCGAGCGGCTGGCTGATGAGTGGGAGCGCACCCACCGCGACCAACTCCCGCATCTGGGATGCCTCGACATGTATGCCCACTGCTCTGCCCGCATCCGCGCCGCGCTCGCTGACGGTGGCACCCCGTGAGCGCCCGCAGCATCCTCGCGCTAGTCCGCGACTTGGCCCGCGCCGCCGTGGTCGACCTGCGGCGGATCGGGCGGCGTCGGTGACGCGCCGAATCCTTGTCACGGGCTCGCGCGACTGGACCGACCGCAACGTCGTCCGCACGGCCCTCGTTGACGCGTGGATCGAACTCGGGCGGCCCATGAATGCCGTGTTAGTGCAGGGCGAGTGCCACCTGGGCGGTGCCGACCAGATCGCCGCAGAAATCTGGCGAGGCTGGGGCTATCCCGTCGAGGGCCACCCCGCCGAGATGGGGCCTGATGGTCACGTGCTCGGACCTAAGCGGAATGCCCACATGGTCAGTCTTGGCGCTGACGTGTGCCTCGCATTCCCACTGCCATCATCACGGGGCACCAAGAACTGCATGAGGCTCGCCCGTGAGGCTGGCATCCCGGTCCGAGAGTTCTCGCCGCTTGGTGGTGGCGCATGAGCACCCAACTGACCTTCACCATCCCCCGCGACCTGTGGCTCACGTCCAACCGGCACAGCACCAACCGGCAATACCGAGCACGGCAGGTTCGCGACCTCCACAGCATCGCCATCGTGACCGCGCAACACGCCCGCATCCTAGGCATCAACGGACCCGTCGCCGTCGACTGGACCGTGGCCTACCCGAAAGGTGTCCGCCACGACAAAGGCGAAGCATCGAACGCGCAACCGACCACAAAGGCGCTTCTTGACGGACTCGTGCAAGTGGGGCTCATCGAAGACGACGGCCCGAAGTACGTCGTGGCCGAGACCTTCCGACGTGGCCCCAACCTGACGCGTCCACATGACCATGAGGTGCGGCTCGTGCTGACCGCGCAGACGATCCCGTGGGAGGTGGGCGCATGACCACCGACGCCTGCCCAACCTGCGGCAACACCCGCACCATAGGCGACCACGGCCCCGGCTACGTCATATGGGTGTGCGTGCTCTGCGGACCCAGCCGAGAGGAAGAGTGATCGAGAAATGTCTAACCCCATCTTCGCC
>JBBQQJ010000328.1:0-1800 GCA_038216165.1 Gemmatimonadales bacterium | reverse complement strand
GAGGGGTTCGAACGATGCATTGAGGGCAAGACAGCGCACCCACGGCTCCGGGAGGGGACATCCATGATTATCATGGCGCCCCCTGCGAAACAAGGGGACGACGTCCGCCGAGCCAGGTCGCGCGGACTGCGTCGGGGCCGCATTGCAGCACGGCTTCGGTGGGGTCGGGTGCGTCGCCCACGTCCATCGCCACCACGTCTCCCCAGTACCCCGGCGCGAGCGCACCGACTTCACGACCCAGTCCGAGGGCCTCGGCGCCGCCCAGCGTGAGCACCCGCAGGGTCTCGCTTGCGGTCCAGTCGGTGATCCGTCGCGCGTCGCGGGCCTCCGCCAGCAGGTCGATCGGCGCCACGCTCACCTCCGAATCTGTACCAAGGCCGACTCGCAGCCCGCGCTCCACGAACATCCCGACTGGCGCTTGCGAAGCATGGTGCCTCATGTTCGAGCGCGGGCAATGGGCGACCGCGCACTCGTGCCGCACCAGCAGGTCGACGTCGTGCTCATCGACCTGTACGGCGTGGATGCAGAGCGTGTCGGCGCCGAGCACGCCATGCGCCTCCAGCCATGCCACCGGCGATATCGGTTCCGGTGATGGTCGCGGCACGCCATGGGTACGCCACATGTCGGCGAACGTGCCGGTGAAATCGCGAAGGAGATTCACCTCATCAATCGGTTCGGCCACGTGCACCGCAATCGGGACACCGTGTGCCCGCGCGAGCTCCGCGCTGGCGCGGTAGAGCGCACCACTCACGGTGTACGGGGCGTGGGGAGAGACGCCGAGCCCGACGCGACCGGTGGCGTGATGGGCCAGCCGGTCGAGGTCACGCTCGAAGGCCTGCATGGCCGGTGCGCACTCCTCGGGATGCATGCCAAAGACTTCGTGGTGAGCCACCCCGCTGGCACGCAGCGCGGCGAGCGCGGCGATCACCTGCCCCGTGCTGCCGGTGTCGCAGATCGTGGTGACACCCTGCGCCCAGCAACTCTCGATGCCACGTGACGCGGCGTCGAAGAACGCTTCCTCGCTCCGATCCGACTTGATCGCGATGAGGTGTCGAATCCACTCGGCGAAGTCATCGTCGTCCACCGCCCCCGCGAGACCGGTGAGCTCCAGGTGGGTGTGGGTGTTGACGAGTCCCGGGATGAGTGCGCAGCCCGGATACGCCAGCGACTCACCGTCGGGCGGCGAGGGCACCTCCGAATCCCTGCCCGCAGCGATGATCCTCCCGGCATCGTCGATCAACACCGCGCCGTCGGCGACTGCCGGCCCCGACACGGGCAGCAACCACGGAGCGGAGAGCCGCCGCAGCGTCAGGGCCCTCCGCCCGGCCTGAACGGCGAGTGCAACGGGCAGAACTCCTTTGGCTCTGAGCCGGGGGCGAAATACCTCGTCTCGCGCACATCTTCCGGACAGAACGGTGTGGCCTTGAAGCCGGTGGTCCGGTCGATCTCCACCGGCACCATCACCTGTTCCGGCTCCGGCCAGGCCGGTGGTGCCTTCCGGCGCTGGTAGATCTCCAGCATCATCGCGGTGAAGGCCGGTGCAGCAAGGCGACCACCCTGCGCGTTGGGCATGATCTTCTCCGGTCGGTCGAAACCGATCCACACGCCCGCGACCAGGTCCGACGTGAAGCCGACATACCAGACGTCGCGGTAGTCGTTGGTTGTACCGGTCTTTCCGCCGGAGGGAATCTGGAATCCGGCACGGTACACCGACGACGACGCGGTGCCGTTGGTGACGACTCCCCGCAGGGCCGAGTTGAGCGCCCACGCCACGGCGTCGCTCAATACCTGAACCTTTTG
>JBBQQJ010000327.1:0-1804 GCA_038216165.1 Gemmatimonadales bacterium | reverse complement strand
CGGGCACGCCAGCGTGCGAACAGTTCGCGGATGGGGTGGACTTGTTTGGCGGGGCGGGTGGCGCGGGAGACCTGCTGGCGCAGCCTCGTGATCTCCTCCTGGTTGGGGGCGCGGCCGTGGGCGGCGTGGAACTCGGCGAGGGTCGTGGTCATGGCCGCGTCGATCTGGGTGGTGCGGGTGGAGAACTCCCGCATCAACGTGCTGTCGATGCCGTCGAGCTCGAATCCGGGGGAGCGGCGCGGACCCAGGTCGCGCCAGCTCCAGGTGACCGGGGCGGCAGCGCTGAGGTGGTCGGCGAGGTGGTCGTCATAGATCTCCGACAACGCCACCACCGCATGATGCAGTGCGCGGGAGTCCAGGGACCGCCACTTGCCATCGTGGCCTTGGACCTTGTTGGCGATGACGACGTGGGTGTGAAGGTTGGGGTCCCCGGCGCGAGAGTCCCAGTGGTCGAAGGCGGTGGCGAGCATCCCTCGGACGGGGACCTGCATACACCCGCGGGTACCCGTGCGGGTGAACAGGGCGGACTGCTCGGCGAAGTCGAGGGTGTCCTGGACCGCGGCGCGGTGGGCGTCCAGAATCGCCTGCTGCGTGCCCGGGTCGGCGACGGCCCAGAGGGTGGAGACGGACTTGGTGGGCGTGAACGTCAGGTCGAAGCCGGCGACTGCCGCCGGACGGTTCCGGCTCAGCTCAACCCGCGTGATCGTCGCGACGGCGGCCTCACGCTGGGCGGGATCCAAATCTGGGGGGAGCTTCTCGATCTGAGCTGCGATCCGATCCGCGGGTGGGGCGTAGACGGGGTAGGCCTTGCCGAGGGGCTGGCCGCTGACGGGATGGCGCCCGGCGCCGAACAAGTTCGCCATCGTTGCCTCGGTAACCAGAGCTCCCACGTCCAGGTCCACTGCGGCCAGGCCTTTGCCGAGCCAGCGGCCCGGAGGGTTGCCTGACTCGGTGTAGTAGGCAGTCAACGGGGCGACGCCGGCACGGTCGCAGTCGCCGGCCGCGGTGTGCTTGAGCAGGTACTGGTAGCCGGCACCGGCGGACAGGCGGTGCAAGGTCATCACCATGACAAGCCGCCAGGTGGGGGAGCCGAGACTGCGCATTCGTGACGCACCCGTGCTGGCCGGGACGTCGTCGTGAACTGGGCAGTGCTCATGCCTGGAGGTATGCCAGTGGTTGGGGGACAACGGACAAGACCCACAACGACGGGTGCACCTCTTCCGAGCAGGAGCGCCAAACCGGGTTGCCCTGCTCACATGCTGGGGCGGTCCGGGGACACCTCCATGCCGGAGCTGGGCAGGCCGCGCGCAGTGGACCCGAGGGGATCCGGGGCGGCGTTGACGCTTAGATGGACGGCTCGCGCGCGGTGGCGGAAGCTCCGCGGTTCCTCCGTGAACCTCGATCCCCGGCTCGTCCGGAGATGATGCCTTCTTTCGCGAACCCCCTGCCCAGCGTGTCGCCATCCTCGGTGAGCCACGAGGCCGACACTGGCGCAGCAGATGGTTCGCAGCCTCCCGCCGCGCCGTAGGCTCATTGCCAGTACACCCGCCGAAGATGAGGAGCCCCATGTCACGCCTCGCAGCTCTCATTGATCAGGCTGCTGACGGCACGCGCCCTCTCTCTGACGTCCCGAGACAGGTCAAGATCCTCGCGTCACGCATCGTGAAGCGCCCCAGGTTTGATGCCGCTCCTGTTTGAGTCCAGGAGAATGAGTTCATGCCCAAGAAGATCGATTCGGAGCTGAAGGCTCGTGCCGTGAGGTTGGTCAACGACCACCTCGGGGAGTATCAGAACGTGACTGCGG
>JBBQQJ010000326.1:0-1807 GCA_038216165.1 Gemmatimonadales bacterium | reverse complement strand
CGATCTTGAAGGCGATGGCCGAGAAGGGCTCGTTGGAGTCTGCCTTGCGGATCACCTCGGTGTCCTCGCGCGGCAGGTGACCGATCATCGGGGGGACGTCAACCGGGGCCGGGAGGTAGTCGATGACGCCATCGAGCATGCGCTGGACGCCCTTGTTCTTGAATGCCGAGCCCAGGAAGACCGGCGTGATGTCCATCGCGATGGTCGCCTCGCGGACGACCTTCTTGATGTCGTCCGGGTTGATGTCGGCACCTTCGAGGTACTGCTCCATGAGGGCGTCGTCGTGGTCGGCGACGGCCTCGAGGAGGTTGATGCGCCAGTGGCGCGCCTCGGACTTGAGGTCCTCCGGGACGGGGATCTCGTCCCACGTCATGCCCTGCGTGGCGTCGTCCCAGACGATGGCCTGGTTCGTGATGAGGTCGATCACGCCGCGGAACATCTCGCCGTCGCCGATCGGGATCTGGACCGGGACGGCGTTGGCGCCGAGGCGGTCCTTCATCATCCCGATGACCTTGTAGAAGTCCGAGCCCGTGCGGTCCATCTTGTTGACGAACGCGATGCGCGGGACGTTGTACTTGTCCATCTGCTTCCACACCGTCTCGGACTGCGGCTCGACGCCGCCAACGGAGCAGAACAGCGCGACCGCGCCGTCGAGCACACGCAGCGAACGCTCGACCTCGACCGTGAAGTCGACGTGGCCAGGCGTGTCGATGATGTTGATGCGGTGGCCGTCCCACTCGGCCGTCGTCGCGGCCGAGGTGATGGTGATGCCGCGCTCCTTCTCCTGCTCCATCCAGTCCATCGTGGCGCCACCCTCGTGGACTTCGCCGATGCGGTGGGTCTTGCCCGTGTAGTACAGGATCCGCTCGGTGGTCGTCGTCTTCCCGGCGTCGATGTGCGCCGAGATGCCGATGTTGCGGGTCTTGTCGAGGGGGAACGTTTTTCCGGTGCTCATTGCAATCGGTAGGGTGTGCGGCGCGTGCCGCGAGTCGCTTCGGGCGAGTGCCTTAGAAGCGGAAGTGGGAGAAGGCCTTGTTGGCCTCGGCCATGCGGTGGGTGTCGTCCTTCTTCTTGACCGCGCCGCCCTCGCCGCGGGACGCCGCGAGCAGCTCCGCCGCGAGGCGGTTGGCCATGGACTTGTCGCCGCGCTGGCGCGCGTACTGGAGCAGCCACCGGAACGCGAGGCTGGTCCGGCGCTCGGGGCGGACCTCGATCGGCACCTGGTACGTCGCACCGCCGACGCGGCGGGACTTCACCTCGGCGAGCGGAGCGGCGTTGTTGAGCGCCTTGCGGAAGACCTCGACGCCGGGCTCGCCCGTGCGCTCCTCGATAAGGTCGAACGCGCCGTAGACGAGCTTCTGGGCGATGGACTTCTTGCCATCGCGCATGACGGCGGCGATGAACTTGGCGACGGTGACGTCGTCGTAGATCGGATCAGGGATCGCGATCCGCTTTTCGGCTTGCTTCCTGCGCATCGAATGTCGTTGTCAGCGCCCGCCGGGGCGGGCTGAGAGGGAGTCGGGGAGGCGCCTCGAGGCGCGGCCTGAGCGCGTGCCGCGCCGGGCGGTTACTTGGCGGCCTTCTTCGGGCGCTTGGCCCCGTACTTCGAGCGGCTCTTCTTGCGGTCGGCCACGCCGGCCGTGTCGAGCGCGCCGCGGACGATGTGGTACTTCACGCCCGGAAGGTCCTTGGCGCCGCCGCCGCGCACGAGCACGATCGAGTGCTCCTGCAGGTTGTGACCCTCACCCGGGATGTAGGCGATGATCTCGTACCCGTTGGTCAGGCGGACCTTGGCGACCTTGCGGAG
>JBBQQJ010000325.1:0-1825 GCA_038216165.1 Gemmatimonadales bacterium | reverse complement strand
CGCCGACGTGGCGATCTACTTCTGTGACCCGCACAGCCCCTGGCAGCGGGGCACCAACGAGAACACCAACGGACTGCTGCGCCAATACTTCCCTCGCGGCACCGACCTCAGCCGCCACCCCCGCGAGGACCTCGAGGCCGTCGCGGCCACCCTCAACGGCCGCCCCCGCAAGACCCTCGACTGGAAGACCCCCGCCGAGGCATTCAACGATCACCTACTCTCCGCTCAACAAGGCGGTGTTGCGACGACCCCTTGAACCTGGGTTGCGAGCCGTTGTCGCCGTGATGAATGAGATCGGGATCGCGGTCGGGGCGCAGCTCGATCGCCATGGCAAGGGCGTCGTCCACGAGGGCTTGGCGCATGTGGGGCGCCAGCTGCCAGCCGACGATCATGCGGGTGTGGACGTCGATCACAAGGGCGAGGTAGGCCCATCCCTGCCAGGTGCGGATGAAGGTGAAGTCGGCCACCCACAGGACATCGGGTCGATCGGCGGTGAACTGGCGGGCACCAGGTCCGCGGCGGGAATCGCGGCGCGCCCGGGGGTGGTGGTGCATCGTGCCTGGCCCTTGATCACGCCCTGCAGTCCCTGGGCGCGCATGAGGCGCTCCACCGTGCAGCGGGCGATGGGGACGTTCCCGCGGTTGAGGTGCTTCCAGATCCGCCAGGCCCCGTAGGTGCCGCGCGATCGCTCGTGGGCGGCGCGGATCTTCTCGGCGAGGGCGACATCACGCCGTGCTCGTGGGCTCGGCGCGTCGCGCCGGCGCCGGTAGTAGGCGCTCTCGGACACTTCCAGTTCTCGGCAGATCGGCCCGACCCCGAGGCGCTCCCGGTGCTCATCGATGAACCGGGTCACCGCGTGCGAGGCTGGTCGAGCTCGCGGGCGAAAAACGCGCTTGCCGCCTTCAGGATCTCGTTGGAGCGCACAAGCTCGCGGTTCTCGCGGCGAAGGCGAACGAGCTCCTCGCGCTCGGCGCTCGCCAGCCGATCCGACCGCGATCCCTCATCGGCCTCCGCTTGGCGCACCCAGCCGCGCAGCGTCTCCGGATTCAGGCCCAGATCGCGTGCGACCGGCGCGATGCCCCGCTCGGAATCACGTGCGAGGCGCACGGCTCGCTCACGCAGCTCGTCGGAGTACTTCCTCGGGCGTCCCATAGTGTCGTGTCTCCCTTCTCCTGAGATCGACGATCCCAGAAATGACGACGACGTGGAACCCGGGGCGCATCAGACCGCCTCGCGAACGAGGTCGGCGTGATCATCGCTGAGCACCTTGCGCACCAGCGCATCGCTGCTCAGGTTGTGGGGGTCGGCCATCGCGACTCCTCCTTCTCCGTTTGGCTCTGGCGAACCAACGGTTCGGAGCTCGCGGTGGCCGGCCCTGCTTTCAGCCGGTTGCCGCTCCTACACCACTACCTGGGGCGCGATCCGGACCAGCGCCTCCCCTCCCGTCTCCGCCGGTCCGGTCAATTGGCCACGGAGGCGCCGGCCAATTGACCGAGACGCTGGTGGCCGTTGACCCGACGTGCGCCCCTGCCTCTCGACTGCGACACCTCGGGGAGGGGATGGAACCGTCACGCAGCTCACCGAGGGGCTCCGCTTCACCGCCCCCCGACCGGACTGCTCCCGGCAGGGGTCGCATGCGGCCAGGTGGCTCGACGAGTGGCGCCGGGCCGGCGTCCAGGTGGCCGACGGGATCGTTCCCGGAGGAGGGGTCGCGCGTCCCGGTCAATTGGCCGGAGGGCGCGTGGCCAATCGGCCGACACCGCGATCACGGCGGTTGGATTGGCTGGGCGTGCGCCCCGTCGGACCCGACGTGGCCGGCGTCCCG
>JBBQQJ010000324.1:0-1843 GCA_038216165.1 Gemmatimonadales bacterium | reverse complement strand
CTGCTGCGACGGGCGCTGCGCCGCGATCGGGCCGGACTTGCGCGCGATCACGTTGCGCGAGGGCGGCGGCGCCGGCATCGGCGCCATCACCGTGCGCTCGTCGTCGAGCTCGGGGCGGCGCGGTGGCGTGGTGCCATCGGGCGTCGGGCTCGGCGGCGGCGGCGGCGGCGCGAACGCGCTCGGCGGCGGCATCTTCGGGATCGTGTGCGGCCCGGTCCTGCGCGGTGCGCTCACGGTGGCGGCGGCCACGGCTGCCGCGACGCGATCTGGATCGGCTTGGCCGTCACGGGGAGACTTGGGGTCGGCCACGTCTCCCCATTGTACCTGCGGCGCCCGGGCGCGCGCGATGTGCGTGGATGTCGGCGTCGGCCACGTTTCTTCGTGGCCGGCTCGGTCAGCCCTCGGCGGTCTTGGCTTCCTTGGCGTACGAGATCAGCGGGGCGCCGTGCTTCTCGATCACGTCCTCGTTGATGATCACCTCGTTCACCGACTGCCCGGGCGTGTCGTACATGATGTCGAGCAGCGCGCTCTCGAGGATCGCGCGCAGCCCGCGGGCGCCGCTCTTCTGCTCGGCGGCCATGCTCGCGACCTTGACCAGCGCGCCCTTGCCGAACTTGAGCTTGACGCCGTCCATCTCGAACAGCTTCTGGTACTGCTTCACGAGCGCGTTCTTCGGCTGGGTGAGGATCTGGACCAGCGCCTCCTCCGACAGCTCGTGGAGCGGCGCGATCACCGGCAGCCGGCCGATGAACTCGGGGATCATCCCGTACTTGAGCAGATCCTCGGGCTCGACCTCCTGGATCAGCTCCCACTGCGAGCGCTCGATCTTGGTGTTCATCCCGGCGCCGAACCCGATCATCTTCTGGCCGATCCGGTTCTCGATGATCTCCTCGAGCCCCGTGAACGCGCCGCCGCAGATGAACAGGATGTTGGTCGTGTCGACCTGGAGGAACTCCTGCTGCGGGTGCTTGCGGCCGCCCTTGGGCGGGACCGAGGCGGTGGTGCCCTCGATGATCTTGAGCAGCGCCTGCTGGACGCCCTCGCCGGACACGTCGCGCGTGATCGATGGGTTGTCGCTCTTGCGCGCGATCTTGTCGATCTCGTCGATGTAGACGATCCCGCGCTGGGCCCGCTCGATGTCGTGATCGGCGTTCTGGAGCAGCGAGACGATGATGTTCTCGACGTCCTCGCCGACGTAGCCCGCCTCGGTGAGGTTGGTCGCATCGGCGATCGCGAACGGGACGTTGAGGATCCGGGCGAGCGTCTGGGCGAGCAGCGTCTTGCCCGAGCCGGTCGGCCCGAGCAGGAGGATGTTCGACTTCTGCAGCTCGACCTCGTCGTCGGCGTTGCTGACCTTGGACGGGCCGAGCGTGTGGTCGATCCGCTTGTAGTGGTTGTGGACCGCGACCGCGAGGATCTTCTTCGCGCGGTCCTGCCCGATCACGTACTCGTCGAGGACCTTCTTGATCTGCGCCGGCTTGGGGATCGTGGAGGACCCGTACGACTGGTCCTCCTTCTCGATCTCCTCGGCGATGATGTCGTTACACAGGCCGATGCACTCGTCACAGATGTAGACGGTGGGGCCGGCGATCAGCTTCTTGACCTCCTTCTGCGCTTTGCCACAGAAGGAGCAGGTCAGAGAGGCGCCGTCACGTTTCTCGATGGGCATCGCCAGGGGTCCTGATCGACGAGACTAGCTCACTTCTTCTCGGAGCGCTCCTCGGGCTTCTTCTTCGCGGTGATCAGCACCTCGTCGACGATCCCGTACTCCTTGGCCGCCGTCGACGACATGAAGTTATCGCGGTCGGTGTCGTTCTTGATCTTCTCGACCGGCTGGCCGGTG
>JBBQQJ010000323.1:0-1853 GCA_038216165.1 Gemmatimonadales bacterium | reverse complement strand
CGCTCACACGAGTTCTACGCATTCCGGAATGATCCGCAGCACCCCGACGCCATTCTGCTCGACGGCGTGAGTGAACCGCTCGGCCGAGATACTGTGACGGTCACCTGGCGTGACAGCACCGGGCAGGGAAGCGAACGCGTGGCCCTCCCGACCACGCGCTTCGGGCCGGTGATCCATCGCGATACCCACTTCACCTACATCGTCCGCATGGCGACCGACGGCGATGCGCGGGAGGGCGAGCAGTGGCTTGCCATGATGCAGGCGCAGAACCTCGGTGAGTGGCAGACCGCCATGCGCATGGGGGCGCGCACCACGTCGAACTTCACCTACGCCGATCGCGACGGGAATATCCTCTTGGTGAGCATGATCGGTGCACCGATCCTGCCCCATCCGGCCGGGGGCGACACCGTTGCGATCCTTGCCCATGGGCCCGGCCAGATATGGATGCGTCGTGCACCGTTCGAGCAGCTCCCGATGGTACTGAACCCCCCGGGCGGTTATGTGCACAACGAGAACGATTCGCCCCACTACACGAACGTCCGGGCGATCCTGCCACACCAGTTCGCATTCTGGGTGGAGCCGCCCCGCCTGCGATTCCGCAGCCAGCACGGCCTGGCCCTGATTGACAACAACCGCACCTTCTCGCTCGAGGAGGTGGTCGCTGCCAAGCACAGCATGCGGATGCTGCTCGCCGACCGAGTGAAGCCGGACCTGTTGACTTCGCTGGGCACCGCCGCCCTGACCGGCGAGCTCGCCGCGGCCCGTGACCTGCTCGCGCGCTGGGACAATACCGTCGCCGCGACCAGCAGGGGGGGGATGCTGTTCGAGATGTGGTGGAACCGGTACCGCCAGCGCATGGGCGATCGCGACCTCCACGCCGTGGCGTGGTCCGCAGCCGATCCGGTGCAGACCCCGTATGGCCTGGCCGACGCCGGCGTCGCGGCGGAGGCGTTCCGCTGGGCCGTGCCCGAGACTGCCCGGCGCCATGGGGCGTGGGACGTCGCCTGGGGGGACGTGAATCGTGTCCGGCGCGGCGATGTGGATGTCCCGGTTGGCGGATGTTCGGGGGCGCTGGGATGCTTCCGGGTGCTCACCCTGAACCCCGCTGCCGATGGGCAGCGCGTGGCCGGCGGTGGTGACGGCTGGATCATCGCGGTGGAATTTGCCCCCGAACCCCGCGCCTTCTCCGTCCTCGCATACGGGCAGAGCCCCGACCCCGCCTCACCATGGCACGCCAATCAGGCGGCGATGTTCGCCAACAACGCCATGAAGGCGGTCGCTTGGACCGAGGCCGACATTACCCGAGCCACCGTGCGTCGCTACCACCCGGGCCACTGACCACCCCGGGCCGGAGCGCCCCGCCCTCGGCTATCTTTCCGCCCTGCTGATGGGCCACCACCTTCCCACCGGATCCTTCATGTCGCTCACCGTGTCCCACCGTATCGCCGATCCTGCGACGCTCGTCTCGCCGTTGCTCGTCATCCCCGTGGTCAAGGCGGATCCGCCGACCCTCCCGGACGGATTGGCGGGGCCCGCAGCGGAGGCCATCCGGCGCGCAATCGCAGCGGGTGATGTCACCGGAGCGCGGGACGAAACAGCGCTCCTCTATGCCGACGGCGAGATCGCACGGATCCTCATGGTCGGGTTGGGCGACACCGCCTCGGCCACGAGCCTCCGTCGGGGCGCGATGGTCGCCGGCAAGCGGGCCCGCACCATCGGCGTCGCCGAGCTGACCGTGCTGGTGCCCGAGGCGATCATGGCGGCCGTCGGGGCCGAGCGCGCGGGGCAGGCGATCGCGGAGGGGGTGCCGTTCGGGGCCTGGCAATACCTCGAGCTCAAGCGTCCCGCCGACA
>JBBQQJ010000322.1:0-1870 GCA_038216165.1 Gemmatimonadales bacterium | reverse complement strand
GGCTTAATGTGATCCCCGCCACGTTCACTTCCGGGAGGGGCCTCCATGGCTATTGAGACCAGTGGTGCCGCACGCGGCACCGGCTACAACACCACCAAGGTCATCCAGCTGGCCTCCGTCGCCGCGCTGGGCGGCTTCCTGTTCGGCTTCGACACCGCCGTCATCAACGGCGCCGTCAGCGCGATGCGCGACGACTTCGCCATGGGCGCCGCCCTGACCGGGTTCGTCGTCTCCTCGGCCCTGCTCGGCTGCATGGCTGGCGCCTACGGCGCGGGCCAGCTGGCCGACAGGATCGGCCGGCTCAAGGTCATGTTCATCGCCTCGGCGTTCTTCACGGTCTCCGCGATCGGCTCGGGCCTGGCCTTCGGCCCGATCGACATGATCCTGTGGCGAGTCGTCGGCGGCATCGGCGTGGGCGCGGCCTCGGTGATCGCCCCGGCCTACATCGCCGAGATCAGCCCGGCCAAGATCCGCGGGCAGATGAGTTCGCTGCAGCAGATGGCGATCGTCACCGGCATCTTCGTCGCACTGCTCTCCGACTACGCCCTGGCCGGCGCGGCCGGCGGTTCGGACCAGACGCTGTGGTTCGGCCTCGAGGCGTGGCGCTGGATGTTTCTCGCCGAGATCCTGCCCGCCGTGGCCTACGGCGTCCTGGCCACCACGATCCCCGAGTCCCCGCGCTACCTGGTGGCGCTCGGCAAGGAGTCCAAGGCCCGCGAGATCCTCGGCCTGGTCCTCACCCGTGGTGTCGATGACCGGATCACGGAGATCAAGCGGACGATGCGCCGCGAGAAGCACTCCTCGCTGGGCGACCTGAAGAAGCCCGGCGGGGGCCTGCTGCCGATCGTGTGGATCGGCATCGCGCTCTCGGTCTTCCAGCAGTTCGTCGGCATCAACGTCATCTTCTACTACTCCTCGACGCTGTGGCAGGCCGTCGGCTTCACCGAGGAGGACGCGCTCACCCAGACGGTGATCACCTCGATCACCAACATCGCCGTCACCATCGTGGCCATCGCCCTGATCGACCGGATCGGGCGGCGAATCCTGCTGATGGTGGGCTCGACCGGCATGACGCTGAGCCTCGGCACGATGTGCTACGTCTTCAGCCAGGCGCCGCTCGTGGACGGGGAGCCGGTGCTCGGCGACACCGCCGGCGTGGTGGCGCTGGTCGCGGCCAACGCCTTCGTGGTCTTCTTCGGCATGTCGTGGGGTCCCGCGGTATGGGTGTTGCTCGGGGAGATGTTCAACAACAGGATCCGTGGGATCGCCCTCGGCCTCGCGGCGGCGGCGCAGTGGCTGGCCAACTTCGCCATCTCGACGACATTCCCCTCGATGGCCGCCCTCGGGCTCTGGTTCGCCTACGGCTTCTACACCCTCGCCGCAGGCATCTCGCTGTGGTTCGTGTGGAAGTTCGTCCCGGAGACCAACAACAGGGAGCTCGAGGACATGGAGTAGTGCTCCACAGGCCCGGGACCCCCGCCGATAGTCCCTGACGAAATCGTTCCGGAACGGCCCGACGGACGACGATTTCGTCAGGGACTATCCCCCCAGCGCCCGGCGGGCCGGTGAGTGCGCGACGTCATCGGTGGGGTGCGGGCCGTCGACGGGGTCGGCCCCCGGGCCGGTCGCGATTGCGCCTGCGCCGGCGTTTTCGCGAGGACCGGCCGCAACGACGGGCCCCGCCGGACGATCATCGCGCGGAACGCGACCAGTAAAGGATCCCGCACCGGGATGGAGTCTCTACCGGTGCAGGTGGAGACGAAGTGCGTCGTCGAGGTGCGCCATCACGCCTGCTGGTGCTCGACCGAGGACGGCGCCCGGGCGCTCGACTGCGATCGAACGGAGCTGCTCGGTCTGGGCCTTGGAGTCT
>JBBQQJ010000321.1:0-1910 GCA_038216165.1 Gemmatimonadales bacterium | reverse complement strand
GTACAGCCCCTGCCGCCCCTTGAGCCCCAGGCCGGTGCAGGTGTCGCAACCGGCGCCCTTGAAGAAGGTGATGTCCCCGACCTTGGTATCGAGCGAGTAGCCGGCCATCGCCGCGGCAGCCTCGCCCGAGGCATTCGGCTTGGCGTCGTCGATCGCCCGGGCGGTGAACCGCATCTCGCGCAGCGTGGTCTCCGCCGTGATCTTCATCCCGGCGAATTCCTCCTTCGTCGGCACGTATTCCACCTTGCACGAGCCGCAGATGCGGCGCGCGAGGCGCTGCGCCAGCACGAGGTTGAGGGCCGACGCCACGTTGAACGGCTCGAGTCCCATGTCCAGCAGTCGCGTCACCGTCTCGGGGGCCGAGTTGGTGTGCAGCGTGGACAGCACCATGTGGCCGGTGAGCGCGGCCTTCACCGCGATGCCGCCGGTCTCGAGGTCACGAATCTCGCCGACCATGATGATGTTCGGGTCCTGCCGGAGGAACGCCTTCAGCGCGGCCGCGAACGTCATCCCGATCTCGTTGCGCACCTGCACCTGGTTGATCCCGTAGAGGTTGTACTCCACCGGGTCTTCCGCGGTCATGATGTTGGTGTCCACCGTATTGATCTGCGACAGCGCCGAGTACAGCGTGGTCGTCTTGCCGGAGCCCGTGGGGCCGGTGACGAGCACCATCCCGTACGGGTTCGAGATCGCCTCCAGCAGGTCCTGCTCCGCCTTGGGCTCTATGCCGAATTTCTGCAGGTCGAGGGTCAGGTTGTCCTTGTTCAGGATCCGGAGCACGATCTTCTCACCGAACAGCGTCGGCAGCGACGACACGCGGTAGTCGATGACCTTGTTGCCCATCTTGAGCTTGATGCGGCCGTCCTGCGGCACGCGGCGCTCGGCGATGTTGAGGGACGCCATGATCTTGAAGCGCGAGATCAGCGCGGCCTTCATCTTGAGGGGCGGCTTCATCACCTCGTGCAGGGCGCCGTCGACGCGATAGCGCACCCGGAGGTCGAACTCGAAGCACTCGTAGTGGATGTCGGACGCGCCGCGCTTCACGGCGTCGGTGAGGATGGCGTTGATGAGCTTCACGACGGGCGCATCTTCCATCTGCGCCTGCATCGCCGCGCCGGCGTCGTCGTCCTCCTGCTCCACGACCTCGACGTCCTGCTCCTCCTCGAGGTCCTGCATGAGCGACGCCCTCTGCTGCTCGTCGTTCGTGCCGTAGTGCTTCTCGATCACGCCGCGCAGCGTGAACTCCCCGGCGATCACCGGGAAGATGTCGTAGCGCGTGATGAACTTGAGGTCGTCGAGGACGCCGAGGTTGGTCGGGTCGGCCATTGCCACGGTGAGCGTGCGGCCGTCACGCTTGAGCGGCACGACGAGGTGCTTCACCGCCAGGTCGGCCGGGACGAGCTTCGCGATCTTCGGGTCGAGCTCGAAGCGCGAGAGGTCCACCGCCGGCATCTTGTACTGCCGCGCCAGCATCTTCGTGAGCTCGGTCTCCTGGATGAAGCCGAGCTTGACGAGGTTGTAGCCGATGCGGGTGCCGTTCTCCTTCTGCTCGCGGAGCGCGTGCGCCAACTGCTCCTTGGTGATGACCCCCTCACGGATGAGGAGATCACCAATGCGCTCACCAGCGGCTACAGGGGCGGCCATGTGCGTAGGCGTCGGGCGGAAGGGCGTCAGGCAGGAGCGGGGACGGGGGGCCGTCACGCGCCACGGGGAGGATAAGCGTTCGAAAGCCCCGTCGCAGCCGGGACCGGCAGGCTGGGCGCGGGCGGGACGTCCGGGAGGTCTAGGGAACGCCGCCGATCAGGCCCACGACGCGCCCGGACGACGGGGCTCCGCCCCCGGAGCCATTGGCACTGGAGGGACGCGGTGGCCCGGAAAACGTCACGTGCGGTCCGAGCCTATTAATGAGT
>JBBQQJ010000320.1:0-1949 GCA_038216165.1 Gemmatimonadales bacterium | reverse complement strand
GGCGCCACTTCGAGGCGGGCGGCATCGACCGATGGGGGGCGCTCGCCGCGCGCCACGGGCTCGCCGGGCCGGAGCGGGCGCTCGAACGCGCCCGCGCCGCCGTCGACCTCGTGATCCCGAGCGTGCTGCTCGATGCCGGGGCCGGGCCCGACTGGCGTTATCGCGAGCCCGCCGGCGGTGGAACGTACTCGCGCTCCGAGGGCCTCGCGGTGGCGAGCTTCGACCTCTTCGCCGCGGGCGTGCTCTCGTCCGACCCGGCGTCCCCGCTGCGTAGCGACGCGGCGGCGCTGGCGCGGATCACTGCCACGGATCTCGAGCGAGCCTTCCAGGCCTCTTCCACCAACTCGCTGGTGGGGCTCGAGGGTCGCGCCGCATTGCTCTCCCGCCTGGGAAGCCTGCTCGCCGCCAGCCCGCGCTGGTTCGGCGCGGAGGCGCGCCTCGGCAACCTGGTGGACTTCTGGAAGGGGTGCGCCGTGGGCGGCCGCCTGCCCGCCGCGACGGTGCTCGAAACCCTGCTGCATGCCCTGGGCCCGATGTGGCCGGGCCGCGAGGTCCGTGATGGCGTGGCGCTCGGCGATTGCTGGCCCCATCCCGCGGCGTCGGGCGGCCTCGTCCCCTTCCACAAGCTCTCCCAGTGGCTCACCTACTCGCTGCTGGAGCCCCTCGCCGAGGCCGGCATCGAGGTCACCGGCCTCGATGACTTGACGGGCCTCCCCGAATATCGCAACGGCGGCCTGATGCTGGACCTGGGGCTGCTGGAAGCGAGGGATCGGACGTTCCACACGCGGCTGCTGCAAGTCGGAGAGCCCGCGGTAGTGGAGTGGCGCGCGCTCACGGTGGTGGCGCTGGACTGGCTAGCGCCCCGGGTTCGCGACGCGCTGGGAGTGGATGCGGTTTCCTTCCCACTGGCACGGATGCTCGAGGGGGGCACCTGGGCCGCGGGACGGAGAATCGCGGCCGAGCGCCGTGCGGGCGGGGCTCCCCCGGTGCACGTGGCGAGCGACGGGACGGTATTTTGAAGAGGGAGATCCGATGAAACACGAATTCCCCAACCTGCAGGTGATCGCGCACCCGCTGATCCAGCACAAGCTCACCCAGATGCGCGACGAGAACACCAACACCGAGCGCTTCCGCCGCCTGGTGCGCGAGGTGGGCCAGATGCTCGCCTACGAGGTGACCCGCGACCTGCCCACCGAGAACGTCACCATCCGCACCCCGGTCGCCGAGACCACCGCCCCGATGATCAGCGGCAAGCAGCAGTGCATCGTGTCGATCCTGCGGGCCGGCAACGGCATGCTCGACGGCATGCTGGAGCTGCTGCCCGCGGCGCGCGTGGGCCACATCGGCCTCTACCGCGATCCGGCGACGCTCGAGCCCGTGGAGTACTACTTCAAGGTCCCCGAGGACATCGCCCACCGCACCGTGATCGTGGCCGACCCGATGCTCGCCACCGGCAACTCGGCCGTGGCGGCGATCCACCGGCTGAAAGACCATGGCGCCACAACGGTGAAGCTGGTGTGCCTGCTCGCGGCTCCGGAGGGCGTGCGCTGCATGCTGGAAGCCCATCCGGACGTGATGATCACCGTGGCGGCGCTCGACGAGCGCCTGAACGACCACGGCTACATCGTGCCGGGCCTGGGCGACGCGGGCGACCGCATCTTCGGCACGCGCTAGGTGGACGACCCACAGGATTCCGAAGGCGCAGATGTCACAATGGCATGAGAATCGCTGTAAAGTCCCCGTCACAAACGCGTGGCATCATGCATCGCCATCACCGAGGACGCCGGCGAGGTGTCCCGAGTTTCCATGCACCGCCAACGGGCGCGCACGCCCCGACGCAGGGCATCCAGAAGTAGCGAATTGCATTCACAAGAATCGATAACCCCCAGGGAGAACCATGAGCAAACCCACGAGCTTTAGACTGTCCCGGATCGCCTTCTGCGTGGCGC
>JBBQQJ010000319.1:0-1954 GCA_038216165.1 Gemmatimonadales bacterium | reverse complement strand
CACGGCACGAACTGACTCATCAGCAACGCGGCCGGCAAGATGAACAGCAGTTTGTTGCGCACGGACCCGATGGCGATCTTCTTGATGATCGGCAGCTCACGCTGGGCCGCAAAGCCGCGGACATAGCGTGGCGTCACTGCGGCGTCATCGACGACCACTCCGGTTGCCTTGGTGCCGGCCCGACCAGCGGCGGCGCCAACGTCGTCGACCGATGCCGCAGCCAACCTGGCCAGGGCCGCCACATCATCGAGCAGCGCGACCAAACCGCCGCTCATCGCCGACTCCGCACGGCGCAGATGGTGGTCACGTTCGGGGCGGTCACGATGGCAGAGGGCACAAGCACGCCGCCCAGCGTACGGCGTCCAGCGGGCACGTGTGTGCCTGAACCACGGACTACCCAGGGGTCGGTATGCCGATCAGCCGGCCACGCGGACCCCGTCTTGGTAGACCTCGCGGACCCGCTCGCGCAGGCCGGACAGATCGTTATACGCCCCGCGCAGGACCACCACATCAGCGACTTTGCCCGGCTCGAGCGTGCCGTAGCCCCCGTCGACCCCGAGGAGCCGGGCCGCCGATGACGTGGAGGCGACCCAGGCGTCCAACGGGCTCATCCCCAGGCTCGTCATCAGCGCGAGCTCCTCGAGGTTCGTGCCGTGCGGGCCGACTCCGCTGTCGGTGCCCATCGCGACCTTTACCCCAGCTGCGATCGCTCGTCGGATCGATTCGTCGTGCGTCTGCGTGACCATCCGGGCCTTGCTGATCACCGCATCGGACAACGGCGCCCCGGCGTCAGCCTGAGCGATGACCGCCCGTGGAGCCGACAGGGTCGGCACGAGCCAGGTGCCGTGCGCCAGCATCATCTCGATGGCTTCGTCGTCCAGATAGATGCCGTGCTCGACGGACCGGACCCCGTTGCGGATGGCCACCTTGATGCCGTCGGTCGCCTGCGCGTGCGCCATGACGAAGAGTCCGGCAGCGCTGGCCTCGGCGACCAACGTCGCGATCTCGGCATCGCGAAAGTGCCCGTATCGAGGATCGCTGCGCGGTGACATCACCCCGCCGCTGGTGGCCACCTTGATGACATCGGCGCCGGCTCGGACCAACGTGCGCACGATCCGTCGCATCTCATCGGTGCCGTCCACAACGGCCCGTGGGCGCCCGGGGTGCTCGCCGAACAAGGGCACGTCGACCCCGCACGGCTGCACCCCGTCCCCGTGGCCTCCCGTCTGGCTAATCATCGTGAGGGCCACCTGCATGCGCGGTCCAACGATCAGGCCCTGACGGACTGCTTCGGCCACCCCGAGGTCGGCGCCGCCTGCATCGCGCACCCACGTCACCCCGGTGCGCAGCGTCGCCGCAAGATGGTGAACAGCCTGATAGTACGGATACGAGAACGGGGTCTGCAGCATCCGCAAGAGGTTGATCTGGTCAAAGAGCACGTGGACGTGGCAGTCGAAGATCCCAGGGAGCACCGTGCATCCAGTGCAGTCGACGACCTCCTCGGCGCTCGCTTCGAGCCCGACACCGATCTCGACCACCCGCCCGTCGCGCACGAGCACGTCAGCCAGCGCGGGGGCGGCCCCGGTGCCGTCGAGCACGGTGCCTTGATGGAAGAGGACAGTGTTCATCGACGTACCGTATAGGCACCTCTCTGCGACGTGAACCACACCCACGCTTATCCTGTGGAGATGGCTGAATTGCCCCTGTTTCCCCTCGGGACCGCGCTGATGCCCGGTGCGTTCCTGCCCTTGCAGATCTTCGAGGAGCGCTACGTCGCGCTGCTGCAGGATCTCCTGCGCGAGCAGGAGAAGCGTCCGCCGGTGTTTGGTGTCGTGGCCATCCGAAAGGGGTATGAGGTGGGCGAAGCGGGGGCACGCGCACTGCATACGGTGGGCTGTTCGGCGCAGTTGCGCCAAGCGACGTCCGTGGGCGAGGAGCGCTTCCTCATTGTCAT
>JBBQQJ010000318.1:0-2025 GCA_038216165.1 Gemmatimonadales bacterium | reverse complement strand
CCAGCGACTCAGTCATCCAGCGGTTGGACCATGGGACTGCCGTCCTCGGCAAATTCGCTGAGGACCTGCATGACCCGCGTCTCGGCGGCGGCCAACCGCTCCTGCGCGGTCTTGAGGCGATGCACCCCCTCCTCGAAGAGGGCCAGCGCGGATTCGAGCGCGAGGTCATCATCCTCGAGCCGACGGACGATGTCCTCGAGACGCTTGAGGTCATCGCCGAGGGATTGCGGATCAGTCATGGCTCCTCCACGCGGACGGGCACGATGCCGTCCGCGACGGTCAGGGTGAACGGACTGCCCGGGGTGAAGTCCGCGTGGGCGCGCAGCACGCGGCCGTCCGCGGTACGGGGAATCGCATAGCCGCGCCCGAGCACCGCGAGCGGCGAGAGTGCGTCCAGCATGGCCGCGAGGCGCCCGAGATCCGCTCGCGTACCGGCGAGCCGGCGCTGGATGGCCGGGGCGAGCCGGCCCTCGAGGCGCGTGAGTTGGCGCTGCGGCTGCGCCACGCGCCGGGTGAGGGCCGGGGCGAGCCGACCCTGGACGCCGAGGAGTCGACGCTCGGCACGGCGGACGCGGTCGAGCAGCGCGGTGGCGAGGCGCTCCCGGGTCCGGCCCAGGCGCTCCTGCCGCCGGTTGACGAGCGAGGACGCTGCACCGATCAGCGAGGACCCGAGCGCGGCGACCCGCTGCGCCACGTCACGACGATCCGGGAGCGCGAACTCGGCCGCCTGGGAGGGCGTGGCGGCGCGGACGTCGGCCACCAGATCCGCGAGCGTCACGTCCACCTCGTGCCCCACCGCGCTGATGACGGGCACCGGGCAGGCGGCGATGGCGCGGCAGACGGCCTCGTCATTGAACGCGGCGAGGTCGTCCTTCCCCCCCCCTCCGCGCCCGACGATGCAGCAGTCGATCGCCGGCAGTCGCGCGACGATGGCGAGTGCGGCCACCAGCTCCGCCGGCGCCTGGGTGCCCTGCACCGCGGCGTTGACCACGAAGAGTTCCACGCCGGGCCAGCGGCGGTTGGCGACGGTGATCACGTCGCGCACGGCGGCACCGGCCACCGAGGTCACGATCGCGAGGCGCGAGGCGAACGGTGGGAGCGGGCGCTTGCGGGCGGGATCGAGGAGGCCATCCTTGAGCAGGGCCTGCTTGATCCGTTCCACAGCCTGTGCCCCCGCGCCCACGGCGGCGGCGGGGAGCACCTGCACCACGTTGAAGCGGAGCTGGGTGCGCTCCTCCCACACGCTCGGCTGACCGAGGACGAACACCTCGGTGCCCTCGATGAGCGGTTCCTTGAGCCGGCCGGCGGCCGAGCGCCACATGGTGCAATCGACCTTGGCCAGCTCGTCGCGGAGGGAGAAGTACCAGTGCCCGCTGGGGTACCGCTTGACGCCCACGAGCTCCCCGCGCACCCAAACCGGCGGGAAATCCTCCTCGACCCGGTGCTTGATGGTGCGTGCGAGACGCTGGACACTCCACGCATCTTCGGTGCTGCTCACCGCCCAGCGACCCCGGCCTCGGCGGCCTGCAGGGTGTTGCGCAACAGCATCGCGATCGTCATCGGGCCGACGCCGCCGGGCACCGGGGTAATCGCGCCGGCCACCTCGCGCACCGGGTCGAACGCCACGTCACCGACGAGCCGATAGCCCTTGGGCCGGGTGGCATCCTCGACCCGGTTGATGCCGACGTCGATCACGGTGGCCCCGGGGCGCACCGCGTCGGCACCAATGAACTCGGGACGGCCGATCGCGACGACGAGGATGTCGGCCTCGCGGCAGACGGCCGGGAGGTCGCGCGTGCGGGAGTGCGCCACCGTGACCGTGGCATCGCCGCCCTGCCCCGCCTGCATGAGCAGGCTCGCCATTGGCCGACCGACGATGGTTGAGCGCCCGACGATCACGGCGCGCGCCCCGCGGGTCTCAATCCCGGAGCGGAGCAGGATCTGCTGGATGCCATACGGGGTGGCCGGTCGAAACGCCGAGGGATCCCCCAGGACCACCTTGCCAATGTTCACCGGGTGAAAGCC
>JBBQQJ010000317.1:0-2029 GCA_038216165.1 Gemmatimonadales bacterium | reverse complement strand
GTCGGGCAGTTGTCGGCCTTCTTGCCCGGGGCGAAGTCGCTCGCGGTGAACAATCCGTGCTCGAGATTGTCGATCCCGAGGGCCACCGCCTCCTGGAATGACACCGAGCAGATGTGCCCCGTCACCTTCATGCCCCGCGCGTGCGCCGCGTCGATCGCGGCCTTCAGGTCGGCGCTGCGGATGTCGGTGTACGACTTGAGCCACGTCGCGCCCTCGTCGCCCCAATAGTTCACGAACCGACGGGCCTGTTCGGGCGATCCGACCACCGTCATGTATCCAGCGCCCTCGGCACCGGTCATGTAGGGCGCGGTGATGTGGATCCGCGGTCCGACCTGCTCACCCGCGTCCACTGCCGCCTTGAGGTTGATGTCGGCGTACGCACTGTTGCTTCCGGTGGTGCGCACGGTGGTGACACCCGACGCGAGGTAGAGCCGCGGCGCCGTGAAACTTGCCTGTACGCGCCTGCCACCGGCAGCGGTGTAGAACAGGTGGTTGTGCGCGCCCACGATCCCCGGGATCACGGTGTGTCCGGGCAGGTCCATCACCCGGGCGCCCGCTGGCACCGTGGTGCGCGCGGTCGGACCGACCGCGGCGATCTTGCCATCGGCGATCACCACCGTCTGGCCGGTCCGGGCCGCCGCACCGGTTCCGTCGAGCACGGTGACGTTGGTGAGCGCGACCACGGGCTCGCTGACCGACACGAAGCGCCGCACGCCCGGCGACAGCGACGTGACCGCCTGCCCAGCGAGCGATCCGGCCATGCACAGCGCCAGCGCGGGAACCAGTGCGAATTTCATCGAGACTCCACGGTGAGGGTGGTCATCATGCCACTTTCAATGTGCTCGGCAATGTGGCAGTGCAGCATCCAGTGTCCAGGGTTGTCGAATTCCACGAGAATGTCGGCGACGGCACCAGCGGGGAGGAGGATGGTGTCCTTCCACACCCGCGCTGCAGGTGCGACGCCGTTGACCGACAGTACCATGAATCGCTGGCCGTGCAGGTGGATCGGGTGGTGCATCGCGTGCACCGACCCACGCTGGTTCACCAGCCGGATGCGCCGGCGGTCGCCCTGCCGTACCCGGTAGTCGATCGCCTCGTTCTCGCGCCCGGTTGCGACGTCGCGCACGAACCAGTGAGCCTGCGAGGCGGTGGTCGCCCAGTTCATCCCCACCATCGTGCCGCTCCACTCGACCGGATGAAAGTACGCCGAATCGAGGAGCATCATGCGCGAGGTCACATACGGGAGGTCGGTCATCCGCACGCCGAACGCGAGGGTGAGATCCGGTTCTCCCGGCGGCACGGTGAGCGGCACCGCCGCCACCGACGGGGATGGCCGTGCCGCGGCACGGGCCGTCCCACCCACCTGCACCACCCCCAGCGTGTCGACCTGGGGGATGAAGCGCCCGAACACGTGGTCAAGCGCCCGTACCCGATTCTCCAGCACCGCCGCCCCGCCACCGAACGTGACGTCCACCGCATATCGCTCGGCGGGCGCGATCACCACGCTCTCCACCGGCACCGGTTGATCATACGTCCCGAGATCGGATGCCACCAGCCGCATGGTCGCATTGGTGAAGGAAAGGTTGAACGTGCGGGTGTTGGCAGCGTTGGTGAACCAGAACCGGACCGTTTCGCCGACCCGCGCGGAGCCGGCCCAGCGGGGCTCGCCATTGACGAGGAAGACGTTGCCGAATCGCCCCATCAGCGCGTGCGTCGCGTGTTGGGCACCGAACGGGACCAAGCCATCGTCACCGACCAGAAGATCGTCGAGCATCACGATCTCCTCGCGCCCCGTGGCCGGGGCGGAACGCACCACGATGTTGCCGGCGAGGCCGAGATCCTGCTGCATGTCCTCGCGCACGTGGGGGTGGTACCAGTACACGCCGTCGTCGGGGAAGGTGAGCGTGTACGTGAAGTGCCCACCGGGCGGAACCGGCTCCTGGGAGACGTGCGGCACGCCATCCATCCGCCAGTCGAGTCGCAGGCCGTGCCAGTGCACTGTCGTCGGCACATCGAGTGCATTGGTGAA
>JBBQQJ010000316.1:0-2052 GCA_038216165.1 Gemmatimonadales bacterium | reverse complement strand
GCAGCCTGACAGGGACACGAGGCCCAGAACGAGGACGAGCGAGCGAAGCGAGCGACGCATCAGGAAACTCCTGGTTGATGTTGGTCGACGACATCCACGAGGCGGCGCACCGCCTCAACGTACGCCGCGAAGACTTCCGGCGTGCAGTGCCATTCGGGGTCCCGACGATGGCTGGCCACCTCGCGAAGGGCGGCATGGGACGGACCGAGTTCGGCGGCGAGGCAATCGACGGTCTCGACCGGCGAACTGCTCGCCCCACGCGACTTGAGCACCGCGATGCACCGCAGCAACACCAGGAGCTCCGACACCGTCGCCATCGCGAAGCCGCCGAGCGTCGGCATCGACTCGCCGAAGCGGGCGTAGGCCTGGCGCAACCGGATCAGCTTGCCGCGGAGCGCCGATTCCACCGCGCGCCGCAGGTCGGCCGGGTCCACCAGCAGCGGAGCGACCGGGTCGCTCCCGCGCAACACCTCGTAGGCGAGGCGCATGTCGGTGAGCTCGATGGGAAAGACGTCGGCCGCACGCATCCACTCGTCCCGACTGATCAGCAATGGCGGCGTGTACCCTGCCTCGTGCCAGCCGCGGACCCCGGGGGTCAGCCGCGTCAGTGCCGCAGGGGAGGCGTCCGCGAGCACGAGGAGGAGGTTCACGTCCGAGTGCACCGCATCCCAGTCGCCACGCGCCGCCGAGCCGTAGAGCACTGCGGCGTACTGCGCCCCTGCCTCGCGATCGAGTGTCGCCAGAAACGCATCGAGTGCCGTGTCCCGCTTGCCCTCACCCATCAGAACCCCCTTCCGGCGCCACCGCCACCAAAGCCCCCACCACCACCGAATCCGCCGAACCCGCCCCCACCAAACCCGCCCCCGCCGAAACCGCCCCCGCCAAAGCCGCCACCGAAGCCGCCGCCGATCGTCGGGCCGAGCCAGGGGGACATCCGCCGGCCGCGCCGGCGCACCGCGTTCCCCCCGCCGCCACCACCGGAACCGCTCGCCGCGACGACCACCGCCACGATGATCACCACCAGCAGCACGAGCACCAGCGGAGGCATCCCGCCGCCCTCCCGCGCCGGTCGCACGAGCGCGGTGTCCTGCACCCCGAGGGCGCGGGCGAAGAGGTCGGTCACCAAGGTGGTGCCGACGTCCATCGCCTCCTCATAGCGCGCCTCGCCGAGCAGCGGGACGATCGCGTCGAGGATCTGCCCCGCACGCGCGTCGGTCAGGAACCCCTCGGCGCCGGTCCCCGAGCGCAGGTCCACGCGACCACGCGTCGAGTCCGTGCGTGGCACCAGCAGCAGCACCGCCGTGGCGTTGCGCCGCGGGTCGCCCACCTCGGCCTCGGCACCGACTCCCCAGGCCCGCCCGATGGCGAGGCCCACATCGGCCAGTGCAGCGTCGCCGATCCACGGCAGGGTCACGACGACCACTTCGGCACCAGTGGAATCACGCAGCCGGGCGAGCCGGGTCTCGATCCGGTCCCGCGTAGCGGTTCCCAGGACGTCCGCTTGATCGGTGACGAACCCGGACGCCTTGGCCGGCACCAATGCCTCCACGGTCCCCTGTGCAGCCACCATGGGGCGGTGCAGCAGCAGGGCCGGCAGGAGCAGCAGGATCAATCGGGTCACGTCACCTCGTTACAGGGTGCCTCGGGTCTCGGGGCCATCCCATTAAGATACTGCCATCAGCTTGTGCCCCTGACCGGAGTTCGCTGCGTGCCCAGATTTGCCCTCGTCGTGTTGCTCCTCACGCTTGCCACGCCGCTCGCCGCGCAGGATGCGCTGGCCCCGCGCGCCAAGGGCTCGCCCGCGGCGCCGGTGACCGTGTACGAGATGAGCGACTTCCAATGCCCGTTTTGCAAGCAGTTTGCGGAGGGGACCTTCCCGATCCTCGAACGCGAGTACGTCGCCACGGGCAAGGTCCGTTGGGTGTTCATCCACTTCCCCATTCCCCAGCTGCACCCCAACGCGATCGCCGCCGGCGAGTTCGCTGCCTGCGCGGCACGCCAGGACAAGTTCTGGCCGGCCCACGACCGCCTCTTCGCCACGCAGGAGCAGTG
>JBBQQJ010000315.1:0-2079 GCA_038216165.1 Gemmatimonadales bacterium | reverse complement strand
TCTGCGACGTGCCCGAGAAACCCTGCGTCAGGCAACCGCGCTGCTGCGCGCGCACCACCGATTCTGCTGTCGTCGCGAAGAGCCTCCCCGAACTCCTGAGTACGCCGGCAACGACCATCTTTAGGAGGCGAGGGCGGGCTCACCCGGTTCCGCGGCGACTGTCGCAGCATCGACGACGGGCTGGCCCAGCAGCAGGCGCGGGGCCGCGAAGCGGTAGCCCCGCATCGGACCGGTGTCCGCTCGTTCCAGGAGATATAGATGAAATGCAGGAGGAGCGAACAACCAACCGCCTCCCCCGTAGCCAATCGAGGCGCACACCCAGCTACCGGGCAGGAGACAAGCTCAGGGGCCGAGCAGTGCGAGGGGGACGACGGCGGTGCCGTCGCGGCGGCGGTAGGCGTGGGTGCCGGTGGTCAGGACGACGGTGTCGAGGACCCCGTCGGGCCAGCCCGCGCGCAGCCAGCGCAAGTGGCGGGTGTCGGCGTCCTCGACGGCGGAGGCGAGCTTGACCTCGATCGCGACGACCCGCCCGTCGCCGCGTTGGACGAGCAGGTCGATCTCGTGGTCGCCGTTGCGCGTGCGCAGGTGCCGTACCCGGGCCTCTGCGGCCTGGGCGTAGACGCGCACGCACAGCGTGGCCAGGGATTCGAACAGGGGGCCGAGCAGGTGCGCGTGGCCTGCCGCCGAGGGGGTGGTGAGGCTGTCCGTGGTGGCCCCGAGCAGCCGGGCGGACAACGCGGGATCGGCGAGGTGGTGCTTGGGGGCCTGGGCCAGGCGGGTGAACTCGTTGGATCCGGGGACCCACCCGTCGACGGGGTCGAGCAGCCACAGCGCGGCCAGGGTGTCGCGGTAGGCGATGGTGGTGGTCTTGGCGGGTTTGTCGCTGTCGCCGGGGGTCGCGGCGTCGAGGATGTGGTTGTAGGCGGTGGTGGTGGAGGTCGCCGCGGCGTAGGCGCGCAGCCACGCGCGCAGCGTTTCGGGGCGGCGCACCTGGCGTCCTTGGTCGGGGAAGTCGCGCTCGACGATCCGCTCCAGGTAGCCGTCGAGCTGGGCGCGGCGGGCTCGGGCCGGGAGGCGGCGGATCTGGGGAAACCCGGAGGCGGTGATCTGCTCGGCGTAGTCGCGCGCGCCCAGCGCGCTCTGCCCGCCGACCTGTGGGGCGGTGCCGGCCAGCAGTGCCGCCAGGCTCACCGTCGGGGTTGCCACGCCCCGCTCGGCCAGGCTCATCGGGCGCATGCGCACGCTGACGATGCGCCCCGCCCCCGAGTGCGTGGGCTGTCGCAGCGGGGCGGCGCTGCCGGTGAGGAGGAACCTCCCGGGGGCAGGGTCGGTGTCGACGGCCCGGCGCACCAGGTCCCACACCTGCGGATGGCGCTGCCACTCGTCGAGCAGCACGGTTCCACCGCCCGCGCCACCGAGCAGGCCGCCTGCGGACACCAGGTCGCGATCCTCGGGCCGGTCCAGGTAGAACGCCGTCGTCGCCCGCCGGGAGGCGGTCGCGGTCTTGCCCACCCCCTTAGGGCCCTCGACTGCGATCGCGGCCACCCCTGCCACCAGCTCGTCCAGCTCGCCGTCCAGTACCCTCGCCTCGTACACCATTCCAGTCACGCTACCTTTCGCAGGATTTATACGCTACCGTCAGCATGGTATTTAAGCTACCGTTAGCAGGAACCTGAGCGTAGCGCCAACCCACGTGCAGCCTGCCTCGCGCAGCGCCGACCACGGGGCCAAACCCCACACACCTCTGCCTCCGTCCTCGGTTCCGGGCGATGCCCGAAAGTCGCGGGAGGCGGGGCGCGGTACCCGCCGGTGGCGAAGGCCGGTACCCCGTACCAGGGGTACGGGGCCTGCCGTGTCCTTGGCGACTTCATTGCCCAGGCAGCAATGAAGAAGGTACTCCCGGGTGGCGCTTGGGACCGGTGCGGGTGACAGGCGGGTGCCCGACGGGGGGCTGCGCTGGGTGGAGCAGGTGTTGCAGGCGGGCGAGCGCGTCGAGATCGAGGGGTCCGCGGCGCTCCATCGGCGACCTGGAGATCGCGGTCGCCGAGTACGTCGACTGGTTCAACCAGCGCAGGTTGC
>JBBQQJ010000314.1:0-2090 GCA_038216165.1 Gemmatimonadales bacterium | reverse complement strand
TGCTGATCCTAGGCTCCGATGCCGCAGCACTGCTCGGCTACACCGGTGCGACGCTGCAGCACCTGCTGGGCTCGACCACCGGTCGCCTCGCGATGATGGTGGCGCTGCTCACGTGGATGGTAATTCCACTCTGGTTCGCGCACCGCACGTTTGCGCGAAAGGATTTCTAATTCCGGGTGGCGCGGCACGGGTGCCGTCGCGCCGATCACCCTTCGAGGCACCATGACGAGGAACGAGATGTCCATCAGCAAGCCGTTCATGATCACCGCCCTCCTGTTCGCCGCCGCCTGCGGCGGCGCGAAGGATGCGCCCAAGCCTGCCGATGCGGGTGCATCGGCGGCGGATGCCGCGCCGTCGGGACCGGCTCCGACCGGCAACGTGATCGTGATCGAGATGACCACGGACGAGAAGGGCAGCTACTACGCGCCGAAGGACATCACCGCCAAGCCCGGCGACGTCCTCCGCTTCACACTCGTCACCGGCGTCCACAACGCCAACTTCGTGGCCGACAGCAATGCGGGCGTGCCGAACCTCCCGCCAGCGACCGACATGCTGCAACTCCCCGGTCAGACGGCGGATGTGGTGGTGCCCAATGCCCCCGGGAAGACGCTGTACTATCACTGCGATCCGCACGCGGCGCTCGGTATGATCGGCCACGTGAAGGTCGAGAACTAGGATGGCAACCGCATGGCCCCGGATCATCCAGGGTGGGATGGGCGTCGGCATCTCGAACTGGAGGCTGGCGCGCGCGGTGTCCGAGGCCGGCGAGCTTGGCGTCGTGTCCGGCACCGCCATCGATTCGCTGCTGGTGCGGCGGCTTCAGGATGGCGATCCGGACGGCCACATGCGCCGGGCCATGGCGGCGTTCCCATTCTCGGATGTGACCGCCTCGGTCGCGGCCCGCTTCTTCATCGACGGAGGGAAGCCAGCGGATCAACCCCATGCGATGCTGTCGATGTACCGTGTGGGTGCGAGCCCGGCACGGGAGCGGATCACCATGCTCGCTGCGTTCGTCGAGGTCTGGCTGGCGAAGGAGGGACATGCCGGCGCGGTAGGCATCAACCTGCTTACCAAAGTGCAGTTCCCGAACCTCGCGGTGCTGTACGGGGCGATGCTCGCCGGTGTTGACTATGTCCTGATGGGTGCCGGCATCCCGAAGGACATCCCGGGGATTCTCGATGCGCTCGCGACGCACTCGGTCGCCACGATGCGCCTCGATGTGGAGGGAGTGCCCCCCGATGAGGCGCCGCTGCTCACGCTTGATCCGTCGGTGCACTGGGTTGGTGCCACTGCGCCGCAGCTCACCAGGCCGAAATTTCTTGCAATCGTTGCCAGCAACTCGCTCGCTACGATGCTCGCCCGGAAGTCGAGCGGACGCGTCGACGGCTTCGTGGTCGAGGGACCGACGGCCGGTGGCCACAATGCCCCGCCGCGCGGGGCGATGCAGTTGAACGCCGCGGGCGAACCGCTCTACGGCGAGCGCGACGTTGTCGATCTCGCGAAGCTGTACGAGCTCGGGCTTCCCTTCTGGGTGGCGGGCGGCGCGGGATCGCCTGGCGCGCTCTGCGACGCACTCGATGCGGGGGCGCAGGGCATCCAGGTGGGGACGCTCTTCGCCTATTGCGAAGAATCGGGGATGGCGCCGGCATATCGTGACCAGATCGTGGCCGCGACGGCCGCTGGGGACGTATCGGTATTCACCGATCCGCTTGCGTCGCCCACCGGTTACCCGTTCAAGGTGGTGCATTGGCCCGCCGAACCGGTTGAGGCGATGGCCTCGCGCGAGCGAGTCTGTGACCTCGGGTATCTGCGCACCGCATTCCGGCGCGACAATGGGCGGATCGATTACCGCTGCCCTGCGGAGCCCGTGGACACCTATGTCGCGAAGGGCGGCAAGCTCGAGGACACCGTGGGGCGCAAATGTCTCTGCAATGCCCTCATGGCCGACGTCGGCCATGCTCAGGTGCGCGACGGGGGGGAGGTGGAGGCGCCGTTGATCACGAGTGGGGATGACCTCTCTGTCATGAAGGCCTTCCTGCATGGACGACCGCAATACGGGGCGCGAGACGTGATCTCGTACCTGCGCGAGG
>JBBQQJ010000313.1:0-2095 GCA_038216165.1 Gemmatimonadales bacterium | reverse complement strand
CGTCGAGGCCTTTGCGGCCATTGTCGTGGGTCTCGCCCTCCTCTGGCTCGTGCTGCAACCGATTGTTGCCCCCGCGCCGCCGTCCGTCGAGGCCTACGAACCGCCCGAGCCGGAGGAGACGCCGCGGGGCCAGGCCCTGTTGGCGCTGAAAGAGATCGAGTTCGACCGCGCCACGGGCAAGCTCTCCGATGCTGACTTCACGATGCTGCACGCCCGCTATTCCGCGCGTGCCCTCGCCGTGCTTGATGCAGCCGACGCCCAGTCCGGACCGGCGCTGCGATCCGCCCGCCCCGCAGCCGCAGGCGGGGCACCATGCCCCACCTGCGGCGGGGCCACCGTCCTGGCGGCCCGCTTCTGCGGCGCCTGTGGCGCCTCCCTCAGCGTCGGTACTCCGTTGCAAACCACCCCGTAGTCCGGGTGCCCTCCGTCTTCAGCAGCCAGTTCGCCCCACCCGGACCCCAACCGGCGATGCTCGTCTCCACCGCGTTGCCGATGAAATCGTCCGCAGTGGTGATGAAGTTGCGTACCGACTTCGCCAGCTCGAATGCCGACGGCGCCGCCTTGATCCCTCGGACGATCGTCGGATCGGTCTTTCCCGAGGTCCACTGGCGATAGGCGTTGTCGATCGCCCGGAGCAGCGAGGCAATGGCGCCCGACTCATGCCGCACGACACAGGCCTCGTCATCGTCCTCCCAGGCCACGATGCGCACCACCCCCCCCGGCCGGATGCGCTCGTAGGCCACCCGGTCGGCTTCCGTGAGCAACGGCACCGCCCCGCTCCAGTCGAGCGTGTTCTGGTCCCACGCGTAGGGGCCACCGGCGTGCTCGCCGACGCAGGAGAGTTGCACCGACCCGCCCGAGGCATCGTGTCCGTAGACGTGATACTCAAACTCCGGCTTCCCCTTGATCCAGCTCTCGAATTCCTCCTCGAAGTGGCTGCGGATCAGGAAGAGGCCGCCTTCCGGGGCGGTGTAGCCGCCAGCGGAGCCACCATTCCCGCCGCCGTCGCACGTGGTCCAGCATGAGAGCGCCAGCTGCGGTCGCCCTCCCGTGAAGTCGAACTCCTGGGGCACGAGGGCAATCACCGGGGTGACCGGGGGACGATCGGGATGGAGGATGGTGCGCTCCCCGGCGGCATTGAAGGCCACCGGCGCGTCGCCGTCGCGCGCCACGGTGCCCACGAGGAAGTCGGTCCCGCCCTGCCAGGCGGCCCGATGCCCCTCGACCGGGAGATAGAGCTCCAGTCCGCGCGCGGCGTTGAGATCGGCGAGGAGTTCCGACACGCTGGTGGCGCCGCTGGCCGCGATCTTGGCGAGCAGCCGTGAGCCATCGGCGCGCACCAGCGCCTGGAACTGGAGCTTGCCCTCGGGTGCGGTGGACTGGTCGAACCGGCGGACCAGCTCCGCTCGCGTGGCGGGATCGCCGAGCGCCACGGCGAGGCGAGCCGCGAGCCGCTCCCGAGGAGAGGCGGCCGCGTTGGCGGTGGTCGGTGCGGTACCGGCGTCGGGGGGCGGGGCGGTGGGGAGGTCGCGATCGGCGCACGCGACGAGCGCGGCCAACGCGACAAGGGGAACCAGCAGGTGACGGGACATGGGGCACCTCCAAAGCAGGAATGGGACACGCGCGCGACGGTGGTGTCGCCACGCGTGCCCATCATCTGCTCGGCAGCCCTCCGGCCGAGTCTCGGCTTAATGCGGTCGGGAACGAAACGGGCCGGACCGCACCCACCGACCCGGCCCCCCTCACCGATCACCACTCACCAATCGCCCATCACCAATCAACTTCCCGATAGTCCTTCAGGAACTTCCCCCACACGTGCGTCCCCGTGTTGAATCCGTCGATGATCGGGTCCACGATGCGCGCGGCGCCATCGATGATGTCGAGCGGCGGGTGGAATCGGTGTTCGCGGGTCTTGGCCGCCGCGATCTCGTACGGGTCCTCGTCGGTGACCCAGCCGGTGTCCACGCTGTTCATGTGGATGCCGTCCTTGTGGTAGTCCGCCGCCGAGGTGCGCGTCATCATGTTGAGCGACGCCTTGGCCATGTTCGTGTGCGGGTGGCGCGTGGTCTTGAAGCGGCGGTAGAACTGGCCTTCC
>JBBQQJ010000312.1:0-2126 GCA_038216165.1 Gemmatimonadales bacterium | reverse complement strand
GAGGACGGCGTCCCCGGATGGAAGAAGGGGAGGGGCGAGGGCTGGCTCACCGCCGAGTACTCCATGTTGCCTCGCGCCACCCGCACGCGGTCGTCGCGGGAACGTGCGCAGGTCGGCGGGCGCACGCAGGAAATCCAGCGGCTGATCGGCCGCAGCATGCGGGCGATGGTCGACGACTTTCGCTTTGGTGAGTTCACCATCAAGGTCGACTGCGACGTGCTCGAGGCCGATGGGGGCACACGCACCGCCGCGATCACCGGTGCCTCGGTGGCGGTCGCCGATGCGTTCGCGTGGATGGTGAAGACCGGGCGCATCGCGGAGTCACCGGTGCGCCGGCGAGTCGCGGGCGTGAGCGTCGGCGTGATCGGCGGAGAGCCGCGCGTCGACCTCGATTACGAGGAGGATGTGGTGGCGGACGTCGACATGAACGTCGTCATGAGCAGCGAAGGGCAGTTCGTCGAGGTGCAGGGCACTGGCGAGCACGGCACGTTTTCGCGAGCGGAGCTGGATCGGCTGCTCGGCCTCGCCGAAGCCGCACTGCGCGAGCTGGACCGCCGCCAGCAGGACGCCCTCGCGGTCTGACGGAGTGCTGCGGCAGCCGGTGCTCATCGCCTCCCGCAGTGCGGGAAAGCTGCGCGAGCTCCGTCCGATGTGCCTGGATGCCGGCATCGTGATCGTCAGCCTGGACGATGCCGGGATCCCTGAAGCTGCCGCCGAGGATGCGATCGAGGCCTACGCGACGTTCGAGGACAACGCACTCGCCAAGGCCCGCTACTTCCACGACCTGAGTGGGCTCGTGACGGTCGCCGACGACTCGGGACTTGAAGTCGCGGCGCTGGGCGGCGCGCCGGGCGTGTTCAGCAAGCGGTGGAGCGGCGCGGACGTGCGTGACACGCCCGCGCTGGATGCCGCCAACAATGCTCATCTGCTGCAACGCATGGCCGGCGTTTCCGATCGTACGGCGCGCTTCGTGTGCGTGGCGGCAGTGGTCGGCGATGGGCGCGCGCGCACCGTTCGTGGCGAGGTTGCCGGGACGGTGGCCACACGCGTGCGCGGCACGGGCGGGTTCGGCTATGACCCGTGCTTCATTCCCATCGAGGGGGACGGTCGCACGTTCGCCGAGCAGTCGCCGCAGGTGAAGGCTGCGCTCTCGCATCGTGCGCGTGCATTTGCGGCGCTCGTGCGCGAGTTGTCACAGGGCGCGTGAGGGATTGACCTGTCAGTTTGGCGCCGATATAATGCGAGGCTCGGACACGGGGCGTAGCGTAGCCTGGTATCGCGCCTGCTTTGGGAGCAGGAGGTCCCCGGTTCGAATCCGGGCGCCCCGATCGCGGACGCCGGGAGCAGCGGCAGGCCGCAGCGAGAGGAGATGAAGCGCCAGTAGCTCAGCTGGATAGAGCAACAGCCTTCTAAGCTGTGGGTCGGGGGTTCGAGTCCCTCCTGGCGCGCCATTTGGTTGTGCTGGGCCCGGTGGGTACAACTGGGGTGGGTGGGCAGGTGTTCGGGCCGTTAGATAAATTGGCAGTGAAAGCGACTCTTAATCGCTAGGTTGTAGGTTCGATTCCTACACGGCCCATGTTTGGAACCCGTTTCGTCCCGGGTGGTATTGGTGAAGCCCGGAGCACGGCTTGGTGTCGTGCGGTGCAGGGTGGTGGTTGGTCGTCGCGACACCGGTGGTGGCGTTGGGCGGTGGGTTTTCAGGGTGTTGCGCTGAACGGTGGCCGTGGTTATCTTTAAGAGCTACCCCTGGAGTTTTGGGGGTTGGTGAGTCAGAGGCGGGCGCGGTTTTGTGGTGGGTTGGTTGTGCTGCGCGGCCTTGACGAACCGGAGCGAACCCAGTAAGATCAAAGGCTGTCACGGATTGGTTGTGACGCCAGAAGATTGCAGGAGCTGATTGACAATCGCAATTGGGAAAGATGGATGTGCGAGGCGACTCGTTGATCCACCCGGGCCGGAGCTCAGGGTGGGGAGAGTCAAACTCCGATTCATAAAGTGATTCCGGACGTGACACCGATATGGGATTTCGGTCACGTATCGAAGGTCGCGTTTGGAAGAGTCTTGTCAGACAATCCATTGGAGAGTTTGATCCTGGCTCAGGACGAACGCTGGCGGCGTGCTTAACACAT
>JBBQQJ010000311.1:0-2155 GCA_038216165.1 Gemmatimonadales bacterium | reverse complement strand
TCGGCGGCGGAGATGCCGGTGGTGACTCCGAAGCGGCGCTCGGCGTCGATCGTCACCGTGAACGCGGTGGCCATCGATTCGGTATTGCGCGAGACCATCTGCGGCAGCTCGAGGCGATCGCAGTCCTCGGGTGTGAGGGTCAGGCAGATCCACCCGCGGCCATGCTGCGCCATGAAGTTGATCACCTCGGGGGTGGCCGCCTCCGCCGCGCAGACGAGATCTCCCTCGTTCTCGCGGTCCTCATCATCGACGACGACAACCACCTTGCCAGCCCGCAGGTCGGCGAGCGCCTGCTCGATCGGGGTGAAGGTCATCCCTCCCCCCGCGCGGTGCGCCATGCTGCCGCCTGCTGCCGTACGTGCTTCCCCACCAGGTCCCCTTCCACGTGCACCCGATCGCCCGGGCGTCGCGCGCCGAGCGTGGTCTGTTGCAAGGTAAACGGGATGATGGCCAGCTGGACTGTCCCAGGCGCAGGCACCGCGTTGACGGTGAGCGAGACGCCGTCGACCGCGATCGACCCGAGGGGGATCGACACCTCCGCCACCTCGGGCGGCACGGCGAGTTCGATCAACCAGGCATCCCCGTCCTGCACCACCCGGGTGACCGTGGCGACGCCGTCCACATGCCCCTGCACCAGGTGGCCACCGAGGCGGTCGCCGAGGCGCATGGCCCGCTCCAGGTGCACGCGATGCCCCGCCATATACTCCCCGAACACGGTGCGCTCCCGCGAGGTCCCGATGACCTGCACGGTGAAGCCCCCCGGCGTGAGATCCACGACCGTAAGGCAGGCGCCGTTGACGGCGATGCTTTCGCCCACCACGAGGTCCGCCCACGGCGCGGCGATCTCCAGCTCGCGGCCCTCGGTCGTGTCGCGCACGTGGCGCACCGTTCCCACCATCTCGATCAATCCCGTGAACATCAGCTCAAGGCTCCAGGACCAGGAGAGTGTCATCGCCCAGCGCGCGCCGCGCCACAGTGTGCCACCGGGGCGCTGCCGCGATCGCCACCGCGCCGAGGTCACCCCAGGCCGGCCGGCCCGCGCCCAACCACACCGGGCTCTGCACCTGATACACCCGATCGACCAATCCGGCCCGCAGCAGCGCGCCGGCGAGGCGCCCCCCGCCCTCGACCAGCATCGCGTCGATCCCGCGCACGAGCAGGGCCGCGAGCGCGGCCGGCAGGCCGTCGGTGACCAGGACCGTCGCGCCGGCGGCCTCGAGTGCGGCCGCCCGATCGGCGCTCCGGGGCCCGAGCACCACCGTGAGGGGAACGTCGGGGGCATCCTGGAAGATCCCATGCGCAAGGTCGAGTCGGCCCGACTGGTCGAAGATCACGCGCTGCGGTGGCACGCGCGGCGTCAGCGCCCCCCGGACGGTGAGCCGCGCGTCGTCGCGTGCCGCCGTGGCCGCGCCCACCGCGATGGCCGCCCACCCGGCGCGTTCCCAGTGCACCCAGGCCCGTGCCTCGGGGCCGGACACCCAGCGGGAGGCGCCATCGGCATCGGCAATCATGCCGTCCATCGACACGGCGAGCTTCACCGCCACGAGCGGACGCGTGGGTGCGGTGAACTGATGCAGGAAGCGCGCGTTCTGTCGCGCCGCGGCATCCTCGAGCAGCCCGTGTTCGACCGCCACCCCGGCAGCAGCGAGCCGCGCCATCCCGCCCGCTGCCTCGGGATTCGGGTCGCGGAGCGCCACCACGACACGGGATATCCCGGCCGCCGCAATGGCGTCGACACACGGCGGGGTCTTGCCGTGATGCGCGCACGGTTCGAGGGTGACATACAGCGTGGCACCTTCCGTCGCGTGGCCTGCGGCCGCAAGGGCGACCGGTTCGGCGTGCGGTGCACCGAACCCCTCGTGCCACCCCTCGCCCACGACCACGCCGTCACGCACCACCACCGCGCCGACGAGCGGGTTGGGATGCACCAGTCCCCACCCCCGCTCGGCGAGGGTGAGGGCATGACGCATCGCGTCGAGATCGGTGAGGGGGGGCATGGCTGCCTTCGGCCGAAGCCGGTGGCTCAGTCCCCGAAGACGACGCGGCGCGCGCCGGGGCGCACCGTGCCCAGCCGCCAGTTCGGGACGCCCGCCACGGTGGCGGCCTCGCAGACGGCAGCTTCGTGCTCGGGTGCAACCACCGCAATCATGCCGAC
>JBBQQJ010000310.1:0-2173 GCA_038216165.1 Gemmatimonadales bacterium | reverse complement strand
AGCGATGCCAGCCGGTCGAACCTTCCGTCCGCATTCCATCCTCTCGGCAGCTCGGAGTGACCAGCTGGAGGCGCTGGCTGCGTGAGCACCTCTTCAGCCGACACAAAGACCCAATCGTCGATGTCGAGCTGCCAATCAGATCCCAGTCTGATGATCGCTGGATTGACGACGACACCAGCAGTAATCAGTGCCTCGGTGATCGCACCCGTATTTGCGTCGGAGCGCTTCTGGAATCCGAACTTGGTGAGCAGTGAACGCACCTTCATTCGTTTGGTCAGTTCTTTGGCGGCAAGAACCGATTGCCGAAGTTCCTGCGCGATTGCCTGATGCTCAGTTTCCACTCAAATGCCCTTGGTCAGGTTGGGAAGCGGGAGGTGCACGGGTGAGCTGTCCAACGTTTCATAGAGAGTGAGTTAACCTACCGCGCGTGGGCGCGGTCATGCGCCCTCCTCATCTTCATTGCGCCACTCCGCCGCCCACAACGCCAGGCGACGCTCATAGTACTCCGCCAGTTGCGGATACACCTCGCTCGATACCGACACGAAGTCGGCAGACTCCCCGGGATCCGTGCCGTTCAAATGCGCGCTTCGGGGCCAGCACATCACCACACCGTGACCCGCCGTGTCCAGCATGTCCCCATCGGCCGTGTCGAGCAGATGCACAAGCTGGGCAAGGGTGAGCGTCCGAACACTCGACTGCTGCGCAAGCTCGAAGGTGGTGTCGTACTCGTCGACCATGCGGTAGACCCACCCTCGGCGACGGCGCCGCGCGGAGAGCCTGATCACGTCGCGAGTAGTTGAGTCCAAAGTCACGCGTGCGATCTCGATTTCCCCGGCCAACCGCTCCGGTAGATACTCGCCGCCCATGAGCGACGGGTGGATCTGGCCGAGGGCGATGCGCTGGTCGTTGGAGAGGCGATCGACCAGCAGCGTGTCGTCGAGCTCACACATGCCACCATCAGCGCCGGTGAGCGCCTCGCGCACCACCGTGCGACGATGCGCGCCGGCGATGTCCTGAACGATAGCCGACACCGGATCCTGATCGGCAAGGTACGAAGCGGGGCGGAAGGACAGGTCGATCCCGTGGACGGTGGGCACCGGGGGGATTCGGCGGGTCATGATGCACTCCTTGCGATGAACGTGACGTCCCGCTCGCGCATGGTTCCGTGCGGCACATGGCCGCCGGCCGGCTGGGCCACCGTGGTTCCGCATTGGTGCGGACGACGGTCTGGCGGACGGGTCGCGGAGCCGAATCTCTCGCCGTCCTCTTCATGGTGGTCACCGGGACGTGGGTGACCGATGGTGCCTGGGCTTCTCAGTACAAGATGTCTGGGGGGTCTGACAGTGCCTCTGGGAGGTGCGCCGGGTGCGCGTCGTCGTCTGCCCCAGGGCACGGGTGCTCCCCGCCCACCAATCGGGGCTCAACTACCGTGAACCATCTCGGCTCGGCGCTCATGCGCTGCGTGTCCGCCACCACTCGCAAAGCGTTTGAGCGAGCGACGCAGCGATGGGGCGCAGCGAGCAGGTTGCCTTTCACCCGCATCACGCACGCCTGAAGAGCGTGTCGGTCGATGTTGACAAGTTCGACGTGAACCAGCCCCGCGACACCATCGGCCGGTGGACCGCGACCGGTCGCTCGATCGCCGGGGCGCGCCCCGACTACCGCTCCAGCCTGCTGGTATCGCCGGAGGACCGCACCGGCCGGACCATGGGCCAAGCCTCGCGGGACGTCGCGAACGCCCGGCAGGCGCGGTTCCGTGAGGCGCAGCGCACCATCCTGCGCGAGCTGGGTGTCCGCCGCCACAGCCTGCAGGATGCCGTGGGCGTCTGGCACGACCCGACCGAGGGCGTGGGGGCGGAGGCGAGCACCATCACACACGTGCCGCGCACCCTGTCCCATGAGGACGCCGTGCTGGCCGCGGTGATGATGGGCTCCTTGACACGCCAGAAGGCCGTGATAGCTTTCACCCCCCGCCGGGAAGGCGAGGACCTGCGCATCGAGCTGGTGGGCCTCACAGGCACATCCACGGCGCTTTACGAGGCTTTTCGCAAGGGCGGGGTCGAGAACCTCACGCTGGTGCGCACCGGGTCCACATGGACGGCGCATCTCGTGGGGTTCAAGGACTTCGTGGGCGACGACGGACTGGACGCGCTCGTCGAGACCGCCGCCACGA
>JBBQQJ010000309.1:0-2244 GCA_038216165.1 Gemmatimonadales bacterium | reverse complement strand
ACGTGCATCCAGCACCAGGGCGGCTCGACTTCATTGCTGCAGCGCCGCCTCGGCATCGGCTACGGCCGCGCCGCCCGGATCATCGACCAGCTGCACGATGCCGGCATCCTCGGCCCACCCAACGGCTCCAAGCCGCGCGAGGTGCTGATCGGGATCCATCAGGTCGACGAGTACCTCTAGGGCGCCGCGGCGCCCGCCTGCATTTGCCCCCCCCCGCACGATCCGGTGCCACGTCCCGGGACCCACCGTTCCATCCTTCCCGGCATGCGCACCGACCCCACCACCTGGCGGGACCCTCGCCACCGTCTCGGCCACGCCGCGGAGGAGGCCGCCGCCGCGTGGCTCACCCGTCGCGGCTGGCGGGTCGAGGCGCACCGGTGGCGACTCGGACGCCACGACCTCGACCTCATCGTCCGCCGGGCCGACCTGGTGGCGTTCGTGGAGGTCAAGTTGCGCCAGACCACGCGGTGCGGGGCCGGGGTGGAGGCCGTGGGGGCGCGCAAGCGCCGGGCGATCGAGCGGGCCGCGTGGAGCTGGATCCTCCGCCACGGACAGGCCGGCGATCGCTATCGCTTCGACGTGATCGCCATGGACCGCCCGGACGGCGAGGGCACCGTGGACCATGTCGCCGATGCCTGGCGGCCGGGTTGGCGTTGAGGAGTGCCAATATGGAGCAAAATGCTACACACCAAGGGGCTTGCTTCGGGTAAGTTTCGGTAGTAGCTTGTGGGCGAGTTCGAAAGTGCATCGAATCGCTACACCCTTTCATCCCTGTGCGTCCCCCTATCCTTTGCTGAGGTCCTCATGGCCACCGACACCGACAAGAAGAAGGCACTCAACCTCGCCATCGCCCAGATCGAAAAGCAGATCGGAAAGGGCACCATCATGCGAATGGGCACCGACACCCCGCGCGACAAGGTGGCCTCGATCTCCACGGGGGCGATCAATCTCGATGCGGCCACGGGGATCGGGGGAGTGCCCCGGGGCCGGATCACCGAGATCTACGGGCCGGAGAGTTCCGGCAAGACCACGCTCTGTCTCCACGTGGTGGCCAACGTGCAGAAGGCCGGGGGCGTGGCGGCCTACGTCGATGCCGAGCATGCGCTCGACATCGAGTACGCCAAGCGGCTTGGCGTGAACATCGACGACCTCCTCGTGTCGCAGCCCGACACCGGCGAGCAGGCGCTCGAGATCGTGGAGATCCTGGTGCGCTCGGGCGCCGTGGACCTGGTGGTGATCGACTCGGTGGCGGCGCTGGTGCCGAAGGCCGAGATCGAGGGCGAGATGGGCGAGTCGCACATGGGGCTCCAGGCGCGCCTGATGAGCCAGGCGCTGCGGAAGCTCGCCGGCTCGATCAACCGGACCCACTGCGCGGTGATCTTCATCAACCAGCTCCGCGAGAAGATCGGCGTGATGTTCGGCAACCCCGAGACCACCACCGGCGGCAAGGCGCTCAAGTTCTACGCCTCGATGCGGCTCGACATCCGGCGCACCGGTCCGGTCAAGGAGCGCGACGCCGTGATCGGCTCGCACGTGCGCGTGAAGGTGGTGAAGAACAAGGTGGCCCCGCCGTTCAAGCAGGCGGAGTTCGACATCATGTTTGACGAGGGGATCTCCCACACCAGCCTCGTCGTCGACATCGCGAGCGAGTCAGGGGTCATCCAGAAGTCGGGTGCGTGGTACTCCTACGGTGACCAGCGGATCGGACAGGGCCGCGAGAACGCCAAGCTCTTCCTCAAGGACAACCCGGTGCTGCTGGCGGAGATCGAGATCAAGGTGAAGGAGGGGCTCGGCATTCTGGCCGCTGCGGGACCGGGTGCACCTGAAGCCGAGGATGAGGACGCGTGAGGATTGAGCGCCTGGTGCCCGATGCGCGGCGCCCGGGGAGCACCCGGGTCGTGGTGGACGGGCACCCGGCCTGGACCATTCCTGCTGAGATGGTCCGGGCCCTCGACTTGCGCGTCGGTGGGATGATCGGCGCCGAGACCCTCGCGCGACTCGAGGCAGGGGCCGACGACGAGGCGGCCTTCCGCTCCGGCGTCCGGCACTTGGAGCGGCGCGGCCATGCCGCGGCCGAGCTCGCCCGCAAGTTGGAGCGGAAAGGCCATCCCGAGGCGGCGGTGGCCGCGGCGATCACCCGGCTCCTCGAGATGCACCTGCTGGATGACGCCGCCTTCGCGCGGGCCTTCGTGGCGGCCCGCGCGGGACGTGGCCGCAGCCCCGTCCGGATCCGCCAGGACCTCC
>JBBQQJ010000308.1:0-2253 GCA_038216165.1 Gemmatimonadales bacterium | reverse complement strand
GGCGACGCGCACGTTGCGGTCGGGGTCGTTGAGTCTCGCGATGGCGGCGTTGGCGGAGGCCGAGTCACGGAAGCTCCCCAGGGCGCCCAAGGCAGTGATGCGGACGCCCGGGTCCTGGTCATCGGTGGCCCGGCGCAGCTCGGCGAGCACCACGGCGGCCCCCAAGCCCGCGCTGTCGGCATAACGGAGCGTCAGGCTCTTCGCGGCCGTCTCCCGCACGAGGGGGACCCGATCGCGCAACGCCTCCACGAGCGCCGCGGCAGCGGAGGGTGCCTGGAGGCGACCGAGCACGTACAGTGCGCGCCACCGCCGCGAGACATCCTGGTCGCGCATGAACGCCTCCAGCCCGCTCACCGGAGCGTCCTTCCCGAGCCGCCAGCTCTCAAGCATCGCCGGCAGGAGCATCTGCTCGCGTCGCGCCCGGGAAAGATCCCCCCCCCCGCCGATGATCTCGGCGACGACACCCGCGGCGGCGGGGCCGCCGATGCGGGCCAGCGCAATCGCTGCCTCACCCGCGGCAGCGGCATCCAGCGTGTCGGCCGAGCGGAGCCGCTCGAGCACCGGGGCAACCGCCCGCGGATCCTTGAGGAGCCCCAGCGCGAAGAACACGTCGGCCAGCACGCCCTGGTCGCGGTCCTGGAGGCGGGCCACCAGGAAGGGCAGACCATCGGGGTCGCCGATGCGCCCGATCGCGATGATCGCCGCCCGGCGGACCTGCGGCTCGGGGTGCTCGATGGCCTGGGCGAAGAGTTGCGGGTCGAGCGACCGGCGATCCTCGGCCATCAGGATCGGTGCGAGCGCCTCGACGAGGCCAGCGTCCTGCGCTGGCATGCGGTCCGCGCCACCGAGGAGCAGGACGAGTGTGCAGAGCAAAGGTCGGGTCACAGGCGCACCGGGTCGGGAATGGCGATCAGTCGCGCCGCCACCTGCGAGGGGAGGCGGGCGAAGGCGAAGTTGGCATCCAGCACGAGCAGGTCGGTCGAGGCGGTGGCGAGCAGCGTGTCGGTGTCGGCATGCTCCACCGCGTACCCAAAGGAGACGCGCCGGGAGGCGACCTCACGCACCCAGGTCACCACCCGAACCGGATCGTCGTACCGGGCGGCCTGCCGGTAACGCATCGCCAGCTCGCTCACGACCAGCCGGAGACCAAGGGTTTCCAGTTCCCGATAGCTGATGCCGGTCGTGCGCAGGTGCTCGGTGCGGGCCACGTCAAGCCAGACAAGGTACCGGGCGTGGTAGACCACCCCCATCTGATCTGTCTCGGAGTAATCCACGCGGCGGTGGATCGTCGTGATGCCGGTTGCCTCGCTCGGTTCCATGCTCCACCTTTCGCGCCGTGCCTGCCGACCGCCTGCTCGTCGTTGCCGATGCCCATCTCGGGGCCGCCCCCCGTTCCGACGAGGAGGCGCTGCTGGATTTCCTCGAGCAGGTCCCCCGTGCCGGCGATGCACTCCTCCTGGCAGGCGACCTGTTCGATTACTGGTTCAGCTACAAGCGCCTGATCCCCCGGCGCAACTTCCGCGTGGCCGCTGCGCTCGCCCACCTGACCCGTCGGGTGCCGGTGTGGATGATTGGCGGCAACCATGACCGCTGGGGTGACTCCTTCTGGGAGCGAGACGCGGGGATCCGGTTCGACCCGCACCAGCTCGAGCTTGAGGCCACCGGGCGCACGGTCCTCGCCATCCACGGCGACGGGCTGCACGAAGAGCGGCCGGGGGCCAAGTGGATGCACCAGCTCACCAGCATGCCCGCGGTCATCGCCACCTATCGGCTGCTCCCGCCCGACCTCGGCTTCTGGCTCGCCGACAAGATGGGGCACAACCTCTCCTTCGGCGATGCCCACCCCGAGGTCGTCGCGGCCGCGGCCACGCGGCAGACGGCCTGGGCCCGTGAGGCCCTCCGGGCCCGGCCCGCGTTGGGTGCCATCGTGATGGGGCACACCCACCATCCGGCAGCGCACGAGGTGGACCCAGGTCGCTGGTACGTGAACCCCGGTGCCTGGCTCGACGGGCACCGCTACGCCACCCTGACGCCCGACGGCGCCACGCTCCAACAATTCAGCTGACGCTCGCGTCTCCCGCCAACGCGACCAGTTCCACCGGCTGCAACGGCTCCCCCGTGAACACCGCACCCACCCGCCCGAACCGCTCCACGTCATCGGTGGCCGCCCACCGGTGTCGGGGAGCTCCCCCCCCCTCCGGGGCACGCAGGTCGGCGCGGTCGAGGACCGAGGCAAGTTCGCGCGCCGTTTCC
>JBBQQJ010000307.1:0-2282 GCA_038216165.1 Gemmatimonadales bacterium | reverse complement strand
CCGCCGGGCGGAGGGAGGACCACCGAACCGAAGCGGGCGAGCAGGGGGCCGGCAAGCAGGATCGACGCACGGATCCGGGCGCAGAGCACGGGATCAAGCGGCTTGGGTCGGACGCCGCGCGTGTCGACGGTGAGCGCCCCGTGCTCGCCCCAGGTGACACTCGCCCCGAGGTCGGCGAGGATTTCGAGCAGCGTCTCGACATCCCGGATGCGGGGAATGTTGGCCAGTTCCACCGGCCCATCAGCCAGCAGGGTGGCGGCGATCACGGGGAGGGCGGCGTTCTTGTTGCCGGCGGGGCGGATGGTGCCGTTGAGGCGACCACCCCCGGTGACGACGAAGCGAGGAGGCATGCTGAAACCTCTCGTGGCGCAGCGGACACCGCAAGCCACCGCGGCTCGCGGGTTACTTTACGGGGAGTCCCGCTGCTCCAGGAGGCACAGCATGTCCACATGGGTAGGTCCCACCGTTGCCATCTCGCTGCTTGTCATCGCGTTCTGCGTGCTGGGGGTGGTCGTCGGCGTTCTGATCGCCGGGCGCCAACTTGCGATGAAGAGCGGGCAGTTGGCCGAAGAGCTGTCCGAGCTGCGCAATGAGCTCGGACCGGCTCTCCGCTCGCTCAATCGGATGGGTGAGGGCGCCGCCGAGGTGACCGAGATGGTGAAGGAGGAGGCGCACGAAATCATCGACACCACCCGGCGTCTCCGGAAGGACGTCGAGAAGGCGTCGCGCCGCGCGCGGAACCGGCTGGGGGACTTCGACGCGCTGCTCGAAGTGGTCCAGGAGGAGGTCGAGGAGACCGCGCTGGACCTGACGAGTGCGCTCCGGACCGCGCGCACCGGCACGGGAATGATCGGCCAATTGCGGCGGCTGGTGGTGCCGGGGCGCCGGGGTCGCGAGTGATCCTCGCGGCGCTGGTGCTGGTTGCCGCGCTCGGATTGGCCCTGCCCGACACCCTCCACGCCTGGACCCCGGGGACGCACGTGGTCCTGGGCGAACGGATCCTTGGCTCCTTGCAGCTGCTCGTGCCCTCGATTGCCGACCTGTTGCGGGCCTTCCCCTACGACTTTCTCTACGGCTCGATCGCCGCCGACACCACGTTGGCCAAGAAGTACGCCCCCGCGGACCGACACTGCCATGCGTGGCACGTCGGGCGGGAGGTGCGCGAGCTGGCCCCGACCGACGCCCTGCAGGCCTTCGGTCTCGGGTACCTCGCCCATTTGGCGGCCGACGTGGTGGCGCACAACCATTTCGTGCCGCGGCAGCTCGTGGTCACGAGCAGCACCCGCAACATGGGGCATACTTACTGGGAGTCGCGGGTGGAGACCGCCCTGGGTGATGCGGTACCGCGTGCGGCGCGCGAACTGATCCGGATGGACCACCGGCCGGCCGACGCGCACCTGGAGCGCGTGCTCTCCCCGACGATTTTCTCGGTGCGGACGAATCGCCGCTTCTTCCGCGGCATGGTGCGCCTCACGGACTCACGGCCTTGGCAGGTGGGGATGCAGGTCGCGGCCGACCAGAGTCGGTGGGACATCACCGACGAGCTCATCGAGCAGCACCTCACACTGGCGACCTCGCACATCCGTGACGTGCTCAACGACGACACCTCGCGCGTCCTGCTCACCGACCCGAACGGCGAGGCGGCGATCCTGCGCAGCAAGACGGTGCGGCGCGAGGCGCTCCGGCGCGCGGGCGGCGCTGACCGTGAGTGGATCACCGCCATCGCCGATGCCCACTTCGGCATCCGGCCCGGTCCCGACAATGCCGTGGGGATCGACGCGGACGACATCGCCCTGATCTCGCCGGAGGATGCGGCGGGGGTCGAGCCCTCCGCCTAGGCCCGCGCGTCGAGCCCGGCCACGACGCGATCGACTTCGTCGGCGGTCGAGTAGGCGGCCAGCCCCAATCGCAGCAATCCCTGGTCACGCACACCGAGCCGCTCGGCGGCCGTCATCGCGTAGAAGTCGCCGTGGGACGCGAAGCACCCCGCCTGCGCGGCCAGCACGCCGGCCACCTCCGCCGCGGGGCGCGCACCGACCGTGATGCTCACGGTTGCGGTCCGGTCCGGTCCGGGTGGCGGCCCGTACCGCCGGACGCCCGCGAGGCGCCCGAGCCCGTCCCAGAGGCGGGCGAAGAGGTCGGCCTCCCGCTCGGCCAGTACCGCATAGCTCGCGACGAGGCACGACCGGAGTCCCCCCCCCTCACCGGCGAGGGTGGCGAGCCACTCGACCGCAGCGGCCGCCCCGGCAATCGCCTCGAAACTGGGCGTCCCGATCTGGAGC
>JBBQQJ010000306.1:0-2319 GCA_038216165.1 Gemmatimonadales bacterium | reverse complement strand
CTCCAGCGACCACTGCCCGGCGACCGCCGCCTGCAGCGCGAGGGCGTCCGCATCCAGCGGCGCGTTCATGCGGCCACCGGCGTGGGGGGGGGCGTGTCGTGCGCGGCGCGCGTCCGAGGTGCACGTCCGAGGAGGCGTCGGACCATCTCGACGCCCGCGATCGCATCGAGCAGCCGGGCCTCGGCCACCCGCGCCGTCGCCACCTCGGCGGCGAGGTCACCCATCGCCTCGGGGCGGGCGACGGTCCGCAGGAGCTGCAGGCGGAGCCGCTCGAGTGCACCGATCGCCTCGCGGTGCCGGAGCAGGAGCGCCGCCTCCGCGTCCTCAAGTGCGTTGGCGTGCTCGGTGTCATCCGCCGTGAGGGCCACCCGCGCCTCGCGCACGCGCAGTGCCATCGCACGCAACTCCTCTGCGCCGTGTTGCAGCGCGCCCGCCATGGCCGGGACGTCACCAAGTGGCGTGCGGGCCTCCTCGGGGAGGGCGTGCCAGAGATCGGTGATGGCCAGGCCAAGGACCAGCTCGGTGTTTCGGTGGAGGGTGGAGCTGGCGGCCAGGCGGCGGGATTGCCGCCAGGCGGCAATGCGCGCGAGTGCCCCCCCCACCGGACCCTGCCACAACCTTCCCATCACGCTGCGCAGTCGCCCGGTGGCCGCCACGCGGACCCCCGGCGCCACGAAGCCCACACCGAGTCCGGCGGTGGTGAGGAGGAAGACCCAACTGCCGTAGGCCATCAGCGCGCCACGGGTCCAGAACAGCTCCACCGGGTCGAGCAGCAGGGGGAGTACGAGCGCCCCGCCGAGCACGCCCGCGGCGATGGTGACGCCCCCCACCACCGTCAGGTCGAACACCACGCGGTTGGCGAGCGGACGGAGTCCCTCGCGCGACTGCCGTCGCTGGAGGGCCGCCGTCCAATGGTGCCATGCGGCCCGGATGTCGCCGATTTCGAAACCGCGCGCCGCCAGTCGCCGCAGCGCCACGAACTCCGCGAGGAGGTGCCCCGCGAGCGGCACCACGGTCGTGGCAAGGATGGAGCTGACCGTGGCGGCCGCCAGCAAGCCGGCCCCACCCTGAGCGAAGTAGCGCTCCACGAGGACCCACAGCTGGACACCCAGCACCGGGGTCACGATGGCGTAGATGGGGCGGACTCGCTCCCAGCGCGTGAACCACTCGTGGAGCGCCGGCGCGATCGCCACCGGCTCGGGGGCGCGCTCGAGTTCCGCCAGCAGCGCAGGGACATCGGCCGGGCGCTCGCTGGCGTCCTTGGCCAAACAAGCAGTCACGGCCGCCACGAGGCGCCTGGAGGCGCCATGCGCCAGTGTGGCGAGGGCGGGCAGCGGCTGCACGAGGTGCTTGGCAAGCAGCTCCCCAGGCGTCGTTCCGGAGAACGGCGGGGTACCAGCGAGCGCGAGCCAGGCCACGGCGCCAAGCGCATACAGGTCGCTCGCTGGGGTGGCCGGGTCACCACGGATCACTTCAGGGGCGAGGTAGCCCGGCGTCCCGAAGGTGGTGGCATCGGCGGATGTGGCAGGGCGCGCGAGGCCGAAGTCGGCCAGCAGCGCGCGACCGGTGCCGCGCTCCAGCAGGACGTTCTCGGGGGTCAGGTCGCGGTGCACGATGCCATGCGCATGGGCATAGCCCAAGGCCCAGGCGACTTCCCGCACCACCTGCTCCGCCGTCTCCGGCGCGAGGGGGCCGCGCTGGCGGATCCGGGCCCCGAGCGTCTCGCCGTCGATCATCGCCATCACGAGGAACACCGTCTCGCCGACGGTCTCGACGCCATAGATCGGCACGATGTTGGGATGGGCCAGGCGGGCCGCCGTCCGGGCCTCGGCCAGAAACCGGGCGCGGGCGGCCGGGTCGACAGCCAATGCCGGGTGGAGCACCTTCAAGGCGACCGGACGATCGAGGCGGAGGTCGCGGGCGAGCCAAACGCTGCCCATGCCGCCGCGGCCCAGTTCCCGCTCGATGACGAATCGCCCGGTGAGGGTGTCCTGGAGACGCAACAGCTCGGCGGAAAGAGGCATCACCTGCCACGTCCCGCAAAAACCATGCGCCCTACGGGGCCGGAACCATCACCTCGACCGTGGCCCAGCTCGCGCTGCGGCCGCTGCCATACCGTACATCACTGAGCCGCACCCGCAGCGAATCGCCCACCGCCTCGGTGGTCGCCACCGGGAAGCGCGACCAAGCGAGGAAGTTGGTACCGCGGCGGGTGGCACGTAGCGCGTGGCCGAGCACGCGGTCGAGGCCGATCGCCTGCCGACCGGTGGCGGTGTACTCTGGTGACGGGGTGAAGACGAGCCGCCCGGTTTCCAGCGA
>JBBQQJ010000305.1:0-2324 GCA_038216165.1 Gemmatimonadales bacterium | reverse complement strand
TCGACGGCCCGCAGCATTCGGTAGACGATGTATCCCATCACGGCGCCGTACAGCAGACCGCCGAGCACCTCCACCGCGACCAATTTGGCGACTACCGCTGCCGTGATCGCCTCCCCTCCCAGCAACTCCACCAACAGGATGAACAGGACAACGCCCACGCCGTCGTTGAAGAGGGACTCACCCGTGATGACGGTCTCGAGTTCCTTGGGAACCCCGACGCGGCGGAGGATCGCACCGACCGCGATCGGATCGGTCGGCGCGATGAGCGCCCCGAAGACGAGCATCCATGGCAGCGGGATCGCGAGTCCGATCATGGCGAAGAGCTGGTGCCCCACCACACCGACGATCAGCGTGGTGAGCAGCACGCTCCCCGTCGCCAGGGCCAACACAAGACCCCGGTGGGCGATCAGGCGTCCGAGGTCGAGGTGCAGCGCGCCCGCGAAGAGAAGGGCGCCGAGCATGCCGTCGAGGACGGTTTCATCGAAATCGATTGCCCGGATGACGTGGGACAGATCGGCGATCGGGGCGAACCCGAAATGTCCGGCCGCGACGATGAGCACCGAGCAGGCGAGCGAGAGCACCATCAATCCGATGGTCATCGGCAGGCGGATGAACCGGTAGTTGGCCCACGCGAGGAACGCCGCAACCGTCACCAGTGACGCGATGAGGTGAAAGGCGCTCATGGGCGAAACGGGAGCGGGGTGCCGACGCGGCGTCGACTGGGCGATCCGGTCCCGCTGGCACGGTGGCGTGCCAGCGGCCTCGGATCAACGATCAACGGCTGCGCTTGGCGGTGCTCCTGGTGCGCTTCGCGGTGCTCTTCGAGGCGACCTTGGCGCGCTTGGTGGTGCGCTTGCCCGTGACGGCCTTGGACGCCTTTGCGATCCGCGCGCGAGCGCTGGTCTTCGCCGACTTCACCGACTTCTTCGCCGCCTTGACGATCTTCGCGGTCTTCTTTCCCTTGCTGGCCTTGCTGGCATTGCGCACCGCGACGCCAGCGGCGACGGCCGCGGCCACGCCGGCGACGGCGACCGCGACCTTCGTGGCCTTCTCGCGCCGTGCGGTGCGTCCGGACACCTTGTCCGCCACCTGCCCTGCCATCTTCATCGCTGCGGCGCCCACCGAGGCGCCGGTCTTTGCCGTGGACTTGACTGCCTTGCTGGCGGTGCGGACGGCTGCGGTCCGAGTCGACTTCCTGATTGCCATGCGATCCTCCGATGAGTGGTCGTGCCGGGGTGAAGCTGATGTGGAAGTATACGTACACCGCACGACGAGTTCACCTCGTGCGCTCGGCCATGGCGCGTCCGTAGCGGGAAAGGATGCCCGCCCGCCCCACGGTGCCAAGGACCCGGCTGCTCGCCGCGTCGACCACCGGGAACGCCGCCACGCCCTGTGCACCGAGACGGCGCACGACCTCGACCAGCGGAATTTCGAGTGTCAGCGCCTCCGTCGCGGTGGCGACGTCCCGCGCGACCAGCGCCTGATCCAGCGACTCGTCATCCCGCGCGAGCGCACCAAGGCCGCGTTGCGTGACAACGCCGAGGAGGCGGCGGTCGTGATCGACCACGGGATACACTGTCTGGTCGGCGAAGGCGAGCTGGCGGATGAGGGCGTGCACCGGCTCGTCGGCCCGCACCACCATGGCATCCCGATCGATCGCATCGGCAACGGTCAGTCCGGCCAGGACATCGCGGTCGATGCCGTGCTCCAGGTTGATGCCCCGGCGGCGCAGCCAGCCGCTGTAGAGGTTGTCCGGCTCCAGCCGCTTGACCACGACCATCGCGACCGCCGTCGCGACCATCAGCGGCAACATCAGGGCATAGTCATCGGTCATCTCGAAAACCATCATGATCCCGGTGATCGGCGCACCGGTCGCGGCCGCCACCATCGCCCCCATCCCCACGATCCCGTACGCCGCGGGCTGCACGCCCATCCCCGGAAGGACCGAACGCAGCCCCGCCCCGAAGGCGCCACCAGTCGCCGCACCGACGTACAGCGACGGCGTGAAGACGCCGCCGGACCCGCCCCATCCCAGGGAGAGCGCGGTTGCCACGATTTTGCCGAGCGCCAACAGCGCGATGGCCCACCATGCCATCGTGCCGAAGACATCGAGCGGAATCGCAAGGTGACCGGTTCCCACGAGCAGCCCGCCCGACGCCGCCACCATGAGGCCGATCAGCATCCCGCCCGCGGCCGCGCGCGTTGCGGTCACCTCGGTGCGCTGGTAGCGGAAATAGGTGCGGATGAACCACGCGCTCACTACGCCGACCACGACCCCCAGCATCGGATACGCGATCGCCACCTCCCAGAGGTGGTGATAGGAG
>JBBQQJ010000304.1:0-2337 GCA_038216165.1 Gemmatimonadales bacterium | reverse complement strand
GACCTGCGTGACCCGGTGGATCGTCTCGCCGAGCACTTTCGTCGCTGGGATGTGGCACGACGCGACTTCCGCCTTCCGCCGTTCCGCCGCAGGTATCGGTGGGGCATGGAGATTTACCAGAGCGGCGACCCCGAGCTCGATGATCGTGGCGTGATCTGGATCCGCCACGGGGCGCCGACGTTGCGCATCGAGTGGCCGCGATCGGAGTACTTCCGGGCCCCCGGGCGCCGCGCCTTCGGCAACGAGAGCTGGCGCTACGATCGCCCCGACGGCAACCTCGTGCTGCACTTCGTGGCCCGGGACGACCCGCAGGACTTTCGCGTCGTCGAGACACCCACGGTCCTGGACGTCCCGCTCTGGCAACTCGAGGCGCGGGCGCATGAACTGCCCGGCCTCGACCGGCTGATCCGGGCCGGCAGCTACACGGCGGAATGGGTCCGGGAGGAAGTGCGCCGCAACGGGCGCGCGAGCATCACCATCGCCACCGAGAGCAGTGGGTGGGAACGCCAGTACGCGGGCGTCCTCACGGGCCGGGCTCAATGGCTCGCCGCGGGTGAACGCGACGGCAGGCCGCTGGCGCATCTGGTCTACGCCGTCGACGCCGACTCGCTGCGCCGCCTCGCCGCGCGCACCGGGCGCACCTCGCTGTCGATGCGCGTCCGCGCTGTGGTGATTGGTCAGGACGGGCAGGTGGTGGCCACTCTGGACACCATCCAGCACGTCCCCGTCCCCGGCCCCTCGGCGCGCCTCGTGGCCGCGCGGGCGGAGGTGCCGGTCTCACCCGGCCTGCTGCGCATCCGCTACGGCGTGGAAGCCGACGAAGGGCTGGGGGTGGTCTATCCCGTGGATTCCATCGTCGCCCCCCAGGTGCGGGGTCGCCGGTTGGAGGTGTCGGCACTCCTGATCGGTCGGGAAGCACGCTCGCTCCCGTGGGTCGCCACCCCGGCGGACACCGCGTGGCTGGATGCGGGAGGGATCTACAGCGTGGGCGACACCGTGATGGTGTACGCCGAGGGGTATGGGATTGCGGAGGGGCGCCCCGTCCAGGTGGAGCTCACCTTGGCGCGCGAGCGGCGGGGGCTGGCCGCCCTGCTCGGTCGGCGCAGCGAGGCGATCGCCCTGCGGGAAGAACTCACGGTGGTGGGCGGGACGTTGCGGCTGCGTCGGGGGCTGGGGTTGGGGCAGGTGCCCCCCGGGAACTACGCGCTGGAGCTGGTGATCCGCTCGGCGGGACGGTCCGTGGTGCGGCGCCGGGGGTTGACCGTGGTCCGGTAATTGTGGAAAAGTCAGGTATGTGGCGGATTTGTGCTGTGGATTCTCCATTGCCCCGTCCCGCCTACCCTCACCGCCCGGTTGCTCCCCTCGGCCCTGACCCGTAGCTTGCTCTTCCTTGGCTTTGCCCCGGCCGCACCGGTTCAGCCGGCCCGGCGGGAGGGCACCCTTGCTCCACCTTTCTGAGACCATACACGAGGCCGCATGGAACCGTCACCATCACGGGGCGCAGTCGACTTGTCCCCCAACGCCACGACCGTACTCGAGAAGCGCTACCTCCTCAAGAACGAGAGCGGCAAGCCGGTCGAGCGGGCCGAGGATCTGTTCTGGCGGGTGGCCACGACGATCGCCGCACCGGACGCGACCTACGGGGCGTCGGCGGGCGCCGTGCATGCCCTGGCCGAGGCGTTCTACGACGTGATGGCCAAGCGGCTGTTCATGCCGAACTCCCCGACCCTGATGAATGCCGGCCGCCCGCTCGGGCAGCTGTCGGCGTGCTTCGTCCTGCCGGTGGACGACACCCTGTCGAACGGACACTCGGGGATCTATGACACCCTCCGGGCGATGGCGCTGGTGCACCAGTCGGGGGGGGGCACCGGCTTCTCCTTCTCGCGGCTGCGGCCCAAGAACGACATCGTGCGCTCCACCATGGGCGTGGCGAGCGGGCCGATCTCGTTCATGTCGCTCTATGACTCCTCGACTGACGTGGTCAAGCAGGGCGGCACCCGTCGTGGCGCGAATATGGGGATCCTCCGGGTCGACCATCCGGACATCCTCGACTTCATCGCCTGCAAGGACGACACGACCAAGATCACCAACTTCAACATCTCGGTCGGGGTCACCGACGCCTTCATGGCGGCGCTGGCGGCGGGCGAGACGTACCGCCTGGTCGACCCCCGCACCGACCGCCTCGTCGGCGAGCTCGACGCGCGCGAGGTGTGGGACCGGATGGTGCTCGGCGCATGGCGCACTGGCGAGCCGGGTGTGTTCTTCATCGACGAGGCGAACCGCTACAACCCCGTGCCGCATCTGGGCGCGTACGAGGCCACGAACCCTTGTGGAGAA
>JBBQQJ010000303.1:0-2381 GCA_038216165.1 Gemmatimonadales bacterium | reverse complement strand
CCGCACCACGATCCGGGCGGTGTGACCCGCTGAACGCCACCTGGTACCCGCGGGATGGATGTTCCAGATGCCCTCCATGCGCAGGTGGGTGTGGAGGACCCGGGTGCTGCCGTCGCTGCCCGTGCAGTCCCAGTACAGGTTTTTGCCCCAGGCCCACACCCGCTCGATTCGACGCCCGGTCAGGCTCGCCGTGGCGAGGTGGGGGACGCGAAAGTCCGACGAGGTGATCAGCCTGCCCGTGAGCCCGGCCATGCGCTCGGCGAGGCGATGGACTGTGTCACCCTCGGGCATTGCTGCCCTCGATAACGATGCCCTGGGGCGACACACGTGCTCCGGCGCCCCGCATGGTCTCCATCAGGTCCGTGGCGCCGACGCGTTCGCCGTCGACCTCCTCGATCCGCACCCGCGAGAGGCGACCATTGACGGCTGCTCGGTGCAACACCGCTGTGACCGTGGCCGCCACCTCAGGTCGCGAGGGCGCCTGCGGCGAGGTGGGCGGATAGAGGGTCAATCGGCGCCCGCCACGGCTGATGTGGGCGAGGCACACGCCGTCGGCCAGGACGACGAGGGCGCCGGCAGCGCGCGATGGTCTGGCAGTGGGGTGCTCGGGCCAGGGCAGCACGTTGCCGTACGGGTTGGCAGGATCCACTGCGGACAGCACCACGACTGCGGGATCAGCCGTTCCGGAGGGCCAAGGGGTCTCATCGGGGCTGTCCGTGAAGTCACGCACCTGATCGATGGTGGCTGATGTCGCGAACTGAGACCCGCCCAGCCCGTCCACCACAGAGCCGCGCAGCACCTTGCCAGCTGACTCGAGCTCGGCCAACACGCGGTATGCGGCAGCGAACCCGCCGCTGAACCCGTCACCGGCCACGGCGCCGCGGGTGATCACACCGAAGCGTTCCAACCAGGCGGACACCTGCGCGATCGCCTGTTCTGCCAGCGAAACCGGCGGGTCCACCACGGGATACCACCGGCCAGCTACCTGTGGCGGGCCACCGATGCTGCCCGTGCGTGACAGGAGTGACCGGCCGGGGCGGGGGAGCCGCGTCCGCCGACGGGGCGTTGCGCGGGCAGCTTTGTGGGCACCTTTGGTGGGACCGCCGATACGAGCTCGCACCGGCGCCATGGATGCGGGTGCCACCAGACCCAGCTCCGCCGTGCGCCACATCTCCTCGGCAAGGGCGGCAGAACTCAGTCCCGGTTCGGACGCCTGACGCAACGCCCGCAACTCCGAGAACAGCCCGCCCGCGTCCCGAAGGTCGGAAGCGAGGTGCGTTGCCTCCTCATCGGACACCGGGTCAGCCGGTGCGAGCAGGTCGAGGTCATCGCGTGGGACGAGCGCGATGAGGGGATCGTTTGGCCCAACGCTTCCTCTGATCCGGATGATCACCTCGCCCTCGGCTATCAGTTCGTCCAGATGGGCGCTCTGGTAGCCGCGCAACCGTGAGGGGAGGATATGCGTCTCCCACGCGCTGGCAGGCAGTGCTGCACCGGCGAGTCTCTGCAGTGTGATGAGCACCTCGTCGGGGCTCGAGTCAGGCGGGTCACTGACCTGGTGCCAATCTGCGAGGAATCGGGCGTAGGCAGAGGCTGAAACGGGTTGCACCTGGGAGCGGGCGAGCGCCAGGCACCGGGTTCGGATGCGTCGCAGCACCTCCGGATCGCAGAACTCCACGCCCTCGCGACCGGGGGTGAAGTGGCCCTCCACCAGACGTCGGGCAGCCACCTCGCGCTCCAGTACCACCAGGGCCGTGGCTGTGCCGAGTCCGAAGGCGGCGGCCACCTGACCCACGGCAAACGGGGCGTGCGTCCTGGCGTACCGGGCCATCAGCTGGGTCACGGGATCCCGGCCGGGGGTGTCGTCGGCTGCCGGGGCGCCCGCCGGGATCGGGATGCCGAGGGCGTCACGCAGGAGCCCCAGATCTGAGGCGGCCACGAGATGTTCACGTCCCGCCAGTTGCAGGAGGTGCACCCTCTTGCCCAGCGACGTGAGCAGGCCGGGCAGCTGGACGCCAAGTTCTTCGTCGAGATGGGCGGGCAACTCCTCCAGCGGGATGGGGCCGAGCATGCGGGGCAGATCTGCGAGGGCGTCAGCGGTCCGGACCCGGCGGTCCGTCGCGTTGTCGGATCCGGCACGGTGCTGGAGTTCGGACTCCACAGCCGCGATCACCGCGGGATCAAGCAGTTCCCGGAGATCGACGGTGCCCAGTACCGATGCCAGCAGCGCGGGATCCATGGACAGCATTGCCGCGCGTCGCTCAGCCAGGGGCGAATCGCCCTCATAGATCTGGGCGCCCGTGTAGCGGAACAGCATGGTGGCGGCGAACGGACTGGGGCTGGACGTGACCACCTCGACGAGACGCATCGAGCCGCGCTGC
>JBBQQJ010000302.1:0-2392 GCA_038216165.1 Gemmatimonadales bacterium | reverse complement strand
ACGTACAGTGCCGCCAGCGGGGTCGTCTCGCCCCCCACGAAGGCGACGAGCGTGGTGACCACCAATACGTCGACCACCGCCTGTACGAAGAGCGCGGTGGCCCCGGGCAGACGGCGCGCGCTCAGATCCAACACCAGCCAGGCGGTGGCGAGGAGGGTCACCAACAACACCGCCCCGACCACCCACCGCCCGAGCTCGATGCCGGTGCCGGCCCCAGTTGATCGGGCGAGCACGAGCGCGAGCAGCATCAACCGCCCCACCAGCGCCACAAGCAGGAGGGCGCGGGGCCCCGGCAGCGGCAGCCGATCCAGCGCGCCGGGCGGCGGCGAGGGCGCAGTCACCGGAAACTCGCCGGTGCGGGCGCCCAACGTGTCGGGGGGTGGTGTGGAGTCTGGCAAGAGGCGTGTAATATGGTCGGGTCGCCCCTCGTGTGACCACACCGGAGCAATCGTCATGGCCACCGCCCGCCCCATCGCCCCCACCACGTTCGACGGCTTCCCCCCCGCCGCCTTGCGGTTCCTGCGGGGCCTGCGGCGCCACAACCGGCGGGAGTGGTTCGAGGAGCACCGCGCGGCGTACGAGCAATATCTCCGCGTGCCCATGCGCGCCTTCCTCGAGGAGATCGACGTGCAGCTGGCCGGGACGATCCCGGAGCTGGTAGCCGACCCCAAGCGCTCGATGTTCCGGATCCATCGGGACGTCCGCTTCTCGCGCGACAAGTCGCCCTACAAGACGCACGCCGCGGCCTGGCTGTATCACCGCGATGCCGGCCGGGGGGTGGGCAGCGTCGCCCATGGTGGGGCCGGCGTCTACGTGCACCTCGAGCCCGGTGCGTCACTCGTGGCCGCGGGCATCTGGATGCCGCCGAAGCCCGCGCTCGACCTGATCCGGGAGCGGCTGCTGGAGGAGCACGCAGAGTTTGCGGCCCTCGTCGAGACGCCCGCATTTCGCCGGCGCTACGGCGCGCTCAGCGAGGAGGCGATGCTGGTGCGCATGCCCCGCGGCGTCGACCCCACCCACCCCGCCGCCGCATGGATGCGCTACAAGTCGTACACGGTCTCCCGGCCGGTGGCCGATGACGTGATGACGTCGCCGCACCTGCTCCGGGAGTTGGAGCGCGACCTGCTCGCGGTGGCCCCGATGGTCCGCTGGCTCAATGGCGCGCTCGGCTTCGCGCCGGCGGGCACGCGATGACCGACGCCACGGTGCGCCTCGACAAGTGGCTCTGGGCCGCGCGCTTCTTCAAGACCCGTTCCGCGGCCACCGATGCCGTGCTGGGCGGCAAGGTGGAGATCAACGGCGAACCGGTGAAGCCGGCCCGCGGGGTGCGCGTCGGCGACCTGGTGCGCATCCGCCTCCCGCCCTACGAGCACGTGGTGGAGGTGACCGCCCTCGCCGAGCGTCGGGGGAGCGCCACCCAGGCGGCCACGCTGTTCACGGAGACCCCGGCCTCGCTGGCCGCCCGCGAGCGGCAGCGCGAGCTCCTGCGCGTGGCGCCCGTCTTCGAGTTCGAGAAGGGCAAACCGAGCAAGAAGGACCGGCGCACATTGGATCGATTCCGCGGCCGGGAGTGAAGATCCGACCGACGATTGGCTGGATCCCTCGTCCCGCGCACAGCGAGGGACGAGGGATCACACCGCTCACGACCTACGACCTACGACCCATCATCATCGTGCAGCATCCGCACCGCGGGTGTGTCGAGGTCGTCGAACTGGCCGGCGCGCGCGGACCAGACGTACGCGCCGACCGCCACCGCCACGAGCAGAATCGCCAGTGGCACGACGATGAAGAGGACGCTCATGCTGCCATCCGCCCGGCGGCGGGGAGGAGCTGCCCCGGGTCGACCGCTGGCGGGCCGGCCACGAAGGTCCGGCCCCACCAGCTGCCCAGCACGACGGTCAGCGAGGAGGCCGGCATCATCACCGCCGCCACGAGCGGCGAGAGGACGCCGAGCATCGCCAGCGCCACCCCCACCACGTTGTAGAGCAGCGCGAAGGCGATGTTGCGGTGGATCACACGGAGGGTGCGCGCGCTGCCGTCGACCAGGGTCACCAGCGGGGTGACACCCGGCACGGTGAGGTAGGCCCCGGCGCTGGCGAGCGACGCCTCCGCCCCCCCATGCACGCCGATGCCGACATCTGCCGTCGCGATGGCCGCAGCGTCGTTCACGCCGTCACCCACCATCACCACCGGACCCCGTCCCGCTGCCTGCCGCGCGCGCACCACTGCCTGCTTCTGCTCGGGCGTGGCTTCGGCGATGATGTCCTCGGGAGCAAAGCCGAGCGCCGCGCCGACCGCCATCGCCACGGGGCCGGCATCGCCAGAGAGCAGCTCGGTGCGCCACCCGCGCGTGCGCAGGGCGGCCAGCGCTGCCGCGGCATCGTCCCGCACC
>JBBQQJ010000301.1:0-2392 GCA_038216165.1 Gemmatimonadales bacterium | reverse complement strand
GGCTGTCGTTACGGGCCTGTTGTCAAGCGTCTTCCAAGCACGCGCCGCCACTGACAGCGCCGCGTTTCCCGCAAGGGGAGCCCACCGACTAGCGCGGCCGTTAGCCCACTGCAGTCCCAATTGGCGATCGTCACGCGGAGCGTGACCGTAGCGGGATCCCGAATCGGGACGTGCGCAACGGTGACGACCGGATCGTCGCCGGTGACCACCCGGGCGTGCGGCGGGACCCGACCCGCGCTGGGACCCGGCCCGCGCTCAGGTCCAGCTCGGAGCAGCCCAGTCGAGCCTGGCGGCGCGAGGGCGCTGGTGGTGAGGTCGAGCCGCGGTCTGGGGAACCCCGCACCGGGTGGGGACGGGACGCGATGCCTAGTGTGATGCCCCTTACGTCTACTTCCGGGAGGGCCCATGGCCATTGAGACCAGTGGTGCCGCGCGCGGCACCGGATACAACACCACCAAGGTCGTCCAGCTGGCCTCCGTCGCCGCGCTGGGCGGCTTCCTGTTCGGCTTCGACACCGCCGTGATCAACGGTGCCGTCGGCGCGATGCGCGACGACTTCGCCATGGGCGCCGCCCTGACCGGGTTCGTGGTCTCCTCTGCCTTGCTTGGCTGCATGGCGGGCGCCTATGGCGCGGGCCGGTTGGCCGACAAGATCGGCCGTCTCAAGGTCATGTTCATCGCCTCGGCGCTCTTCACGATCTCCGCGATTGGTTCAGGCCTGGCGTTCGGCCCGATCGACATGATCTTGTGGCGAGTCGTCGGCGGCATCGGCGTGGGCGCCGCCTCGGTGATCGCTCCGGCGTACATCGCCGAGATCAGCCCGGCCAAGATCCGCGGCCAGATGGGTTCGCTGCAGCAGATGGCCATCGTCACCGGCATCTTCGTCGCGCTGCTCTCCGACTACGCCCTGGCCGGCGCGGCCGGCGGCTCGGGGCAGACGCTGTGGTTCGGCCTCGAGGCGTGGCGCTGGATGTTCCTCGCCGAGATCCTGCCCGCCGTGGCCTACGGCGTCCTGGCCACCACGATCCCCGAGTCCCCGCGCTACCTGATGGCACTCGGCAAGGAGTCCAAGGCTCGCGAGATTCTCGGCCTGGTCCTTACCCGCGGTGTCGATGACCGGATCAAGGAGATCAAGCGGACGATGCGCCGCGACAAGCACTTCTCGCTGGGCGACCTGAAAAAGCCCGGCGGTGGCTTGCTGCCGATCGTGTGGATCGGCATCGCACTTTCAGTCTTCCAGCAGTTCGTCGGCATCAACGTCATCTTTTACTACTCCTCGACGCTGTGGCAGGCCGTCGGCTTCACCGAGGAAGACGCGCTCACCCAGACAGTGATCACCTCGATCACCAACATCGCCGTCACCATCGTGGCCATCGCCCTGATCGACCGGATCGGGCGGCGAATCCTGCTGATGGTGGGCTCGACCGGCATGACGCTGAGCCTCGGCACGATGTGTTATGTCTTCAGCCAGGCGCCGCTCGTGGACGGGGAGCCCGTGCTCGGTGACACCGCCGGCGTGGTGGCGCTGGTCGCGGCCAACGCCTTCGTGGTCTTCTTCGGCATGTCGTGGGGCCCCGCGGTGTGGGTGTTGCTCGGGGAGATGTTCAACAACAGGATTCGGGGGGCCGCCCTCGGCCTCGCGGCGGCCGCGCAATGGCTGGCCAACTTCGCCATCTCGACGACGTTCCCCTCGATGGCCGCTCTCGGGCTCTGGTTCGCCTACGGCTTCTACACCCTCGCCGCAGGCATCTCGCTGTGGTTCGTGTGGAAGTTCGTCCCGGAAACCAACAACAAGGAACTCGAAGACATGGAGTAGTGCTCTTCGTACCTGCAGTGGGGCCTGTGGGAAACACTGGCCGACGACCTGACCGGGACTGACGTCGCGGCCTTCCAAGATCGGGGCGAGGTTGAAGGCGAAGTCAAGGTGCCCGAACGCCAGCCGCGCGACGCCCCGGCGCCGAGGCAAGGTCGACGGATTGCAACGAGGCCTCGTGCGGTCTCGATCTGTGCGACCACGGCGATGTCGGGTCCCAGCTTGTCGTCGTCGATCGGCCTGCGGTCTATGGAGCATCAGCGCCGCCGCGGAAGCGTTCCGGCAGCCTGGAGTGGGAGGTCCTCTCACGCCACGAATTCGAGAACACCCGCCAAGCCCAGGGCGGGTGCTGGACTAGTGCTACGGGTTCTACAACCATGAGCGATCAGGACGAACCCAATGCGACGGTCTCGCGCTGGTCGAACTGTTGAACCCGCTCGTCCCGCAGAGCCATCCCTTAGCGGACACCGGCAGCTCACGAGGACCGAGGTGAGCCTACGGACCTGCCAAGAGCGGATCTTCGCGAGCAGATCCAGTGACGTGGACGTGGTTGGACTGACCTCCCTCACCAGCGCGTGTG
>JBBQQJ010000300.1:0-2454 GCA_038216165.1 Gemmatimonadales bacterium | reverse complement strand
ACTGCCGTTCGCATGCTGCAGGCGCAACGGCGTCGTGGCGTGCTCAGGGGCGGCCAGGGTGGTGTTGGCGCCGAGGAGCGCGTGGTCCTTCGGGTGCACGATCCCGACGAAGGCGCGTTGCACGAGCTGGTCGGGCGCCGTGCCGAGGATCCGCTCTGCGCTCGGCGAGGCAAACTGGATCTGGCCGTTGGGTTCGGTCACGATGATCAGGTCCGAGGCATGGCGGACCAGGGCCGCCACGCGGGTGTCGCCCTCGCGCTGCGCCTGTTGCCGCAGCAGCGCGACGTTCTGGCTGATGGTGAGCCCCTGGCGCACGAGCAGCAGGCACGAAACGCTCACGAGTCCGATGACGAGCACCGGCGCGTTCTCGAGCTTGCCAGCGAAGGCGGCATGCGCCACCAGCGCGGCCACGGCAGCGGTCGTGATGATCGGGAGCGGCGAGAAACCGCTCACGTCCGCCGGGCGCGACGCCTCGTTGGAGGTGTCCGCCCCCAGGTACCGCAGTCCACTGGCCAGGAAGCAGAAATAGGCAACGGTGAAAAAGAGCTCGCTGGTCCGCTCGAGTGCGGCCGGGACCGGACCGGCGCCATAGTACATCACCTGATAGAGCGATTCCGCGACGATGTAGACGAGAATGGCCGCCGCCGTCCAGCGGAATGCGCCACGATGCTCGGCCGGCCCGCCGCTGAGGATGACGGTGTTCAGGGCAAAGAGGAATCCGACGTCCAGCAGCGGATAGGCCACGCGCACGACGAGGTCGAGCGGGCCGGTGGGGGTGATCGTGGTCGGCGCGATGACGAAGTGCCATGCCACCAAGCCCAGCCCGACCAGCACCACCGCCGCGTCGAGCGCCACCTTCCACGCATCGTAGTCCCCGGGCCGCCGCCGGGGGAGGCGCAGCATGCCGATGATGATCGCCAGATAGGATGTCACGAAGAACGCGTCGCCCACGAGCGGAAGTCCGTGAGGCGACGCAGTGACCTCATGGGCGTAGATGTAGCACGCCATTGCCAGGCACGAGACGGCCAACCCACCGCCAAGCCAGCGAAGGGCGGCTCGGGTCCCCGGCGTGAGGGCGGTACGGCGCGAGGCGAGCCAAAACGCAGCCGCCCCCCCGGCAGTGAGCGGGAGATACTGGATGAGCCGCCCGACCACAGACAGTACCGGAGTATCACTGCCCAGATTGTAGACAGTGAGCAGCACCGCGGCATAGCCGATGCCAGCCCACCATGCAAAGCGCGCCGGGCCGGACAGTGCGGGGCGCCAACGATCACCGGGGGCGCGCAGGTCACGAGTCATGCCCGTCTTCAAGCCAGAAGCGTGCCGCCAATGGGCGCAAGGTGCGCAGAGAAGTGACGGAGGGCGGGCGGCTGCGAGGTGATCGTGAGGCCGCGGATACGATCCCGCCGGCCGTGCACGTAGGCGAGCACCTCAGCCAGATAGTCCACATGACTCTGGGTGTACACCCGTCGGGGGAACGCCAGCCGGACCAGCTCCATGGCCGCCGGCCGTTCCGAGCCGTCCGGTTGCTGGCCGAACATCACCGAGCCGATCTCCACCGACCGGACGCCCCCCTCGAGATAGAGCACCGCGGATAGCGCCCAGGCGGGATACTGGAGCGCTGGGATATGCGGCAGCATCGCGGCCGCGTCGATGTACAGGGCGTGGCCCCCCGGCGGCTCGACGATCGGGATTCCAGTTGAGCGCAGGCGGTCACCGAGGTAGGCCACCGAACGGATCCGGTAGCGGAGGTAGTCCTCGTCGAGGGCCTCATCGAGGCCGACGGCGATCGCCTCGAGGTCGTAGCCGGCCAGGCCACCGTAGGTCGGGAACCCTTCCGTCAGGATCAGGGCGTCCCGGCAGCGGCGCGCGAGGTCGTCGTCGTGCATCGCGAGAAAGCCGCCGATGTTGGCCATGCCGTCCTTCTTGGCGCTCATCGTGGCCCCGTCCACCTCGGCGAACATCGCCGCCGCGATCGCGCGAGGCGACTGGCCGGCCCACTCCGCCTCGCGCTCCCGGATGAACCAGGCGTTCTCCGCGAAGCGGCACGCATCGAGGAAGAGCGGCACCCCGTGGCGGCGGCACACGGCCCGTACCGCACGCAGGTTGGCCAGCGAGACCGGTTGCCCCCCCCCGGAATTGTTGGTCACCGTGATCATGACGAGCGGGACCCTGGCGCGCTCGGTGGTGAGCACGCGGTCGAGTGCCTCCACGTCCATGTTGCCCTTGAACGGGTGCTGCAGGCTGGGCTGCCGTCCCTCGGGAATCGGCAGGTCGAGGGCCGTCGCCCCCCGCGCCTCGATGTTGGCGCGCGTGGTGTCGAAATGGGTGTTGTTGGGCACGATGTCGCCCGCGTTGACCATCGTCCCGAACAGGATCCGCTCCGCCGCGCGTCCCTGGTGCGTCGGGATCACGTGGGTCAGCCCCGTGATGCCACGGACGGCCGCCTCGAAG
>JBBQQJ010000299.1:0-2487 GCA_038216165.1 Gemmatimonadales bacterium | reverse complement strand
TCAGCTCTCCGGCCTGCTCACCTCCAACCCGCTCGCCGCGCTTCCGCTGCTTTTCGGCGCCGGGGTGCTGACGAGCCTCACCCCGTGCGTCTACCCGATGATCCCGATCACGGCGGCGATCGTCGGCGGCGGGACGGCGGGGGCGGCCGCGAAGGGCGATCGCCGATTCGTGCGCGTTGCCGGGCTCACCCTCACCTACGTGCTCGGCCTCGCGGCTTTGTACGCCGGGCTCGGTCTCCTGGCGGGAATGACGGGATCGATGTTCGGGGCGGTGAGTAGTAACCCATGGCTCTACTTCGTCATGGCCAACGTGCTGCTCCTCGCGGCGCTGGCGATGCTCGACGCAGTGCCGGTGGGCCTGCCGCCCGGTCTCATGCAGCGGGCGTCGTCGCTGGGCACCGCCGGCCGCTACTCCGGGGCGTTCGCGATGGGGGCGATGTCCGGCCTCGTTGCCGCGCCATGCTCCGCGCCGGTCATGGCGGCGGTGCTCACCTGGGTGTCGACGACGAAGAGCGCGGGACTCGGGTTCCTGTACCTCTTCACGTTCTCGATCGGGATGTGCGCGCTGCTCGTCGTGGTGGGCCTCTCGAGCGGGGCGCTGGCACGCCTGCCGAGGGCGGGTGCGTGGATGATCTGGATCAAGCGTGGCTTTGCGGTGTTGATGATCGGTGCGGCGGAGTACTACCTCATTCAAGCAGGGAAGCTGTGGCTGTGAATACGGTCGGGGGCAGGGGGACGGGAGCCGGGGGTGGAGCCTCGTTCACTGCGTGGCAGCCATGCGGCGCCTCAAGGGCACTGCGCGTGCTCACCATCGCGGTGGCGGCGCTTGCCGCCGCGGCACTGCCGGCCGGCGCGCAGCTCGGCATCGATATCGGTGCCAAGGCGCCCGCTGCGCGTGTGCAGACGCTCGATGGTCACGCCACCGACCTGGCGCACGTGATCGGCAAGGCGCCGCTGGTCATCGAGTTCTGGGCCACCTGGTGCCCGAGCTGCAAGCAGCTCGAGCCGGAACTCCAGCGGCTGCATGCGAAGTACGGCAGCACGGTCGCGTTCATCGGCATCTCCGTGTCGGCGAACCAGAAGCCACCCGTCGTCCAGCGATACCTCGAGCGATACCCGATGCCGTGGACGCAGTTCTACGATCATGAGGGCGAGGCGACGGGCGGCTACGATGTGCCGGCAACGTCCTACGTGGTGATCGTCAATCGCAGCGGCACAGTGGTGTACACGGGGCTCGGCGGTGACCAGCGGCTCGAACCGGTGATCGCCGCGCTGAAGTAGCAGGGCCGGCAGATTCACGGCGGGGGGTGTCGGCGGCCGGCGTCCTCCGCGAGCTTTCCCGCCCCACCATGACGGACGTCTACCGCGGTATCCGCTCGGCGCAGCTTGGCCTGCTCATCAACGCCGTGCTCGCAGCGACGAAGCTCGTCGCAGGGCTCGTGGGCAACAGCTACGCGCTGGTGGCCGATGCAATCGAGTCTGCCGCTGACGTCATGGGCTCGGTGATCGTGTGGGGCGGCCTCGCCGTAGCCGCGCAACCGGCCGACCACAACCACCCGTACGGTCATGGCAAGGCCGAGGCGATCGCTGCGGCGGTGGTGGCCGTGATGCTCATCGGTGCGGCGATCGGCATCGGGATCGAGTCGCTCGAGGGAATCCGGGTCCCCCACGAGGTGCCCGAGCCGTGGACGCTCATCGTGCTGGTCGTGGTCGTCGCGGTGAAGTGGACCCTCGCGCGACGGGTGGCCCGGGTGGCAACCAGCATCCGCAGCACGGCGGTCCAGGCGGACGCATGGCATCACCTGAGCGACGCCATCACGTCGGCCGCAGCATTCGTCGGGATCGCCGTCGCGGTGTACGGTTACCGGTGGTTCGGCGGTGACTTCCCCTGGTCGACTGCGGACGACTGGGCCGCGCTGCTGGCGAGCGGCGTCATCCTGTACAACGGCATCGTCCTCGCGGTACCGGCGCTCCACGACCTGATGGACCGGATGCCGGGCGAGGAGATCGTGCGCCCCGTGCGGGCGACCGCGGAAGGCGTGGAAGGGGTGCTGGCGGTCGAGAAGCTCTGGGTGCGGAAGACGGGGCTCGTGTACGAAGCGACGGCGCACATCCAGGCCGATCCCGCCATGTCACTCGTGGACGCCCACGAGCTTGGCCACCGCGTGCAGCACGCGATCCGCGATTCGGTTCCCAGCGTGCGGTATGTGACGGTGCATATGGAACCGTTTGACGGCACTGCTTGATTGCTGACTTACGGTGGAGATTCTTGCCACCACCGTGGAAGGGCAATGATCGATTGCCGTGTTACGGGGGAGCGTCGGAGCCCCACCGTGAAACGGCAATGATTGATTGCTGTGTCACGGTAGCGAGTCGGACCGCCCCCGTGATACGGCACTATACATTGCCGTTCCACGGTAGCGAGTCGGACCGCCCCCGTGATACGGCACTATACATTGCCGTTCCACGGTAGCGAGTCGGACCGCC
>JBBQQJ010000298.1:0-2533 GCA_038216165.1 Gemmatimonadales bacterium | reverse complement strand
AGCGCAGGGGCATCGGGTGGAAGAAAAGGATGAGGACTTGGGACATCGCAACCTCCTGTGTGGTGGGCGGAGGACGGGAGGGCAACCGAAATCACTCCAACAGATAATGCGTATATGCCATTATCCACGCCATGAACCTCCGTGGCATCGATCTGAACCTCCTCGTCGTGCTCGACGCCCTGCTTGAGGAAGCGCATGTCTCCCGTGCAGCCGACCGCCTTGGCCTGTCGCAGCCCGCCACCTCCAGCGCGCTCGAGCGCTGCCGCCACCTCTTCGGGGACCGGCTGCTGGAGCGCGCGACGGGGGGCATGCGCCTCACGTCGAAGGCCGAGGCGCTCCGGCCGCGGCTGAAGGACGCGCTGGCCGGAGTCGTCGACGTACTCGCCCCGCCGGAGGTGCCGCTTACCGACCTCCACCAGACGGTGCGGCTCCTCATGGCGGACAACCTCGCTGCGCTCCTGCTCGGTCCGCTGGTGGCGGCGCTGTCGCGCACGGCGCTTGGCCTCGACCTTGTTGTCCAGCCCTGGCACGGCGCGCCGGCGGCGCTGGAGGCGCTGACGCGCGGCACGCTCGACCACCTCGCGGCATCGGTCTTCGGCTCGGTCGGTGCCGACATCCGGCGCGAGGAGTTGCTGCGGGAAAGCTACGTCGTTGCCATGCGCCACGACCACCCGGCCGTCGCGGGTTCCGACCTCAACCGCTGGCTGTTCTACCCGCATGTGCTCGTCTCCGGCCGCGGAGAGGTGCGCGGTGCGTTGGACGAGGCGCTGGCAAGGCATGGCCGGACGCGGCGCGTGGGGCTCGTCGTGCCGAATTTCCTGCTGGTGCCGCCGCTGCTGCTCGCCTCCGACTCATCGCGTTGCTGCCGGGCCGCTCGATCGGGGCGGAGATACGCGGCGACCTGGCCGTGCTGGAACCGCCGGTCGCGGTGGATGGCTTCCCTGTCCACCTCGCCTGGCACAGCCGGCGCGAGGGGGATGCGGGGGTGCGCCATGTGGCGGCGACCATGCGGGAGGTGGCCGGCGCCCCAGGCCTCATGAGGTGATCAACGCGGCGGGGTGCAACGCGCCAGGACGGATCACCTCACGCTATTCAGTCCCCCTCAATGCGGGTCCAAGCCCTTTCGGCTCCTTGGGATCACGCTAACGGACATCGGCACCTCCCTCGCGCCGCGCGTGTAATTCCGTGTCACCTAACGCGACACCAACGCGGACGGGTTTAGCGGCACCGGTTGAGCACTACCATTTCAGCCCAAAGGTCCTTTTTGTAGAAGTCGCGCTCACTGGCAGCGAGGGCCACCGCGTCATCCGGCTATAGCGGGTGGGGGCTGGGAGCAGTGTCACTGACCACGCTGATGGTTTGCAGCAACATCCGGTGCAGCCGCTGCGTGACCCATCCATTCAACCTCGCGCGCAACAACAGCGAACTGAATCGTCTGGCTGTAGCAGCGCAATAACAAGTCACGTCGATGACGTTGCACGCGCAGCATCGTGCGATGCGGGGTACCGGTCCAGGCACGTGATTGCGGCTTTGAATCCTTGCATCCTGGCATCTTAATCGAACCGTGCAGGTCTGCGCTTCGACAGGACAGCAGCATCCCGAACCAGGACGATCGCAGCATCGGCCGTCCGGGAGAAGGCACCAGATGTCCGACAGCGACACGCTACAGATCCTTGGCAAGAACACGGTACCCGAAGGCGCGCCCGGCAACGGCAGCGAGGGGCCGTGTGCATCGGCGTTGACATCGATCGGAGAGATCCAGGGGCGTGACCACCGTTCGCCGCTGGAAGGCACGTCGGTGACGACAACGGGCGTTGTGACGGCGGTGGCCTCCAACGGGTTCTGGATGCAGGATCCCGAAGGCGACGGCGATCTCGCCACCTCCGACGGCCTCTTCGTCTTCACGAGCACGACGCCGGAGGTTGCGGCAAGCGATGCGGTCCGCGTTACCGGAACGGTGCAGGAGTTCTTGCGCCCGACCGGCGGCGGCGACTTTCCCCCGACACCTGGCCTGCTCACCGTCACGCAGCTTGCCGAGGTTGAGGTCACGCGGACCGGCAGCGGCGCGGTGGCGCCGGCGGCGATCGGTGCCGAGGGTCGCACACCGCCCACCCGCAGGTTCGATGATGACGGCTTCACCAGTTACGATCCGGCGACGGACGGCGTGGACTTCTGGGAAAGCCTGAAGGGCATGCTGCTGCGCCTGCCCGACGCAGTCGCCGTCGCACCCACCGTCACCAACCGCTTCGGCGATAGCGAAGCTTTCGTTCTGCCAGACGGTTACCGCGTGGTCAGCAATGCCAACGACGCCGGCGGGGTCACGCCGACGGAGCGTGAAGGCAATCCTGAGCGGGTGGCGGTGCAGGAGGACAACCGCATCCTCGACAATGAGTACAGCACGAAGGTGGGCGACCGGCTCGGCGAGGTGGTCGGCGTGCTCGACTATGACAGCCGCGGGAATTACGAGGTGATCCCCACCCGGCCGTTCGAGGTGACCGACGGGGGGCTGCAGAAGGAGGCGGGCAGCGCGCTG
>JBBQQJ010000297.1:0-2533 GCA_038216165.1 Gemmatimonadales bacterium | reverse complement strand
GGCAGGTCGTACTCGTGGCTTCGGGGCCGCCCAGGACAACAGTTCGGCGGTGCGCGCACGGAGCGCCTCCACTTCCGCCAAGGCCGCCCGACAGATCAGGCAGGCCAGCAGGTGCTGGGCGATCTCCGCGCGCTGTGCCGTGGACAGGGCGCCGTCAGCGTAGGCGTGGATTTCCTCTTCAGGAAGATGCGGCCGCACGCTGCTCCTCGCGAACGATGGTCATCCGGTCGTGCGCCTGAACAAGCCGCTTGCGGGCACGAGCCAAGGTGGTACCCACCGCACCGACCGCGAGTCCGCTCTGTGCCGCGATCTCGGGGTAGGCCATGCCGGCATCCCAGAGCAGGAGCACTTCCCGGTCGCGCGGCGACAGGGTGGTCAGCGCTCGCTTGACTTCGGCCTCGCGCTCCTCGCGCTCGAGGTCCTCGACGACATCGGAGAGGGGAGCCGGTGAGGCGATCGGCTCGTGGGTCAGCAGGGTGAGGTGCTTCCGCCGGCGGATGGCCGAACGGGCCTCGTCGCGCGCGATATTCGCGGCCACGGCGAAGACCCACGACCGCGGCTTCTCGGGCTGGTGGTGCATCGCCCGCATGAAGACTTCCTGAGCGAGGTCCTCGGCACGATCAGCGTCCCACACCTTGCGGTACAGGAAGCGGACGACGGCATCATAACTGGAGCGGTACAGTCCTTCGAGGTCGAACGCCATTAGAGCACTCCGAGGCATGGGTACGACCCCTTGGAGACGCACGGGGTGGGCCGTTCTTGCACATGCCATCACAAGTCATTGCCTTGCAATGCTTTACAAAGGTACACGCCGACTCCGGAAGGCGCAACCCGGATGGAGACCTGTCCTCTTTTCTGGCCAGTGTGAACACATCTCAGGCTTGGCCGGGCGACCGTCCGCGCGTTGGCGGCCATGCAGGTCGCAGTGCCGCCGGTCCTCCTGCAGAAAGGCACAGGCGGAGATGATCTCGGCATTGACCAGCCCGTCATCCCCCGCGCGCTCCACCTTGCAAAGGTAGGGGGCCTTGCGGTTGCGCAGCAGCGCCTCGAGGAAGGTATCGTCTGCATCGCAGCGGATGTCGACCTGGATGTCCCGGCAGCACGCCCCGCCGCGGGTGTGATCGGACGTCCGGCAGTCGGCGGTCGCGCAGGGGTTGGCGTCGGGTGCCACCGGGAGCGCGCGCCGGTGCGGCGTGGGGGGCGGAATGTGGCGGTCGACCAGTTGCCGCTGCTCGAACAGGCGGAAGGTGTCATTGCCCAGGCGGCGGGGTTGTGGCGGCCGCTTGGGCCGCTGGACGGTGCCTTCGTAGCCATGCGCATGGCAGTGCACGCGGGACGAACCGGCCTGGTCCTGCAGGTGCCGGCAGGGAACATGCACCCGCACTTCGCACCAGAGCTCGTCGTCCTTCTCGAAGGTCCGCCCGAAGTCGATCCGCTCGGTGTGACCGGCGAACCACGTGGCATCGTGGTCTTCGGTGCCCTCGAGGGCGCTGACCCGAACGGTCAGGCGGAGGGCGCGGCAGGCAGGGCCAAGCGTGCGGCAGGGGGGAGGGGCCATGGGATCCGGAGCCGGGGTGACGGGTATGCTGAGGAGCAGGCCAAAGATAGCAGAGTTGGCACCCCACGACAGCCGGGGTCTCGGCAATTGCCTGCGAACGCTGTTATAGTTCATGGCTGTAGCAGGTAGTTCATGGTGAGGCGCTGCCGGGGGGCAGTGCCGCTGCGGGTCAACATTCTGGAGAGGCTTACAAAAAATGCGCGTGACGGCGATGGTTGCTGGGCTGGCGATGATGCTGGTGGCATGTGGTGGTGAGAAGGCGCCTGAGGCGGTTGAGGACACCCCGATGGCTGAGGCCCCGGCGGCCGCCACGATGGGCACCACACACGAAGTGCAGATGGTGATGGAAGGGACCGAGTACAAGTATGTGCCGGCCGCGTTGACCATCAAGGCGGGCGACACGGTGATCTTCCGGTCCATCTCGGGCGGGCTGCACAACGTGCAGTTCTACCCGGACAGCATCGCGCCCGGGTCGTCGGAGATGCTCGATGCCGCGATCACGAACAAGCAGGGTCCGCTGGCGAGCGCGCTTGTCCCCGAGGGTGAGAACATCACGATCACCTTCCCGGCCGGGATCCCCGCGGGCGATTACAAGTACTTCTGCCTGCCGCACCAGACGATGGGCATGCATGGCGTGATCACCGTGGCGGCGATGTAAGTTCGCTGCACCACGAGGTCATGCGACGGGGCGGCCAGCGATGGTCGCCCCGTTTGCGTTGCGGGCCACCAGGCGCGGCACCGTGATCCCGACCATCACACCTGCCACGCTGTCCACCACGTAATGCATCTGGCAGTACACCACGCCCACGACCAGGAGCGCCGTCGGGACAGCGAGCAGGAGCCCCACGCGGCGGGACACCGCCCACGCGCCGAGGGTGGCCGCGACCGTGGCGGCGACATGGGACGACGGGAACGCCGCGCCGTAGGAGCTGCCACTGGCGAGCGCGGCGTAGACCCACCGGGCCGGGGCATTGG
>JBBQQJ010000296.1:0-2580 GCA_038216165.1 Gemmatimonadales bacterium | reverse complement strand
GGGTGGTCGAGGTGGCCTGCGGTGATTCAGGACCCATCCAACTTAACGTCGATCGAGCGGGCGCGGTTCGCACGCCCCAGCTCGCAGATCCGCTCGCAGAGCTCTGGAAACGCGATGCCCACGGCGGCGGCCGATTGCGGCATCAGCGAGGTGGCCGTCATCCCCGGGAGGGTGTTGACCTCCAGGCAGAAGAGCCGCCCGTCAGGGGTCAGCCGGAAGTCGACCCGCGAGTATCCCGACAGCTTGAGCGCCCGATGGGCGAGGAGCCCCAGGCGCCGCACTTCCCACGCCAGCGTCTCGGGAATATCGGCCGGGAAGATCTCCTCCGACATCCCCGGCGTGTACTTGCACTCGTAGTCGAAGAGGGCGTGCTGGGGGATGATCTCGCCCACGGCGAGGGCCAGCTCGCCCAGGATGCCGACCGTGAGTTCCCGCCCGGGCACGAAGGTCTCGAGCATCACCTCGTCGTCGTGGCGCGCTGCCTCGGCGATTGCGGCATCGAGGCCGGTGGGGCCGTCGACCACGCTCAGCCCCACGGTGGAGCCCTGTTTCGAGGGCTTGACCACCACGGGCCACCCCAACTCCCGGTCCACCAGATTGCTGTCGATCGCCGGGCCGTCGGCTTCGGGGGGCCACATCCGCCATGCCGCCGTGGGCACGCCCGATCGGAGGAAGAGTCGCTTCGAGATGTCCTTGTCCATCGCGAGAGCGGAGCCCAGGGGGCCGGATCCCGTGTAGGGAACCCCGGCCACGTCGAGGAGGTGCTGCAGGGTGCCATCCTCGCCGGTTCCACCGTGGAGGCAGAGGCAGGCGACGTCGGCGCCCTGGACGCCCGGTTCGGTCAGCAGCCCCGCCAGCAGGGTGTTTCGTTCAGCCAGCGCCAGGGCGGCCACATCGGGAGGGTGGGCCCCCACCCGGGCGCCGAGGACGGAGGCCTCGCGGGCGGCGTCGATCACGCCCACGGTGGTGTCGACCACGGTCACCGCGTGGCCCCGACTCCGGAGCGCGGCCACGACCTGGCCGGCCGACGCGAGGGCGACGTCACGTTCGGACGATGAGCCGCCGGTGAGCACTGTGATCCGCATGTCGGGTCCGGGCCGGGGTGGTGAGGAACAGCGGTGCATCCTATCACCGGCGGCTGATCGTGTCCAACCGTGCGCCGCCGCAGGGGTAGAGCGTCACCGGGACTGCACCGCACGTTACACTTGAACGAGTGCCGCGAACCTCACCCGAGCCAAGAGAGCCCGCCATGTTCCGCAGGATCCTGCTTGTTGCCGTCGTCGCCACCGGCGTGGCGTGTTCCGCCGAGAAGGCGGAGCCGGCCGCCGACACCACGCTGGCTGCGGCTGACGCACCCGCGCCGACCGCGCGGGCGATGATGCGCGACGCCACCGGTCGGGAGCTTGGGGAACTGATGATCTCGGAGGATGCGGGCAGGGTCTCGGTGCGTGGCACGCTGCACTCGCTGCCACCGGGTGAGCACGGATTTCACCTGCACATGGCAGCGCGTTGCGAGCCGCCGTTCGCATCGGCGGGCGACCACTGGAACCCGTCGGAGAAGAAGCACGGCCTGGAAAATCCCGCCGGTCCGCATTTCGGCGACCTGCCCAACATGACCGTCGAGGCCGACAGCACCGCGACGTTCAACTTCACGACGGCCGAGGGCTCACTCGCCGCGCTGCTCGACTTCGACGGCGCCTCGCTGATCGTGCATGCTGATCGCGACGATCTCCGCACCGATCCGGGGGGCAACTCGGGCGACCGGATCGCGTGCGGTATCGTCACGCAGTGATCACCGGGCGCGCGATGCGTCAGCGCCCGATCATCTCCCGCAGCACGTCGTAGCGACTCACGATCCCGACCACCACGCCGTCCTCGGACACGAGGGCGGCGGGGGATTCGCGTGTGAGCGTGGCCGCGAGCCGGTCGAGGGTGAGTGATGCATCAACCACCGGGAACGGCGGCTCCATCACCTCGCGTACCGGGCGGTCGAGCGCCGCGGGGTGTTCGAGGGCACGCGTCATCAGGGTGTTCTCGGTGAGCGCGCCGACACACACGCCATCCTCGAGCACCGGGATCTGCGACACATCGAAGGTGTTCATCAGGTTGAGCGCCTGGCGCACCTGTGCCGCCGGCGCCACCTGGACCAGTGCCGGTGCATCGGCCGCGCGCCGCGCCAGCAGTGTCGCCACGGTGGGGCGGGGGGCATCGAGGAGCTGGTTCTCCTGCAACCACTCGTCGTTGAACAACTTGGAGAGATAGCGCTCGCCGGTGTCGCACAGGATCGTGACGATGCAGGCATCGGGGTCGTCGAGAGTGCGCGCGAGTTCGAGGGCCAGGTGCACGTTGAGCCCGGCGGAACCGCCGACAAACAGTCCCTCCTCGCGCGCCAGCCGGCGCGCCATTGTCATCGACTCCTTGTCGCTCGCCTGGCGGAAGTCATCGATCACGTCCCACCACACGGTGCTCGGCACCTTGTCGCCACCGATGCCCTCGACCTTGTACGGCCCGCCCTCGCCGAGTTCACCGGTGCGGTGGTAGTTGGTGTAGAGCGAGCCGACCGGGTCGCCGGCGATCACC
>JBBQQJ010000295.1:0-2600 GCA_038216165.1 Gemmatimonadales bacterium | reverse complement strand
TGTCCCATCGCGGCACCAGTGCTGCCTCCCCCGCCGAAACCTTCCTCCACCACCGTCACACTCAATCCCGACTCGGCGAGCCGCATCGCGCACATCGCCCCGACCACCCCCGCGCCGATGACGACCACGTCGGGACTTCCGATCACGCGATGCCGCTCCGGAACGGATCGGCCGGGTCGAAGAGGAGCGTAGATCGTGCGGTCACATAAGCGTGACCGACGATCGACGGAACCAACCCGTGGGGAGATTCGGTCAGCCAGCCGGTGAAGGTGGTGCCCAGTATCCCTTCCTGCACCCACCGCGCTCCGGGTGCGAGCAGACCACGCGCGTGCAGTGCTGCCATCTTTGCCGACGTTCCGGTGCCGCACGGCGATCGATCGTAGGCAGCACCGGGACAGAGGACGAAGTTTCGGGAATCAGCCCCATCAACAGTGGGCGGACCGAACAACTCCACGTGGTCGATCCCTGCGCCATCGTCGCCCACGACGCCCGCCATCGCGAGGGCGTCCCGCACCTGCGTCGTGATCCGCAGCAGCTCGGCGCGGTATTCCAGCGCGAGCACCACCCCGGGGATCTCTGTCAGGAAGAACCAGTTTCCACCCCACGCCACGTCGCCCCGCACCTCGCCGATGCCGGGCACCTGAACCGACACGTCCTGCAGGAACACGCGCGAAGGTACGTTCCGGATGGTCACCGCGCCGGAGCTGTCGAGCGATGCACTCACCTGCCCCACCGGTGTGTCGAGGCGTACTTCACCCGGTGTGATCCGACCGAGGTGCTCGAGAGTGCGCACCACACCGATCATTCCGTGACCGCACATGCCGAGATATGACGCGTCGTTGAAGAACACGACGCCTGCCACCGAGTCGGACCGTTCGGGCGGGGTCAGCAGTGCACCCACGACGGCATCGTGACCACGCGGCTCGAGCACGACGGCACGGCGCAGATCGTCATGATCGCGCTGCATCGAGGCCCGTCGGTCGGCCATCGTGGTGCCGCCGGGCTCGGGCCAGCCACTGATCACCACACGTGTCGGCTCACCGGCAGTGTGGGAATCGACGACCTCGATCCGGTCGACCGAGTTCATGCCGCGGCGGGCCGGCTACCGAGACACTGGCCGATCGTCGCCAGCGCCATCTCGCGTTCGGCACCGTCGAGCTGGAGCCTTGGAGCACGGACGCGTTCGCTGCCGAGCCCGGCTTCCTCCTGCGCCAGCTTGATCAACTGCACGAACTTTGGCACCGTGTCGAGTCGGAGCAGTGGCAGGAACCAGTCGTACAGCTCGCGTGCCTCGCGCAGGCGGCCGGCACGGGCGTGCTCGAACAACATCACCGACTCATCGGGCAGCGCGTTGACCAACCCGGCAACCCAGCCGACGGCCCCAGCCGCCACGCCCTCGACGATCGCATCATCGAGCCCGACCAGGATCGAGAGCCGATCGCCCAGGAGGGTGCGGATGGCTGTGATCCGGCGGATGTCGCCGCTCGATTCCTTGACTGCGTGGAGGTTGTTGCACTGTTGCGCCAAGGTTCGCACCTGCTCCGGCAGGAAGTCGGTGCCGTAGGCGATGGGGTTGTTGTAGAGCAGGCACGAGAGCGGCGTGGCCGACATCACCGCCGTCACGTGGGCGCGGGTTTCCCGCCAGTCGCCCTGGTATACGTACGGGGGGAGCACCATCAGGCCTCGGCATCCGACATCGGCCGCCTTGCGGGCGAGGGCGGTCGCCTCGTCGGTCGAGAGCGACGCCACACCGGCGATCACCGGTACGCGGTCTCCCACCGACGCGACGCAGGTGGCCAGCACGGCAACCTTCTCATCAAAGGTGAGTGTCGCGCCTTCGCCGAGCGAACCGAGCGGAATGAGCCCAGTGCAGCCCGAGGCGATCAGGCGGCGGGCATGTCCAGAGAGAAACTCGTGATCGACCGAACCATCGACTGCGAAAGGGGTGGTGATTGCGGGCATGACGCCCGTCCACTGTGCTGCGGTCATCGTCGCCATGTGGTTCCTCAGGAATGAATCTGGATGGTACGGGTTTCAGTGTAGAAATCGCGGGCGGCGCGCCCCTGCTCGCGGGTCCCCGAACTGGACCCCTTCATGCCGCCGAACGGCGCGTGCGGATCGACGCCGGTGGTGTCGCCGTTGACGCGCACCAGCCCCACCTCGATCGCGCGTACGTAGCGCATAGCAGCAGAGAGATCACTGGTGAAGATCGATGCCGAGAGCCCGAACGAGGTGTCGTTGGCGAGCGCAATGGCGTGGTCGACATCGTCTGCGCGAAGGAGGCCGAGCACCGGGGCGAAAAGTTCCTGGCGGGCGAGGTCATCGGCTGCGCTGCCGAGTCGCACCACCACGGGCTGGAACCAATTGCCCCCGGCCTCCCCGCTCTCCGGCTTCGCGCCCACGCACAGCCGCTCGGCGCCGGCCGCTTCGAGCGCGCGGGTGACGCGCTCATGCGCCTCGGGGGTGATCATCGGTCCGACTGCGGAGGCGGGGTCGGTCACGGGGCCCAAGGGCAGCGCCGCCACCGCCGATCCGAGTTTGGCGAGGAAGGCGTCCTCCACAGAGCGCTCGACGATCACGCGACTGGTCGCGGTGCACTT
>JBBQQJ010000294.1:0-2622 GCA_038216165.1 Gemmatimonadales bacterium | reverse complement strand
CCACCACATGTCCGGCGGCCCGCAAGGCGGCGGCGAGTTCCTGGGCATCCTCGCGGGTGGGATCGGCGACGAGCAGGCGCACGTGGAGCAGGGGCATCTCGCGAAGCTAGCGCCGGGGCCGCCGTCAGGCCAACGCCGGCTGCTCCGACGCGGTCGGCAGCGATCGGCCCGAGGCCGCCGCCTGATACATCGGCTCCAGCCGATCCAGCTCGCGATGCCAGCTCCGGTCGGCCGCCAAGGCCAGCGCACCGGCCCGCAGGCCAGTCCGGTGGGGCACGTCATCCACCAGGCGCACCACCGCGTCGCCGAAGGCGTGCACGTCCCCGGGGCGGACGAGATGACCGTTGATCCCCTCGCGCAACTGTTCCGTCACCCCACCGGCATTGGCCGCCACCACCGGCAGCCCCGACGCCATCGCCTCCAGCACCACGAGACCACAGGTCTCCGTGGGCGAGGGAAAGACGAACAGATCCGCATCAGCGTAGAGATCGGCCAGCACCTCCCGGGGGAGGAAGCCTTCGTGGTGCGCGAACGGCAGCTCGGCGCGCACCCAGGCCGCCTTCGGCCCGTCACCCGCCACCACGAAGCGCGCCCGGTCACCCAGCAGCGCATGGGCACGCTGGTAGGCCCCCACCAGCGTCGCCACGTCCTTCTCCACCGCGAGACGGCTCACATGAAGCACCACCGGGGTGGTTTCGCCGATCCCCAACGCCTCGCGCCGAGCCGGGTCGCGCCGGGTCGGGGTGAAGCGGTCGGTCTCCACCCCGCGACCCCAGCAGACGGCCCGCGACAATCCCAGCCCCACCAGTTCATCCCGGGTCGCCTCGCTCGGCGTCTGGGTGAGAGCCGCGGGTCCGTGGAACCACCGGAGGTAACGCCGGGTCGGCCCCACCGCCCAGCGCCCGAGGTAGCGCTCGGCGTAGCGCGGAAAATCGGTGTGGAAGGAGCTCACGAACGGCACGCCAGCCGCCCGGGTCCACCGACGGGCGATCAGCCCCACCGGCCCCTCGGTGACCAGGTGCACCACGTCGGGGAGAAACCCCTCGAGCGCCCGGCGCACGTCCCCACCAAAGGGCGATGAGAGCCGCACGGCGCCGTACCCCGGACACGGCACCGCCCCGCGCCGCACCACCCCGGTCTCGTCGTCGCTGGCGGTGACATACCGGGGAGCGATCATCAGGACCTCATGGCCACGCGTCCGGAGCCCGTCGCGCATGGTGGCGAGGACGGTGGTGACACCGTTGACTTCGGGGAGGTAGGTGTCCGTGCAGATGGCGATGCGCATCCGTCATGATCTCGCCGCCGCGGCACGGCCCCATGACGCGATGGTAACGACACCGCAACAATGGATCACACTTCCACCCTGCTCCGCATCCGTTACCCTTACCACCCCCCCGCTTCCCGGAGTGCCTCCCATGCTTGACCTCTCCTCCCTGCAGGCCGGCGACGAGATCCATCACCCGTTCCTGGTGCTCGATGTCGTGGCCAGGGGCGGCGACCATCCCCGCACCGTGCTCACCTTTGGCAACCGGACCGGGCGCATCGAGTCGGCCCCGTTCTGGGCGGGGAAGGACGAGATGGTGCGCGGCCTCGCCAAGGGAATGATCGTGCAGGTGGTGGGTGCGGTGAGCAGCTACCGCGAGTCGCTGCAACTCGATGCCACTTCCGTGCGACCGCTGCCGAAGGGCAGCGTGCCGCTGGCCGACCTCGCCCCGAGCGTCGGGCCGGTGGAGGCCTACTGGCAGTTCCTCGATGACGTGCGCACCAAGCTCACCGCGCCCCGGCTCCGGGCCACCGTGGATCTCCTCTTTGCCGACAGCGGCTTTCGCGAACGGTTCGAGCAGTGCCCCGGCGCGCCCGGGCAGGGACACCATGCCGCCATCGGCGGCCTGCTGCAGCACACCTGCGAGGTGGTCCTGATCGCGCGCCAGATGGCGCGCGTCGCGAAGGCCGATGCCGAGCTGGTGATGGTGGCCGCGATGCTGCACGACATCGGCAAGGTGGAGTGCTACACATGGGAGACCGGGGTGTTCGACACCAACGCGCACGGACGCCTGATCGGCCACATCGTGCTCGGGGCGATGATGCTGCGTGAGCGGATCGCGGCACCGACCCCCCCCCCTGCACGCCCGAGGGGCAGCTCCTCCGCGAACCCCTCATCCTTTCCCACCACGGCGAGCTCGCGTACGGCTCCCCGGTCCGGCCGCTCACCCTCGAGGCCGAGATCCTGCACCACGCCGACAACACGAGTGCCAAGACCGCCGCGATCACCGAGGCCTACGCTTCCGCCGAGCTCTTCCCCGGCGACGCGCGCGTGTCCACCCGCAAGGTGTGGCAGCTCGATGGCCGGTGGCTGGTGCGCCTGGCCCCGGACTTCGGGCGTGAGGCGGATGCCGGGAACGACGAAGCGGCCGATCAGCCGGGCTGATCGACCGCTTCCCATCCCGCCTGCCGATGCTCGGGGCATCGCGCCGGGATGCAGTGCTACGAGTCGGAGCGGCTCGCGGACCACTCGCTCGTACGGCCCTCCGAGGCACCAGATCGGAGAGGATGAAGCGCGCGAAACGCTCCATCACCTCCAACCAAGCTAGCGACGTGGACAAAACGCGCAAGTGCCTGATT
>JBBQQJ010000293.1:0-2669 GCA_038216165.1 Gemmatimonadales bacterium | reverse complement strand
CACGCCCGAGAAGTCGCTGACGCGTCCGCTGCCCAAGAAGGGCGGCCGCAACAACCAGGGCCGGATCACCACCCGGCACCAGGGTGGCGGTCACAAGCGCGCCTACCGCATCATCGACTTCCGTCGCTACGACAAGGACGGGATCCCGGCCAAGGTCGCTCACATCGAGTACGACCCCAACCGCACGGCGCGGATCGCGCTGCTGCACTTCGCTGACGGTGAGAAGCGCTACATCATCGCGCCGAAGGACCTCAGCCAGGGCACCATGATCGAGTCCGGCGTCGGGTCCGACATCAAGCCCGGCAACAATCTCCCGCTGCGCAACATCCCGGTCGGTACGACCATCCACTGTGTGGAGTTGCGTCCCGGTGGCGGGGCCAAGATCGCCCGCTCGGCCGGCAACTCGGCCCAGCTGGTCGCTCGTGAGGGTTCGCGTGCCACGCTGCGGATGCCGTCGGGCGAAATGCGTTTCGTCGACGTTCGCTGCCGGGCCACGGTCGGTGAGGTCGGGAACGCCGAGCAGTCCAACATCAACTGGGGCAAGGCCGGCCGGATGCGTTGGAAGGGCAAGCGCCCGACCGTCCGTGGTGTTGTCATGAACCCGGTCGACCACCCGCACGGTGGTGGCGAGGGCAAGACCTCCGGTGGACGCCACCCGGTCTCGCCCTGGGGCCAGCCTGAGGGCCGTACGCGCAAGCGCAAGGCCAGCGACTCCCAGATCATCCGCCGCCGCAAGTCCGGCAAGAAGCGCTAGGAAGTTAGAGATGCCTCGCAGCCTGAAGAAGGGTCCCTTCGTGGACGACCACCTCATGAAGAAGGTGGACGCGGAGAACGACAAGGGTTCCCACAACGTGATCAAGACGTGGTCGCGCCGTTCCATGATCGTGCCGGCCATGATCGGCCACACGCTCGCGGTGCACGACGGACGCAAGCACATCCCGGTCTTTGTCACCGACTCGATGGTCGGTCACAAGCTCGGAGAGTTCGCGCCCACCCGCACCTACCGCGGCCACGTCAAGGACGACCGGAAGGGGAAGCGTCGATGAGCACCACCGACCGCCGGCGTACCAGCGCCCGACGTACCTCCCTGCTCGGCGACCAGCCCGGCGCCTTCGCGAGTGCCCGCTTCGTGCGGATCACCCCGATGAAGGCCCGCCGTGTCGTCGACATGGTCCGCGGGATGCCTGTCGAGGATGCCTTAAGCCTCCTGCAGTTCGCGCCGCAGGCGGCCTCCGAGACGGTCTACAAGATCCTCGAGAGCGCGATCGCCAACGCCGAGTCCACCGAAGGACTGGACGCCGATGACCTCATCGTCACGGTCTGCCAGGTCGACGAGGGCCCGACGATGAAGCGCTGGCGCCCCCGGGCCCAGGGCCGCGCGACGCGGATCAACAAGCGCACCAGCCACATCACGCTGGTCGTGCAGCCCGCCGAAGTCGTTGCCGCCGCCAAGCAGAAGACTCGCAAAACTCAGAAGACGAACGGACGGAGTGCCTGATGGGCCAGAAGATCAACCCGAACGGCTTCCGCCTCGGAATCTCCACCGACCACAAGTCGCGTTGGTACGCCGACAAGCTCTACAAGGCCTACGTGGGTGAGGACGTCGCGATCCGCAGGTTGCTCTCCAAGGGCATGGAGCGGGCCGGCATCTCCAAGGTGGAGATCGAGCGCACCCGTGAGCGGGTCCGCGTCGACATCCACACCGCCCGTCCAGGCATCGTCATCGGCCGCCGCGGCGCCGAGGCCGACCGGATCCGTGGTGAGTTGGAGAAGCTCACCGGCAAGCAGGTCCAGCTGAACATCCTCGAGGTCAAGAGCCCCGAGATCGATGCCCAGCTCGTCGCCCAGGGCGTCGCCGAGCAGCTCGCGGGCCGGGTTCAGTTCCGTCGCGCGATGCGTAAGGCGATGCAGACCTCGATGCGCTCGGGTGCCAAGGGCATCAGGATACAGTGTTCGGGTCGGCTCAACGGCGCGGAGATGTCGCGGACCGAGTTCTACCGCGAGGGGCGCGTGCCCCTCCACACCCTGCGTGCGGACATCGACTACGGCTTCTATGAGGCCAAGACCACCTTCGGCCGGATCGGCGTGAAGGTCTGGATCTACAAGGGCGAGGTCGCCGGCACCCGTGCCGAGCGTCAGGCCCAGGCCGCAGCCCGCGCCGGCGTCCCCGGCCGTGGCGGACGTCCCCCCCAGCGTGGCGGCGAACGTCCCACCCGCGGAACCCGTGCAGACCGTCCCACCCGGGCGGACCGCGATTCCGCTCCCACCAGCGCGGCGTCCGCTCCGGCGGCCGACGCAGCCACCAGCGCGGCCCCCGCGGCCGGCGATGCCGGGAAGGAGAGCTGACCATGTTGATGCCCCGCAGGGTCAAGCACCGAAAGCAGCATCGCCCCACCCGCCGTGGCGTCGCCAAGGGTGGCACCAGCCTCGCGTTCGGCGACTACGGCATCCAGGCGCTCGAGCCGGGATGGATCACTGCCCGCCAGATCGAAGCCGCCCGTATCGCCATGACCCGCCACATCAAGCGCGGCGGCAAGGTCTGGATCAACATCTTCCCGGACAAGCCGATCACCCAGAAGCCGGCCGAGACCCGCATGGGCTCGGGCAAGGGGAACCCGGAGAGCTGGGTCGCCGTGGTGAAGCCGGGCCGGGTGATGTTCGAGCTCTCC
>JBBQQJ010000292.1:0-2685 GCA_038216165.1 Gemmatimonadales bacterium | reverse complement strand
GGCGCACCAGGTCCACGGGGCGGCGGTCCGCTGGCACGAGCGGGCCGGCGCCGGATGGACGCTTCTGGAGGGGGCCGATGGCCACGCCACCATGGCGCGTGGGCTGCTCCTGCTGGTCACCGTGGCCGATTGCGTGCCGGTGTACCTGATCGCGCCGGCTCACGGGGGTCTGGCGCTCCTCCATGCCGGATGGCGCGGGACGGCGGCCGGGATTCTGGCACGCGGCGTGGCGCTGCTGGGGCAGGCCACGGGCGCCTCCCCGTCGGAGCTGGTGATGCACGCTGGCGTCGGGATTTCCGGCCCCTGCTACGAGGTGGGGGCGGAGGTGCTGACCGGCGTCGGGCTGCCCGCCACGGGGCCGGGGCCCTGGCAGCTCGACCTGCGCGGGGTGCTGGCAGAGCAGGCCGCGGTGTTGGGGGTGGGCGAGGTGAGTGTCTCCGGCCACTGCACTGCTCGGGAGGCCGGCAGCTTCTTCTCGCACCGGCGCAGTGGGGGGCAGGACGGCCGGATGGTCGCCTACTTGGGGCGCCCGGCCTAGGTTTCGGCAGGGGCCCTGACCCTTGCCGATCCGGCCCTACCGGCGATATCTTCCGGTGCTGGGGCAACTTGCGCGCTGGTGGCGAGGTGTCGGGTGTCCCCCGGCATTTTTGTTTTCCCGGAGTGTGTGCCCGTGTCCCAGTCGTTGCTCGAGCCGGCCCCGCTGGCCGCCATTGTGGAATCACTCGGCTTCGAGCTGGTGGACGTGCAACTGGCGGGCTCGGCGTCTCGCCGCGTGGCGCGCCTGCGGATCGACGTCGTGGGCGGCGGCACGCCCGGACACGGGGTCACGACCGACGACTGCCGACGGGTTTCCCGCGAGCTGGCAGCGCGGTTGGAGGCCTCCGGCGAGGCCGCGGCGCAGTGGGAACTCGAAGTGTCCTCCCCAGGCATCGAGCGTCCGGTTCGCTTCGCCAGTCATTGGCGGCGCTATGTCGGGCACACGGTGCGGCTCAAGGCCACCGGGGTGCGGGGAAAGGCGACGGCGACCATCGTGGACGTGCCCGATGCATCGCATGTCGCCCTGGAGATGAACGGAGCGCTGGTGACCCTCCCCTTGGAGGCGATCCGGGAGGCCACGCTGGTGGTCGATTGGTCCACGTACCGGAAACGGGAAGCAGGAGAGGCCTGATGGCGACATCACCGGACATGATCGAGGCGTTTCGCGAGCTCGCCAACGCGAAGCAACTCGATCGCGCCGAATTGCTTGACTTGCTGCGGGACGGCATCCATGCCGCCCTGATGCGGAAGTACGGACCGAATGTGCGCTTCGAGATGCTCGTCGACGAGCTCACCGGCACGCTCTCCGTGATGCGCCTGCGCCAGGTGGTCGAGTTGGTCGAGGACGAGAGCGCCGAGGTCGGGCTGGAAGAGGCCCGTTTCGAGGATCCCGATTTCCAGCCCGGCGACATGCTCGAGGAGGGGATCCCCTTCGAGGCCTTCGGCCGGCTCGCCGTCCAGGCTGCCAAGCAGCGGATCATCCAGCGCGTGCGCGAGGGTGAGCGCAACCGGATCCGTGAGGAATTCTCCCACAAGGTTGGCGAGCTCCTCTCCGGCGAGATCCAGCAGATCGAGCGCGGCAAGTTCGTGTTGATGCTCAACCGGTTCCGCGAAGCGGAAGCGATCATTCCCTACCGCGACCAGAATCATCGGGAGCACTTCCATCAGGGCGAGACGATCCGCGCGGTGCTGAAGCGGATCGAGGAGACCCCGAAGGGCCCGCGCCTGATCCTGTCGCGCTCGGATCCCTTGTTTGTCAAGGCGCTCTTCAAGCTGGAAGTGCCCGAGATCCAGCAGGGCATCGTGGAGATCCGCGGTCTGGCGCGCGAGGCCGGCAGCCGCACCAAGGTGGCGGTCATCTCCCGCGACGACGCGATCGATCCCGTCGGCGCCTGCGTGGGCCTCAAGGGCTCCCGCGTGCAGAACGTGGTGAACGAGCTGGCTGGCGAGCGCATCGACATCGTGCCGTGGTCGCCTGACCCCGAACGGTTCGCGCGACTTGCGCTGGCCCCGGCGCGCGTCGCCAAGGTGTTCAGCGACGTCGCCACCCGCACGATCAACGCGGTGGTGGACGAGGACCAGCTCTCGCTGGCGATCGGCCGCAACGGCCAGAACGTGCGCCTCGCCTCGGAGCTCACCGGCTGGAAGATCGACCTCTACTCCAGCCGTGAATGGCTGGAGCGTGGTGGGGAGAACCCACTCTTCGGGGCCCTCCCCGGCGACGACGAGGACGAGACCCCGCGGGTCCCGCTGGCGCAGCTCGAAGGCCTCTCGCCCGAGCTGGTCGCGGTCCTGGCCGAGGCCGGGTACACGACCCTGAACGATGTGATGGACTTCGAGCTCGAGGAGATCGCCGGGATTCCCGGAATCACCTCCGGTGCGGCAGAAGAACTCGTGCGCTTCCTCGGTGAACTGACCGAGGAGGAAGACGCCCCCGAGCCCGCCGTCGAGGCGACGCCCGAGGACGCGACGCCCGAGGGCGCGACGACGGCCGCGGGCGAATCGCCCACGGCGACGTGACGTGAGCCACGAGCGGCTGCTGGGGCTGCTCGGCCTCGGCGAGCGCGCAGGGAAGGTCGTCATCGGCGTGGACGGGACGCGGGCCGTGTTGCAGCGCGGTGATTGCGCGGTGGTGGTGATGGCAGCGGA
>JBBQQJ010000291.1:0-2695 GCA_038216165.1 Gemmatimonadales bacterium | reverse complement strand
CGAGGTCGGGGGTTCGAGCCCCTCATCGCCCATCGGCCCGAACCATCCCGCTGGATGGAGCAGGGTCGCCGAGTCAGTCAGTGAGTGGAGCCTCCCGGGCTGGCTCGGAACGGGAAAACATGATGGCCACGATTCCCCTGGAGTCGTGGCCATCATGGTGTTTCGGGGATCTTTCCGCACTCGGTGTGCGTTGTGGATAAATACCCTTGTGGAAAACTATTAGTCGCCGACTGCCTCTTCCCACGCCAGCAAGACTTCGTCGGGTGACACCGTCGCGGTTCCCCGTTTCCCCACTTTCACACCCGCCGCCAGGTTCGCGAGCCACGCCGCCTCGCCGATCTCGGCCCCCGTTCCGAGCGCCGCACCCAGCCACGCGGTCACCGTGTCTCCTGCGCCCGAGACGTCGAACACCTCGCGGGCATTGCTCGGCGTGCGGCGGAGCGCATCGCCCACCGAGATCAGTGCCATCCCGTCGGCGCCGAGGGTGAGCAGCATGTGATCCACCGCCAGACGCTCGCGGGCTGCGGCGAGATCGGCATCGTCGCCCATGAAGTGGGTGCCGAACGCGACTTCCAGCTCGCGGTGGTTCGGCTTGAAGACTGTCGCCCCGGCATAGTCAAAGAAATGGCGCCGTTTCGGGTCGACCACGATCGGCACACCCTGCTCGGCGGCCGATTCGATGAGCGCGCGCGCGAAGAGGGCGTCGATCGCGCCCTTGTCGTAGTCCTCAACCACAACGACGTCCGCCTCGGCGATGGCGTGATGTGCGGCGGCGTGGAGGTCATCCCGGTACCGGTCCGGGACGGGGGTGGTGACCTCGCGGTCGATCCGGACGATTTGCTGCCCCTGCGCGACGATGCGAGTCTTGGTGGTGGTGGGGCGGCCCGGCACGGTCAACAGGCCCGTGGTCTCAATGGCGCGGGCGGTGAGTGCCTCCCGCAGCGCGTCGCCGGCGCTGTCGTCGCCCAGCACGGCCACCAGGGTTGCAGCGGCTCCGAGGGCGGCGATGTTGGCGGCCACATTGCCCGCGCCGCCGGGTACGGCCACTTCGGATTCCATGGTGACGACCGGGACCGGCGCTTCAGGCGAGACTCGATCAGCGTCGCCGATCAAGTAGCGGTCAAGCATCGCGTCGCCCACGACCACGACTTGCACGTTGCGCATGGCACCCAGGATCTCAAGCAGGCGGTCGCGGCTGAGTGGGGCGAGGATGTCGGTCATCAGGGCTCCGGGGTGATCACGACTGTGCAAAGCTATCGGCAGAGGGATGACGGGCGCCACTTCGCCCGGGTATCTTCGCCGTTGATGCCGGAACTTACCGTAGTGACCAACCGCGGCCCTCTGGTCGAGTCGTGCCATCGCATTTCAGCGGCTGTTGTCGACGCGACGGGGCACCTGGTGGCCGAGGCGGGTGATCCCGACCTCGTGACGTTCTGGCGTTCGGCGTCGAAGCCGTTCCAGCTCCTTCCCCTGGTTGCCGCGGGCGGTGTTGAGCGCTTCGGACTCGATGCCCCGATGCTCGCGCTGGCGTGCGGCTCCCACAATGGCGAGGCAGTGCACCGCGAGGTCGGCGCGCGCTGGCTGGAGGCCGTCGGCCTCCGTGAGGAGCAGCTCGCGTGCGGCGGGCATCCGTCGCTCCTCCCGCGCCTCGCCACCGAGATGATCCGCAGCGAGGTCACGCCGACGCCGCTGTGGAGCAACTGCTCCGGCAAGCACGCCTCCCTCCTCACGCAGGCCACGATGGAAGGGTGGCCGCTCGACGGTTACGAGCTGCGGGGCCATCCGGTGCAGGAGAGGGTGGAGGCGACCGTCTCCCGGTGGACGGCGACACCGCGCGGCGAGCTCGAATGGGGTGTGGATGGCTGCACCGCCGCGGCCGTCGCACTTCCGCTGCGGGGGATGGCAACGGGATATGCGCGCCTGGGCGCCGACGACGATCCGGCGCTGGTTGTCGTTCGCGATGCCATGATGCAGGAGCCGTACATGGTCGCGGGCGCCGACCGTCTCGACACCGCATTGATGCAGGCTTGGCCCAATCGGATCGCCGTCAAGATCGGAGCTGGCGGGGTCTACAGCGCGGCGTTGCCGACCCTCGGGCTCGGCCTGGCGCTCAAGGTTGGCGATGGTGACATGAAGGCTGCGGGACTCGCCGTGGTTGCCATCCTGCAGGACATCACCGCGCACGTCGATCCTCAAGGCGACTGGCCGGTGACCGGACTCGAGCGGTGGATCGCGCCGCCGATCCGAAACACCAGGGACGAGATCACGGGCGGGTGGGACGTGCAGGGCCGCCTGCGATACTGCTGTCTTCAGGGAGGAACAGGATGGCAGAACCAAGCAGCGTGCTTGACGAACGCATCGAGGCATTGGTGGCACTCGCCGCCGCGATTGCCCAGGGCGAGGAGACCGGCATCCGCGGACGTGTCGCGGATGCCGTCGAGGCCAGCGTGCCACAGATCTGGGTGGACGAGCTCCTCCTGCAATCGGTGCTCATGGTGGGGTATCCGCGCACGCTCATCGCCGCCGGTCTCTGGCGGAAGGCCGCCGGTGTGCCCGCAGCCAACGGTGACTCCGATATCAACTACGACGCGCACGCCGAGTGGACCGCGCGCGGCGAGGTCACGTGCCGCGCGGTGTATGGCGACAACTACACCAAGCTCCGCCGCAACGTTGCCGAGCTCCATCCCGCGCTCGA
>JBBQQJ010000290.1:0-2706 GCA_038216165.1 Gemmatimonadales bacterium | reverse complement strand
GCACCCCGACCTCGGTGCGGCGCTCGGCAGTGAACGCTTCCTGTCCGAAATCCGCACCACGGCACGCCTGCAGCATCCGCACATCCTGCCGTTGCTGGACAGTGGCGAGGCGGATGGATTGCTGTATTACGTGATGCCGCTCGTGACGGGCGAGACCCTGCGGACCCGGCTGGAGCGGGAGCGGCAATTACCGATCGATGACGCAGTGCTGATCGCGCGCGAAGTTGCCGATGCGCTGGGCTACGCGCATGGGCTCGGCGTGATCCATCGTGACATCAAGCCGGAGAATATCCTGCTCCAAGGCGGCCATGCGCTGGTGGCCGACTTCGGGATTGCCCTGGCCGTGCAAAGCGCCGGCGGCCAGCGGATGACGCAGACCGGCCTCTCCCTTGGTACGCCGCAGTACATGAGCCCTGAGCAGGCGATGGGCGAGAAGGTCATCGATGCACGCAGCGACGTCTACGCGCTCGGGGCGGTGACGTACGAGATGCTGGTGGGGGAGGCGCCGTTCACGGGGCCGAGCGTACAGGCGATCGTCGCGCGGCTGATCACGGAGGCACCGCGTGGGATGTCGGCGCAGCGGAAGGCCGTGCCGGTGCAGGTCGAGGCGGCGGTCATGCGCGCCCTCGAGAAGCTCCCCGCGGACCGGTTTGCCACCGCGGGTGACTTCGCGCGCGCGCTGCACGGGCAGGGCGACGCGGCAACACTGAACCGCTACCTGCAGGCCGGTGCCGGTGCGTCGGCACGACCCATTCTCCGGCGGCTCTCGTGGCGCGAGGTCGCGGCGTGGGCCGTCGCGACGGGCGCGGTGGCACTGCTGGTGTCGGGCCGTCTCCAGACCCGCCCCGCGCCGGAAACCCCGGTGATCCGGACGACGATCGAAACCCCACCTGGTGAACGACTGATGGTTGGCGGCTTCCCGATCGCGATCTCATCCCAGGGCGACCGATTGGCCTATGTGACGCAGGGAAGCGCGGGCTACCGGACGGTGGTCCGACGCACGAGCGATCTGGAGAGCGAGATCACGATCGCCCCCAAGTCACTGCGACACTACGTCTTTTCGCCGGATGGTCGGTGGCTCGCCTTCGTGGAGGGGAGTGAAGTCCGGAGAATTTCGAGCGCTGGCGGTGCCAGCGAGGCGCTTGGCAACACCGGCGCGCGGACCATCATCGGCCTCGCTTGGGCCGCGCCTGACACGATCATCATTGGCACCACCAACGGGTTGATGGCCATGCCGGCGCGGGGCGGGCCGCCACACCTTGCGACCGATTCGTCCTTCGTCCAGGCGGCTGCCTATCCCGTGGTGCTGCCCGACGGAAAGACCGTGCTTGTGTCCACGGAGTCGAGGCGGATTCTCGCGATAGCGCTTGGCAACGGGAAGGTCTCGGATGTTGGCCTCACCGCTGAACGTGTATTCGGCATGGTCCACGGACATCTCGTGTACCAGACATCGAATCTCGAGCTGGCCGCGGTGCTGTTTGATCTGAAGACATTGCGAACCACGGGCGACCCCCTCCCGATCACGGGCGGGGTCGATGGCGTCGGGCTTTCGCCGTCCGGCACCTTGGCGTACCTGCCCCGCGTCGGCTCGACGCGAATCGTCTTGGCCGGTGCCGGCAACGACGAGGTACTACGCGGGGAGGCCGCCGCATATGACTCGCCGCGCTTCTCGCCGGATGGGCGCAAGATCGCCGTCACGATTATCACCGGCGACACCGAGGACGTGTGGATTCTCGATCGTGCCGCGGGGACGTTCACGAGGATGACGACGTCCGGAATAAATCAGTATCCCGAGTGGACGCCGGACGGACAGCGCATCCTCTATCGGTGGCAAGGCAACACCGGCCCGACCGTCGTGATGTGGATGCCCGCCGACGCCAGCGCGAAAGCCGACACCCTCTTCGCGGCGGGATGGAACATCAACGAAGCGATCATCTCGCCAGACAGTAAGTGGCTGGTGATCCGCACTCCGCCAGGCGAGGAACGCCACCGCGACATCTTTGCCGTCCCGCTCGAGGGCGACCGCATTCCGGTGCCAATAGTTACGGGACCGGCCTCCGAGCAGATGCCGCGCATCTCGCCAGACGGCAAGTGGCTCGCCTACCAGTCGGATGAAAGCGGGCGATTCGAGATCTATGTGCGACCCTTTCCAGAGGCCGGAGCACGGGTGCAGGTGAGCTCCGACGGCGGCACCGAGCCGCTGTGGGACCGGACGGGGAAAACGTTGTACTACAAGGCGCCGAACGGCATCATGGCGAACACGGTGACCACCACCGGGGGGTTCGTGATCGGCGCACGCCGCTTGGCACTGCCCGGCCGGGAGTTGGCAGCACCGACGCATCCCAACTACGACGTGACCCCCGACGGCTCGCGATTCCTTGTGCTGCGACCGGCTGGTGCGGAGGCGAAGGCCATCGTCATCCACAACTGGGTCCGCGAATTCCGTGAGCAGCTCGGAGCACCTCCCAAGTGAACGACGTCCTCGCCCGACTCACCGCCGCGCTCGCCGATCGCTACCGCCTCGACCGCGAGCTCGGCGCTGGTGGCATGGCCACGGTGTACCTCGCGCACGACCTCAAGCACGAGCGCGACGTTGCGATCAAGGTGCTGCATCCCGATCTCGGCGCCGCACTCGGCGGCGAGCGGTTCTTGAGTGAGATCCGCACCACCGCGCGCCTGCAGCACCCACACATCCTGCCGCTACTG
>JBBQQJ010000289.1:0-2712 GCA_038216165.1 Gemmatimonadales bacterium | reverse complement strand
CTGGCGATCGGCAGCGGCCACGGTCCCGTCCATCATTTCCACGCGGTCTGGACGTGAGGCGGGCGACTGTCATCGGCGCCGGCGTGGCCGGCCTCTGCGTGGCAACGGAACTGGTCGCGCGGGGCTGCGAGGTGACAGTCTTCGATCCCTTCGCGCGGCCCGGCCCGCATGGGTGCTCCTGGTGGGCCGGCGGGATGCTGGCGCCCTTCTGCGAGGGCGAGACGGCGGAGGAGCCCGTCGTGCGGCTCGGTCAGGAGGCGGCCGCCTGGTGGGAGCGGCAGGGCGTTTCCGTCGAGCGGCATGGAACCGTCGTGCTGGCCCTCGGCCGGGACCGGCAGGAGCTCGACCGCTTCGCGCGGCGCACGACCGGACACGAAAGCCTCGACGCCGCCGGCCTCGCCGCGCTGGAGCCGGAGCTGGAGGGCCGTTTCGGCCGTGCCCTGCATTTTTCCGCGGAGGCGCATCTCGATCCGCGCGCGGCATTGCTCCACCTGCGGGGCCGGCTGGAACGCACGCGCGTCCGGTTCGTCGCCGAGGACGGCCGCCCGGCGGGCCTGACCTTCGATTGCCGGGGGCTCGCGGCGCGCGACGTCCTGCCGGACCTTCGCGGCGTGAAGGGCGAGATGGCGGTGCTGCGCGCGCCCGAGATCCGCCTGACCCGTCCCGTGCGGCTGCTCCATCCGCGGATCCCGCTCTACGTGGTCCCGCGCGGGGGCGGTCTCTTCATGCTCGGCGCGACGCAGATCGAGAGCGACGACCGCCGGAAGAGCGTGCGCTCCGTCCTCGAGCTGCTCTCCGCCGCCTATGCCCTGCATCCCGCCTTCGGCGAGGCGGAGCTGGTGGAGATCGGTGCGGATGCACGTCCCGCTTTTCCCGACAACCTGCCCCGCCTGCGCAGGCGGGGCGAGACGATCTACGTGAATGGCCTCTTCCGCCACGGTTTCCTGCTCGCGCCCGCGCTGGCGCGGATGGCGGTGGAGGCGGGCTGCGACGGCACCAGACCGGAGTTGATGGATGAAGATCACAGTTAACGGAACCGCGACCGAAGTCCGGGCCGAGACGCTCGCGGCGGCGCTCGACGAACTCGGCCACGCCGACGGCAAGGTCGCCACCGCCGTCAACGAAAGCTTCGTGCCGGCGGCGCGGCGCCCGCAGACCGCCCTCGCCCCCGGCGACCGGGTCGAGATCGTCGCTCCACGGCAGGGAGGCTGAGATGCGGTTCTACGGCACCGACATCGCCTCGCGCCTGATGCTCGGCACGGCGCAATATCCGTCGCCCCGCGTGCTGGCGGAGGCGTTCCGCCGTTCCGGTGCCGGCATCGCCACCGTCTCCGTGCGCCGCGAGGCGGGCGGCGAGCGCGCCGGCGCGGCCTTCCGGGATCTCGTGCGCGACCTCGGCGTGGCCGTGCTGCCGAACACCGCGGGCTGCCACTCGGCCCGCGAAGCGGTGACCACGGCGCAGATGGCGCGCGAACTCTTCGACACGCGCTGGATCAAGCTCGAGGTGATCGGCCACGCCGACACGCTCCAGCCCGACCCGTTCGGCCTCGTCGAGGCGGCGCGCATCCTGTCGGACGAGGGATTCCAGGTCTTTCCCTACACGACCGAGGACGTGGTGCTGGCCGACCGGCTGCTCGCGGCCGGCTGCGAGGTGCTGATGCCCTGGGGCGCGCCGATCGGCACCGGGCTGGGGCTGACCAACGTCTATGGGCTCAGGACCCTGCGGGCGCAGTTCCCCGACGTGCCGATGGTCGTGGATGCGGGACTGGGACTGCCCAGCCAGGCGGCGATGGCGATGGAGATGGGCTACGACGCGGTGCTGCTCAACACCGCCGTCGCCAAGGCGGGCGATCCGGCGGCGATGGCCGAAGGGTTCGCCAGGGCGGTGGAGGCCGGGCGCCTCGCCTTCGAGGCGGACCCGATGGAGCCGCGCGATATGGCCGCGCCCTCGACCCCGGTGATCGGAAGGGCGTTCCTGGAATGAGCCTCGATCGCTTCTACCCGATCTTCGACGGCCTCGGCTGGCTCGAACGGTTGCTCCCCCTCGGCGTGAAGCTGGTGCAGCTGCGCATCAAGGACATGCCGGAGCCGGAGGTGCGGCGCGTGGTGGCGCAGGCACTGGCGCTGTGCCGGACCCACGGCGCGGTGCTCGTCGTGAACGACCACTGGCAGGTGGCCATCGAGACGGGCTGCGACTGGGTGCATCTGGGACAGGAGGACCTCGACACCGCAGACCTGCCCGCGATCCGCCGCGCCGGCCTGAAGCTCGGCATCAGCACCCACGACCGCGCGGAGCTCGCCCGGGCGCTGGCGCTCTCGCCCGACTACGTGGCCCTTGGCCCGGTCTATCCGACCATCCTGAAGAAGATGAAGTGGAAGCGGCAGGGCCTCGACCGCGTCACCGAGTGGAAGCGGCTGGTGGGCGCGCTGCCCCTCGTCGCCATCGGCGGGATGAGCGTCGCGCGCGCCGCCGGAGCCTTCGCGGCAGGGGCCGACATCGTCTCGGCCGTCACCGACATCACGTTGAACGACGACCCCGAGGGCCGCGTGCGTCAGTGGATCGAGGCGACGCGATGACCCGTTACGCTCGCCAGATCGCCGTGCCCGAGCTCGGTCCCGAGGGTCAGGCGCGGTTGCGGCGCGCGCAGGCGCTGGTGGTGGGCGCGGGCGGGCTTGCGGCGCCCGTGCTGCAATATCTTGGCGGTGCGGGCG
>JBBQQJ010000288.1:0-2724 GCA_038216165.1 Gemmatimonadales bacterium | reverse complement strand
CGTCGATGGTGGCATCCTTTCCGGGAGCGACATCGTTGCTGCCGTCGCCCTCGGGGCCAGGGCCGCGCTCGTCGGCCGCGCCTACCTCTACGGGTTGATGGCAGGTGGCGAACGCGGGGTGCAGCGCTCCGCGGAAATCCTGCAACAGGAGGTCGCCTCCACCCTGGCCCTGCTCGGTGTCTCGCGGGTCTCCGACTTGAGTCGTGACCATGTTCGTCTGCGCCAGGGCTGAGGTAGTTTTCCGAGGATGGAGATGATCGAGTTCACCCCCACCCGCGAGCAGTACGTCTACACGTTCGGTGGCGTCGCTCCTCAGATGAGGATCACCCCCGGCACCGCGCTGCGGCTGTGGTCTGACGACGCGTTCGGTGGCGCGCTGCGCAGCGTCGAGGACTTGTCCAGCGCGAAGGTCGATCTCAGATTCGTGAACCCGCAGACTGGCCCCTTCTTCGTCGAGGGCGCTGAGCCCGGCGATACCCTCGTGCTTCACCTCGTCGACCTTGTGCCGGCGCGCGACTGGGCCGCCTCGGCAGCGATCCCGTTCTTCGGTGGGATGACCGGCACGGACCGCACCGTCAACCTCCAGCCGGCACTGCCGGATACGACCTGGATCTATGAGCTCGACCGCGACCGCAACACCGTTGCCTTCCAAGCGCGGCACAGCGACCACCGCATCGAGCTCCCAGTAGAACCGATGCTCGGCACCGTGGGCGTGGCACCGGCCGGAGGTGAGGTGCGTTCGTCGCTGGTGCCCGACCGGTTCGGCGGCAACATGGACAGCCCCGAGATGCGTGCCGGCGCCACGGCATATCTAGGTGTCAATGTCGAGGGCGCGATGTTCTCGGTCGGCGACGGCCACTACCGCCAGGGCGAGGGCGAGGCTTGCGGCACCGCTGTGGAGGGGGCGATGGTCACCACCCTCATCGTCGAGCTCATCAAGGGCAACGCCCCCGGCTGGCCGAGGATCGAGACCGACACTCATTTCATGGCGATCGGGTCGAGCCGGCCGATGGAGGACTCGTGGCGGATCGGCAATGCCGAGCTCGTGCATTGGGTGAGCGAGATGTGCGGTCTGCACGCGATGGACGCCTATCAGCTGTGCTCGCAGATCGCGCAGGTTCCGGTCGCCAACGTCGTCGACGCCAACTACAGCGTGGTGGTCAAGGCGGCCAAGCGCATGCTTCCCCCCGCCGAGGCCTTCGGAGGCATCCACGCAGAGATGCGCGCTCGCGCCCGTTCCCTCGGGACGCTCTGACCGACAACCACCCCTTCCACGAAAGGCAGCACCCATGGATCTGCAGCTCAACGGAACCCGTGTCCTCGTCACCGGCGGCACGCGCGGCATCGGCCGCGCCGTGGTCGAGGCCTTCCTTGACGAGGGGGCGGTGGTGGGTTTCTGCGCCCGCAACTCCGAGGAGGTGGCTGCCGCCCGGGAGTCGTTGAGCGAGCGCGGCAATGTCACCGGCTCTACGGTCGACGTAGCCGACGCCGGCGCTCTGGCCGCGTGGGTGGACCATTCGGCTGACTCCTTCGGCGGCCTTGATGTGGTGGTGGCAAACGTCAGCGCGCTGGCGATCCCGGACACGGAAGAGAACTGGGAGCTCAGCCTCAACGTGGACGTGATGCACACCGTCCGACTGGTCAAGGCGGCGATGCCGCATCTGGAGCAGAGCCAGGCCGCCTCGATCATCGCGATCTCCAGCGTGTCCGGACGCGAGTCCGACTTCGCGTCTGGCCCCTACGGAACGGCGAAGACCGCGATCATCGGCTACATCCACGGCCTCGCGATGCAGTTGGCGCCGCAGGCTATCCGGGCCAACACGGTCTCACCCGGCAACACATATTTCGAGGGCGGTGTCTGGGAGAGCATCGAGGGCGGCGACCCGGACTTTTTCAAGACTGCGGTCGAGCTCAACCCCACGGGCCACATGGGTACGCCGCAGGAGATCGCAGCACCAGTGGTGTTCCTGGCCAGCCCTGTCGCTAGCCGGATCAGCGGCACCAACCTCGTCGTCGACGGCGCCCTGACCCGCGGGATCCAGCTGTAGGGACTGGGCATCGTCGGTGGCGTCCAGGTCGTCGATAGGGCCGCGGGTCTACCCGCCATGACCGCGAATGTATGCGCGGCCCAGCACCACCGTGGCGCGATCGCCTGGAGCCGGCCTGGACCAACACCACTGCCATGTCGAGGTTGTCAGGATGACGCGGGAGACGAGTGGGGCCAGGTCGCGCCGACTTCATACAAAGGCGACCCGCAGCATCGGGCCTGCGCACAACCTACTTCCGCCAGGTGCGTCTATCCGCCGCGGATGACCAAGACCCTCAGCTTTCGTGCTGCTGAACGACGTTGAGCACGTTGCCATCGGGAGCGCGGACGAAGAAGCGAGTCACGCCCCACGCCTCGGTTGTCAGGGGATGCACGATCTCGTACCCACGATCCTGTGCTTGGCGGTAGGCGGCTTCGACGTCGTCGACCATGACCGAGACCACGGGGTCCACGGGCGCGGTGGCATCGCGTGTCATCACCTGGAGCGTCGCCCCGGATACCGGCGACGTGTGGCGGGCCACCCAGCCCAGGTTGAACTCCTCTTCAGTTAGCCCGAGGTAGTCGCTGTAGAAGCTCCTGGAGGCGGGGAGGTCGGGTACCTGAAGGTCGGCGATGATCTGCGTGACGCGGATGCGCGACGAGTCGGCACTCCCAGCTGGGCCGGTTTCGCCTGAGGT
>JBBQQJ010000287.1:0-2731 GCA_038216165.1 Gemmatimonadales bacterium | reverse complement strand
ACTCACCTCAATGCGCAGCTGAAGCGGTGAGCCAGCCGCGCAGGCCGCAGGCACCGCCGCTCCGCGATCCCCACCGTCGCGGTAGATTTCCCTCTTACCTGCACACCGCCTTTTCTCCCCCATCGCCGAGTGAGGCGCGTGAGCGCACCAGCCCGCCTGACCGCCGACCTGGCTGACTGCTACACGATCGAGCGCGAGCTTGGTCAGGGCGGGATGGCCACGGTCTACCTCGCACATGAGATCCGCTACGAGCGCGATGTCGCGATCAAGGTGCTGCATCCCGATCCGGTTGCTGCGCCATGATGAACAATATGCCTCAGACAAGGGATGCGTTGATGAAGATCGCTTCGTTCGCAACCGCGCTTCTGCTCGGTGCCACCTCGGTTCTCGCGGCCCAGCAACCAGTCGGGTATTCCGCCGAACAGATCGTCCGGGGTCGCCAAGTCTACGGGGCGTCTTGCGCCAGTTGTCACGGTGTCGACCTCCAGGGGGTCGTCGGCCCCGCGCTGGCCGGAGCGCCGTTCCTGCACAGCTGGAGCGCCAAGGGCGCCGGCGAGCTCTACCGGGTGCTCCGTACCTCGATGCCGAAGCCCGCGGTCGGCTCCCTGTCGCCCAAGGCGTACGCCGACGTGTTCGCCTACGTCCTGTCGCGGAACGGCATGGCGGCCGGCACCGCGACCTTCGATGGCTCGGCGACCATGCTCGCAAGCATCCCGCTCAGCGCCCTCGCGGAGGCGGCCGGCCCGGCCCCCACGACGGCCGTCGCATTCATCCCGGGGTCGCGCGCCCGGCCAACCGGTACCGGACCAACGCAGCGGGAACTGACGGACAATCCCGATCCGGCCAACTGGCTCTATCACACCGGCAACTACGCGGGCACTCGGTACTCGCCGCTCTCCCAGGTCACGACGGCCAACATCAGCCGACTCGGCGTTGCGTGTGCATATCAACTCGGGGTGCTCGAATCCTTCTACGCCGGACCGATCATCTACCGTGGCACGATGTATTTGAGCACGGCCACCGTGACCGCGGCCATTGATGCCGCCACCTGTCGCGAGCGCTGGCGGCACGTGTGGGAGCCTCGGGACAAGATGTTGTGGACGAGCCAGCGGGGTGTTGCGATCAAGGACGGCTATGTGGTTCAAGGCACCGCCGATGGATATCTGGTGGCGCTCGACGCCGCCGATGGCGAGCTACTTTGGGCGCGCCAAGTGGCCAGGCCGGACAGCGGCGAGACAATCACCATGCCGCCGATGATCTTCGAGGACCTGGTGCTGATCGGTCCGGCCGGCAGCGAAAACAACATCCAGGGGTGGATCGGTGCCTTCCGGCTGAGTGACGGATCGCCGGTCTGGCGATTCAACACGGTGCCGCGAGCGGGAGAACCGGGCAGCGAGACCTGGGGTGATGCCGGCGGGTGGCCGGCCGGCGGTGGCGCCGTGTGGACGCCGTTGTCGCTCGACGCGGCCAGGGGAGAACTCTTTGTTGCCGTAACCAACCCAGCACCTGATCTGCCGGCACATCTTCGTCCCGGAACCAATCTTTACACCAACGCCGTCGTGGTGCTCGATGTCCGGACTGGAGCGCTCCGGTGGTACGACCAGCTGGTGCCGAGCGACTTCCACGACTGGGACCTGACGCAGGTGAGTCCGCTGATCCGCACCCGGGTCGGCGGGGTCGAACGCGACGTGCTGATCACCGCCGGCAAGGATGGCCTGCTTCACGCCATTGACCGAGTCACTCATGAGCGGCTCTACCAGGCCGAGGTCACCACCCGTCGCAACACGGAAGCACCACTCACGCTCGAGGGCACCGAGGCCTGTCCTGGACTCCTCGGCGGGGTCCAGTGGAACGGTCCCGCATACCATCCCGGGACCGGGATGCTGTATGTGCCGGCAGTCGATTGGTGCTTCGCCTTTGCCGTGGCCCCCGACGACTCGGTGCGCTTCGTGCCCGGCGAACTCTATCTCGGCGGCACGGTGACGCCGACCACCGAGCAGCGGGGCTGGCTGACGGCGGTTGATGCCACGAACGGTGCAGTCCGTTGGCGCTACCACTCACCACTGGCGATGGTCGCGGCGGTCACCACCACCGGCGGTGGGCTGGTCTTCACCGGGGAGCGGACCGGTGATTTTCTCGCATTCGACGCCGCGTCTGGCAAGGAACTCTACCGGTTCAATACCGGTGCGGCGATCCACGGCGGCATCGCCAGCTATGCAGTGGATGGCCGGCAGTTCATCGCGACGACCTCCGGCGGCGGTTCGCCCAACTTCGGTGGTGGCGGAGCGGCGACGTTGTTCGTCTTTGCGCTGCCGGAACGGGGCGCGCCGTGAGCCTCGAACGACTCCGGGTCTCGCTTGCGGAGAAGTACACCGTCGAGCGTGAACTCGGTCAGGGTGGCATGGCCACGGTCTATCTCGCGCACGACATCCGCCACGAGCGCGATGTCGCGATCAAGGTGCTGCACCCGGACCTCGGTGCGGCGCTCGGCGGTGAGCGCTTTCTCTCCGAGATCCGCACCACGGCACGGCTCCAACACCCCCACATCCTTCCGTTGCTCGACAGCGGCGAAGCGGATGGCTTGCTGTACTACGTGATGCCGCTGGTGACGGGCGAGACGCTGCGCACCCGGCTGGAGCGGGAGCGGCAACTACCGATCAATGATGCTGTGCGCATCGCCCGCGAAGTGGCCGCGGCCCTCGACTACGCCCATCGGCAGGGCGTGATCCAT
>JBBQQJ010000286.1:0-2752 GCA_038216165.1 Gemmatimonadales bacterium | reverse complement strand
GTTCGATTCTTGCCGGGGGCATCGGTTCCAGTGAGCGGATCTGCGGTCCAGAAGGGATATCTCGGGCATCAGGCCTCCCCTTCGAGATCCGCCAGATCCGCCCTGAACCGCTTCTACATGGCGCTCACTGGCGCGCGACTGGCGCGCGACCTGGGCGCGCGACCTGGGCGCGCGACCTGGGCGCGCGCAACAGACTTGCCACCCCCAGCGCACGCAACCTCATGCGGGGCCCGCACGCGGACGCCATCAGGGTGATCGACCAGGCGACTTGACTGTCACCGATCGAGGCCATCACCAACTACTCGACCTTCAAGGGGCTCTCGTACTGCGAGAACGAGCGCGTGTGGTCGCCGTGGCTCGTGCAGCGACTCGAGGCGCTCGGTCTCCCGGTCGCCGGCTACGGGTCGAAGAAGGACAGCTACACGGGGGAGTTCGATGCCGGCTACTCGCCTCGCCTCGCCACCATCCTGCGCATGCTGCCGATCTTCAGCCAGCAGGCTTCGGTGATCCCCTACGGGAGGGCGGCACCCACCTCGCCGCCCTCAAGGTACGCGACGAGCCTCCCCCTCTCCCCCTACGACCGACTCCGCGGCGCCTACTACGCCGACAAGGCGGGCGATGACTCAGCACGGATACGTGCCTCGCTCGTCCTGGCAGAGCCCGGCGGGGGCCAGAGCCTCGGCCCTCGCCTCGCGCCACTCATCGAGCGACAGCGTCTCCAGCCCCCCTTGTGCACCCGGGATGACGACGCGGTCGGAGGCGTTGAGGCACGGCGTCTCGATCGGGCTCCCGCAGTCCGGCGGCGTGGCGCTGCCGCTGCCCACGATCTGCCAGGCGAAGAACCCGGCGACGATCAGCCCGATCACCCAGTAGACGACTCGGAGCCGCCGCTCCTGCTTGCGCATCTCGGCCTGCTGCTGGGCGAGCCACTCCTTACTCGGCGGCCACTGCACCCATTCATCCAGCGGAGCACCACTCCGGCGGATGCGCTCCCGGGCCTCGGGCGTTCCGAGTTCGGGCACCCGGGGAGGACGGCGTTGCGCCGAGTCGTCGGGGCCGGAGACTCCCATGGGCTGACGGTACACCTGCCCCCGGATCCAGCGTCGTTTCCCAGGAGGTGAGAACGACATCGGCTCACGGCGCCAACGGTGCATCGCCGCTCTCTTGCCCGCTCCGCCGCTCGGCGCGTCGGACTACTAGTGCTCCACCCCAGAAGTCGTGATGGGTTTGGTTGCCATGGCGAGGACGTCGGCGGCGGGCTTGGTCCACACAAAGGGCCGGGCCCGCTCGTTGTAGCCGGCGGCGGCCGCGTCGCCGCCGCAGCCGGCGATCCCGAGCGCGAGGACCGCGACCGCGAAAACCGCGCCGAGCACCATCGTCGGCCGCCGAGCCATGTCATCTCCTGGACGTCGTCGTGACGGACATTGCGCGATCTCCCCCCACCCATCGCGCCGTGCACGCGCGCCGGGGACCTGACCCGTCGAGCGTCGTCGGCCGGCAGTCTGCGGGTCTGGTCCACCCGGTGGCCGCGGATCGGTTCACGCGTGAACAGGATCCGCGGCCTCATGCGCACCGGCAGGTACCCTCTCGTCAGCTCGCATCGGCCGCGACGAGGAGCAGCATCCGCCCTCTGGTTCCTACCGAGAATCTCCACAGGCTGCGCCCTCTGATCCGGGCCCTGCGAAGGCTCGAGGTCGCCACCCGGCCGATGGAGCCGGAGCGCGCCGCGGCGCTCGCACGGCGCTGGGACGAGCTGCCGGCGGCGGTGCGCACCCCCCGGCAGATGCTCGGACGCCGGATCGCCGGGTGCGAGGGCACCCACGGGGTGTTCCCCCGCTGCAACCTGGCGTGCTCGCCCTGCTACCACTCGCGGGACGCCAACCGGGTGCCGGTGGACGGCGCCCACACCGTGCGCGAGGTGCGGGCCCAGATGGCCCTGCTGGCGGAGCTCCGCGGCCCGGGACAGCCCGCCCAGCTGATCGGCGGCGAGGTGAGCCTGCTGACCCCCGACGACCACGCCGCCGCCCTGCGGGCGATGCTCGACGCCGACCGCAAGCCGATGTCGATGACCCACGGCGACTTCGACTACGAGTATCTGGAGGCGCTGGCGCTCGACCCCCGCACGGGGCGGCCACGCTTCGCGCACCTGAGCTTCGCGGGCCACTTCGACTCCACCATGCGCGGCAGGAGCGGCGCGGAGCGGCCGACGTCGGAGGCCGACCTCGACCCGTTCCGGCGCCGCTTCTGCGGGATGTTCGCGCGCCTGCGCGCCGAGCACGGGGTGACGAGCTTCCTTGCCCACAACATGACCGTCACCCCCGGCAACCTCGACGAGGTCGCCGGCGTCGTGCGACGCAACCGCGATGTGGGCTTCCGCCTCTTCAGCTTCCAGCCGGCGGCCTACGTCGGCAACGCCGCCCGTTGGGCCGACGGCTACCGGGCCATCGACCCCGACGCGGTCTGGCGCCGCGTGGAGGAGGGCGTGGGCGCCCGCCTGCACCACGGGGCCCTCCAGTACGGCGATCCGCGCTGCAACCGCACCGCCTACGGCGGCTTCACGGGCGAGCGCTACTGGACGATGCTCGACGAGGACGATCCGCGCGACGCGCGGGCGCTGGCGGGCTTCCTGGACGCCTACGGCGGGATGGACTTCGGCGCCCCGGCCCACCTGCTCGCGGCGCGCCTCGCGCGGGGGGCGCTCACGCATCCGGCCGCCGCGAGCCGCGTGGTGGGGGCCGCCGCCCGGGTCCTG
>JBBQQJ010000285.1:0-2769 GCA_038216165.1 Gemmatimonadales bacterium | reverse complement strand
CGTCATGCGACCGCCGCCTCCTGCACCACCTCACGCACCGCAGGTGGGCCGTCGCTCGGGATCAGGAACCAGAACGTGCTCCCCTTCCCGTGGATCGACTCGACCCCGATCTGCCCGCCGTGCATCTCCACGAAGCGCTTGCAGAGCGCGAGCCCGAGGCCGGTGCCCTGCACCGCCCTCGACGCAGTCGAATCGACCTGGCTGAACTCCCGGAAGAGCTTGTCCATATCCTCAGGACGAATGCCGACCCCGGTATCGGACACCGAGATCCAGACCACGTCGCGCGTCGCCAGCTTCGGCGTCTCGCCGAGACGACCGGTGCTGGCCACCGTTGGCATTGGTGCCACGGTGCGCACCGCCGATATCGTGATCTGCCCGCTTTCCGAGGTGAACTTCGAGGCGTTGGACAGCAGGTTGAAGAGGATCTGCCGGATTCGCATGCCGTCGGCCATCACGTCCAGCTCCAACTCCGGCAGCTCCATCACGCATTCCTGGTCCTTGGCAGTGCGGAGCGACGCGGTATCGGTGATCGCGCCCGTCACCGCGTCGCGCAGGTCAAATCGCGCAAGGCTGAGCGTCATGCGGCCCGCCTCGATCTTCGATAGATCGAGGACCGAGTTGATGAGGCCGAGCAGGTGATTGCCGTTGCGCAGGATGGCCTCGAGAAACTCCTTCTGCTGCTCCTCCAGCGGGCCGAGGCCCTCGGTGAGGATGAGGTCGGAGAAGCCGATGATCGCGTTGAGCGGGGTACGCAGCTCGTGCGACATGTTCGCGAGGAACTCGCTCTTGAGTCGCGTGGCGCGCTGGAGCTCCTTGTTCTTGAGCGCGAGCATCCGCTCGTTGCGGCGGAGCTCCTCCAGCACGGTGGTCCGGTCGAGGCCGAGCACCACCTGATCGCCGAGCGTCTGGAGGAGCTGGAGGTCGTGGTCGGCGAACTGCTGACCGTCGCGCCGGTTGTAGGCGCAGAGCGCACCGACGACCAACCCCGCCGATCGCAGTGGCACCATGGCCGCGCTCTGGAGCCGGTCACTCAACGCTTCGTGCGGATGATTGCGCGGATCGGTCTCCATCTCGTGCACGATCGCGGCCTCGTCGTTCGTGACAACGTGGCCGGCAAGCGATCGGTCGATGGGGAGCAGCGACCCGACAGCCGGCATGAGGGGCCCGGCGCCTGCCACCACCTTCACGAACCGCCCCTCCTCCACCACCAGCATGATCGCCCCGCCCTCGGCCTCGAGCAGGTCGGCAGCAGCCTGGGCGATCTGGCGGTTGAGAGCGGGGAGATCGTTGCCAGCGAGAAGCGCGGCCGAGAGGTCCCGGAGTCGTTCGAGTTCGCTGTTCCGGCGGGCGGATGCGTCGAGGGCCCGGGAGAGCGAATCCTTCTGCCGATCGGCGAGGACCCGACCGCGGCGCAGGGTCACGAAAGCGAGTGCCGAGGAGACCGCCGCGAACGCGAGACCGCTGTCGTATCGCCCCGCGGCGAGCAGGCCGACCGACACCCAACCGCAGAACAGGGCGAGGAAGAGCAAGCTGCCCGTGCGATACCAGAAGGTGTACCAGGGACGTGGAACCCGCGCGGCGGCCACATGCGAGGCCGTCGCCACTGAACCGATCGGTCCGTCCGGAACACCGCCAGCGCTCACGCCGTGCCCTCCGCATCGTCAGTTTCGACCAGCACCCGGTGGAAAACCGTGGTACCGGTCCGGATCATTTCCCGGAGATAGGGGCGACAGAGCCCGCATTGTGCGCCGCAACCGGTCTCACGCATCAGCCGGTCCAGGTCCCACGCCCCTTCCCGGACTCTGGGCAAGAGCTGTGCAAAGAGCGTGCGCTGGCAGACGCAGCGGTCGATATCCACGGCCGGGGGCCCTTCAGGGGGCGGCGGGGCGGATATCGAGCTCGCTCACCAGTGCCCGGGCCGGGAGGGACAGGGCGTCCATGATGACGGCAGCAACATCCTCGGATCGCAGCATCCGGTCGGTCGGCATCTCGCCCAACAACGGCTGGTCTCGGCGAAGCTCGGTGTCCACCGAACCAGGGCAGACCGCGAGGACGCGGACCCCGTCGTGCCGCACCTCGGCCAGGAGCGACGACGAGAAGCCAAGCACGGCATGCTTCGACGCGGCGTATGCCGTCCCACCCTTGAAGCCGTTGCGGCCGGCCAGCGACGCGACGTTGATCACGAATCCGCGATGGCGCTCGCGCATCCCGCCCAGGACCGCCTGGGTGACCAGGAAGAGCGACCTCACGTTGCTCGCGAAGGTGGTGTCCCAGTCCTCCAGCGTGAGTTCACTGAAGGGCTTGAGGATGCCGACGCCAGCGTTGTTGACCAGTACATCGACCGGCCCAAGGGTGGCCTCGATGTGATCGACCAGGGCGCGGACCGCGTCGGGGTCACTGACATCGCACGGCTGGCCGGCAGCGTTGATCCCCGCCGCCCGCATTTCCGCGATGGTGTCGCTGAGTGGGCCGGCGCTGCGCGCACACACACCCACGGCGTAACCCGCGCGTCCGAGTGCAAACGCCGTGGCGCGCCCGATTCCGGCTGACGCCCCCGTGACCAGCGCGACACGTTGGGGTGTGGTCATACCTTGTGGTGCACCACGCGACCGGCATGCTCTCCGTCATCGGCGGGGTACAACTCGAAATCGTGGAAGAAGGCGGGGGCCTGCGCGCGCAGCGTCTCGAGTACCCGGACGGCGCAGCGCCGGATCTCGCGTTCCGCACCCTCGCCCAGTCGCAACTCGAGCATCGTGCGCCAGGCCCGGA
>JBBQQJ010000284.1:0-2778 GCA_038216165.1 Gemmatimonadales bacterium | reverse complement strand
ACATCGAGGCCCTCAGCCGGCGGCGCTAGATTTCGACGATGTCCCGCGTTCGCCCCGACCAGCTCCGCCGGCAACTCGCCAAGGCCCCTCCCAGCGGCTCGTACTACGTGCACGGCAGCCAGCCGGTGCTGCGTGACGAGGCGGTGGCAATGCTCCTCGACGCGGCCCTCGACCCGGCCATGCGCGACTTCAACCTCGACATCATCTCCGCGCAGCAGATCGACCCCGATGCGCTCGAGGCCGCCTGCGCCACGCTGCCGATGATGGCCGAGCGGCGTGTCGTGGTGCTGCGGGACGTCGAGGCGTGGAAGCGGAAGACCAAGGCGAAGCAACCGGCGGTCGCTTACCTGGAGCGACCAGCCGCCGAGACCGTGCTGGTGATGGTTCAGGGGAGCGACGACGCACCGGACGCCGATCTGGCGAAGCGGTGTACGATGATCGACTGCGGCGATCTGGCGGGGCCGGCGCTCGACGCGTGGCTCGACGCGCGACTCGAGAAGGCTGGCGTGACCGTCGACAACGACGCCCGCGAACACCTCCTCCGTGCCACCGGCGCCGATCTGGGCCTGCTTGCCGCCGAGACCGAGAAACTCTCGGGTCTGGGCGGCGGCGAGATGCTGTCGCTCGAGACGGTGAGTGCGCTGGTGGGGGTACGCCACGGCGAGACGGTCGACGACTGGCGCGACGCGGTGCTCCGCGACGATGTACCTGCCGCCCTGGCGGCGCTCCCCCGGGTGCTCGACCAGACGGGTGTCTCGGGGGTGAAGCTCGTCACCACGCTGGGATCGTCGCTGCTGGTACTTCGCTGGGCGCGGGCCACGGCACTCGACCGTCGGATCCGTGGCCGACCCCTCGCCGATGTGGTCAAGAAACTCTGTTTTGAACGCCGACCCGGGGTCGGTAGCTATGATCCCTTCTCGCGACTGATTGGCGAGATCGTCGGACGATGGCCGGACACACGCATTGCCCAGGCGATCGCCGCCACTCTCCTCGCCGACATCGCGCTCAAGAACACCACGGTCTCCGACGAAGGGGGGATCGTGACTGACCTTGTCCTCACGCTGGCCACCACGCGCCAGAAGAAGGCTGCATGAACACCATGACTCGCGTCACCATTGCGTTGGCTCTCGCCACACTTCCCGCCACCGTGGCCGCGCAAGACACCGGCATGCCGACGACACCCGCGCTGTTGCAGGTGATCCGCCTCGCACAGGATGGATTCGGTGATTCCGCCCGGACCACCGTGGCTCGGATCATCGATCGCACCCCGCCGACCGATCCGCTCTATCCCGAAGCGCTGTACGCGGCGGCAACCGTGTCGAAGAGTGGCGACGAGATGCGGCTGCTCTTCTCCCGCGTGTCGGTCGAGTTCTCCCGTTCACCGTGGGCGGACGACGCCCTGCTCCGCCTGGCGCAGCTCGACTATGGCGCCGGTAACCTCGACGGCGTGCTCGCGCGGGTGAAGCGCATCATGAGCGACTATCCCGGTTCGCCGGTGATCCCGGTCGCGGCGATGTGGGGATCACGGGCCGCGTTCGAGCGTCGCCAGATGGCGACGGGATGCGACTGGATCACCCGCGGCATCGCCGCAGCGGGCAATGATGTCGAGACCCGCAACCAGCTTGAGTTTGCGCGGGTGCGTTGCACCAATGTCACGCCCGAGAACGCGCCGATCGTTGCCGCCACGCCACCGCCACCACCTGCCACCCAGCCCGCGCCGTCGACCACCACCGTCGACATCCCGGTGAGCCGCAGCCCCACCACGCCCGCCGCGCGACCCGCCTCTGGTGGGTGGAGGGTGCAGGTCGGAGCCCTCCGCGACGCCGCGGCGATTCGGCGCACGCGCCAGGCGCTCGAGCGCGCCGGGTTCACGTCATATGTGTTGCCGGCAACCGGCGGGCTCACGAAGGTGCAAGCCGGCCCGTTCGACACCCGCGAGGCCGCGACGGCCAATCTCGCCAAGGTGAAGGCGGCGGTGAATGGGGATGCGTTTGTGACACGAGCCCCCGATAGCAGGTGACAGCGCTCGGAGCGCGGAGAACGGAGAACGGAGAGCGGACCACCCCTGACCGATGATCCGCTCACCGTTCTCCGTCAACCGTTCTCCGTCAACCGTTCTCCGTTCTCCGTTCTCCGTCAACCGTTCTCCGTCAACCGGAAATAATGGCCGACACCCCGCTCCTCACCCAGTACCGCGAAATCAAGGGTCGGCACACCGATGCGATCCTCTTTTTTCGCATGGGCGACTTCTACGAGATGTTCTACGAGGACGCGCAGGTCGCGGCGCGCGTCCTCAACATCAGGTTGACGGCACGCGGTGATGGGGTACCCCTTGCCGGCGTGCCGGTGAAAGCGGCGGCGGGGTACCTGCGCCAGTTCATCGGCCAGGGATTTCGGGTGGCAATTTGCGAGCAGATCGAGGATCCGCGCGCCGCCAAGGGCATCGTGCAGCGTGCCGTGGTGGAGACGATCACCCCCGGCGCGTTCCTCGATGAGGACTGGACGCCGGGTGCGCGCAACAACTGGCTCGTTGCGGCCGCGCCCGGTACCGATGCTGCCGGTGTGGCGGCGCTCGACCTCTCCACCGGTGAGTTCACCCTCGAGACCGTGAGCGCTGACGGCCTCGGGGAGGCGCTCGCGCGCCTGCTGCCCGCCGAGGTGGTGGTGCCGCGCGGTGGCGAGGTGGCGCGGGGCGAGGGCGTGATGCGCACCGAGCGGGAGGGGTGGGAGTTCGACCCCGCCCTCGCCGCCGAGGAACTCGCGCGCCGCCTGCAGCTC
>JBBQQJ010000283.1:0-2779 GCA_038216165.1 Gemmatimonadales bacterium | reverse complement strand
ACGTGAGTGGAATCGGCGCGGGAGTAACGGTGGGAGTAACGCATTTCTTTGCGGCGAGAAACTCCCGCGAAAGCCCTGGTCAGTGAGTTGCGGCCCGCTGCCAAGGGCCCCGAATCGGGTGGGGTTCGATTCCCGCTCGTGCGGGACGATTCGCGCGTGAAGTGGTCGGGAAAGATGACATTCGGCCAGGTCAGACCGTGTTCCGCTACGCCTAGTGTCCGAGTGAGGGGTTCGATTCCCCTCGAAAAGTGGAGCTGGGGGGAATCGAACCCGGCATCGGCGGCGGCCGCGTTTGCGCTGGTCACAGCGTTGCGGCCTCTCTGATTTCGTCCGGTGGGAGTTACCGCGGGAGTTACCGTCACCGGCGTGTACCGAGGCCGCCGCGGGGTGTTGACCACGGACGGCAGTGGACCTCAGTGGACGACGGTGGGCGGGCCCCGCATTGGGCTGTTGAAAGCTCCATGTCCATGGACGTTCGTGGACGTCTACCCCGTCGCGGGAGCAACCGGCTGAGCATCAGGCGATGATCGAGCAGAAGCCTTCGCAGTTGGCGGGGTCCTGGGCGGCCGCACGTTGGGAGAGGTGCCGAAGGTGTTTCCGTGTCGCCTGGAGCTCGGCGATTCGTGCGTCGACTTCGGCGAGTCGTTCGGTGACGGCGGCGGCGACGTGCTCACACGGTGGGGTGCCGTCGTCGCTGATGTCGAGGATCTGGCGGATCTGTTTGAGCGTGAGCCCAGCGGTCTGGGCGTGGCGGATGAAGTCGAGTCGCTCGGCTGCGGCGGCCGCGTAGTCGCGGTAGCCCGATGGTGTCCGGTCGGGTTCGGGGAGCAGTCCTTCTGCTTCCCAGAACCGGATCGTCTTGGTGGGCACGCCGGTGTCGGCGGCGAGTTCGCCGATCTTCACGGCATTCCCTCTTGACCTTCCAGTCGACTGGAAGGCTTACCGTAGCCGCAGACCATCCGCCATGACACCGAACGGATCATTCATCGTGCGCATCGAACTGCAGTACTTCGACGATTGCCCGAACTGGAAGATCGCGGACGAACGCCTCCGCCCCCTCGCCGACGCACGCGGCACCGAAATCGTCCATCGGCTGGTCACCACACCGGAGGAGGCCGAGGCCGCCAGGTTCCGGGGCTCACCGACGATCCTCATCGACGGCCGTGATCCGTTCGCTGTCGGTGACGAGCCGTTCGGTTTGTCGTGCCGGATGTTCCAGACACCGGACGGGCCCGCGGGCGCTCCGACCGTGACGCAGCTCGAGGAGGCGCTCGATGGATGACCGACCACTCACAACTGTCGCCGTGGTGGCCGGCGTTGCCTGCTGTATCGCCGGGTCGGGAGCCGTCGGCGGGGGATGCTGTCCGGGATGGGGGCGGGATCCGGCGCGGGGCCGGCGCACCGGGCAGAGCCCGGTGCGGCACCGACCTCCGCCCGGTGCGGCTCCGTCACGTCAGAAGGTAGGTGTACCTAACAACAGTGCCCGGGGTCCTGGTCCTCGTGCCGCCCGTTCCGGGCCATGTCCGCCCTCACGCCGACCACCTCGGCGCCATCGCGCGCTCGTGGCGCGCAAGCCGGACGCCTGACCCTCGGCGTCCTCCGGCGCGGCGAAGCAGACGGTCCGCTGCGTGCCTCCCAGCCTCGATGAACCGAATCCCCCGCCAGGTCAGGTCGTCGGGCTCCACCACGGATAGGGCACGCCGGCGAGCCGGTTGATGAGGAAGGCCTGCACCGTGAGCAGGATCACGGCGAAGAGCAGCACCGCGAGGTGGGCCGTGTCGGTGAGGATCCCGAGGGAGATGATCATCGTGGTGGCCCCCGCCGGCGGGTGGGGCACCTTCAGCCACACCATCACCCCGCTGGTGAGGCCGAGGCTCAGCGCCACCGCGCCCACTCGGGCGCCGGTCATCCCCTCCGCCAGCGCGGGTCCTGCGTCGCTGAGCCCGAACGCTGCGAGGCTCGTTACGGCGGCGACGACGCCGACGGTGTGCCCGCACAGGGTGTTGCGGGGCGACGCCGCCGGGGCCATCGGCGTGTAGAAGTGCAGGAAGGCCGTGGGTCCGAGGCTGGGGAACACGAACGGCGACCCGGTGATCAGCGCGCCCAAGCTCATCACCCCGATGGCGATGCAACCGTTCACGAATGCGAACGCCCCCATCACCACGATGGAGTCGTGGCGCTCGACGAGTGCGGGGATCCGCATCCGGTTGGCCAGTCCCTCCACGATGGCGACCATCTGGCCGCCGATGCGCCCGGTCCAGACCGGCGGGGTCACGGTGTCATCGGCGGGGCTCGCGTGCCGCCGGCCGGGACACGTAGAGCCCCTTCTCCGTCTCGAACTGCCGGTTGCGGCGGCTGTCCCGCGGCGGTGGATCGACCTTGGTCAGCACGAGGACCACGATGAACGAGACGATCGAGAACCCTGCCAGCCACCACGCCTCACGGTCGCGGTCGAGCAACGACTCCTCCAGCGCCACGGTGAGGGCCCACAGCTGCCCGAGGACGATGGTCAGCACGAGGACGATCCGGGTGACGAGCCCGGTGATGGCACCACTCTCGCTCTCCGGCGCGGGCGTGTTGGGCAGGGCCCGGGTGGGACGTGGTCCGACGCTCATCGGTGCTGGTCCTCCCGGATCCGTCCCTCGCCGACGGCGACGATCGAGTTCCCCCGCTGCTCGAGCACGATCTCCGGCAACGGTCGTTGGGGTGGGCCCGCGGTGGGTGAGCCGTCGACCGGGTCGAAGTGCCCGTCGTGGCACGGGCAGAACAGGTCCCCCTC
>JBBQQJ010000282.1:0-2780 GCA_038216165.1 Gemmatimonadales bacterium | reverse complement strand
CGGACCTGCCGCCCTCCGCCGCCCGGGACGAGACACTGGCGTGGATCGACCGGCATTGGCGCGACGGGGCAACGGTGCACTCGGCCTACGCCACCGGGCTCGGTGAGTTGCTGGGCCAGCTCGGCGTGGCCGCCTTCGACGCCACCCACCCAGCGCTCAAGGCGGCCCAGCGGCCCATCCTCGCCGCGGCGCTGCAGCAGAGCGATCAGCTTGATGCCGCGCTTGCTGGGCTGCCCGAGGCCAACACCGGTATCCACGCCGGCGATCGGGCGACACTGGTGTTTCTGGAGGGCGCCGCGGGTCGCGACCGCCTGGTGCGCACCGACGCGGGGTTCCAATCACGTCGGGGGGGGGATGTGCACACCGAGGCCGCCCTCCTCGACCTCCTCGAGGAGGCCCCTGAGCGCTTCTCGGCCAACGTCCTGCTGCGCCCGGTCGTCGAGGCGGCCCTGCTCCCGACCGTTGCGTATGTCGCGGGCCCCGGAGAGCTGCGCTACCTCACCCAGCAGGCAGCGGCACTCTATCCGCTGCTCGGTGTGCCGGCGCAGGCGGCGGTGCCCCGCTGGGGCGGCACCGTGGTGGACGCCATCTCGGAGCGACTCCTCGATCGCCTGCACCTCGAGCCGGAGGAGGTCCTGGCGGATGACGGGACCCTCGGGCGCGACATCCTCCACCGCGACTTCCCGCCGGAGGCCACGGCGGCTCTGCGGGCCCTCGGAGACCAGATCGAGGCCTCGATCGAGGTGCTGCGCGAGGTGGGGCCGGCGATTGACCCCGTCCTCGCCCGCGCGGTGGACCATCGTGGGCGGCGTCTCGATGCCGTCCGGGACGACATGCAACGGCTGCTCGAGCGGCACCAGCGGCGGCGCACGGACATCGCATGGGCCCAGTACCAGCGCCTGCGCGCCCGTCTCCGGCCGCTCGATGCGCCGCAGGAGCGGGTGATCGGCGTGGCAGGGATGTACGGCCGAGAGGGACAGGCGTGGATGGCACGCGCGCGCGCGGCGGCGGACGCGTGGGCGGCGCACCATCTCCCGGCCGGGGGGGGGCGATGAGCCTGCTCGGCATGGCGCTCCTGATGGCGCTGCTCATCCCGATCGTCGCCCTGGTGGTCGACTCGCCGATCGGACGCGCCATCGCGGGCCGCCTCGAACGCGGCCCGGCGCCCGGGACGCGGCGCGATGAGGTAGTCGCCGATCTGAACAAGCGACTGGAGCTGCTCGAGGGCGACGTGGAAATCCTCACCCATGCCGTCGGCGAGCTGCGGGAGGAGAACCAGTTCCTGCAACGCCTCCTCCAGGAGGGGGCCGGGCGGCCCAAGCTGCCGCCGGACGGACCGTGAGTCGCCGTGGGGCCTTCCTGGTCGGGGCCGGGATCCTCTTCAGCCGGATCGCGGGGCTCGTTCGGCAGAAGGCGCTGTCGTATTTCCTGGGCCTCTCCGACGAATACGATGCGCTGCTGGCGGCCTTCCGCATTCCCAACCTGCTCCAGAACCTCCTCGGGGAGGGCGCGCTCTCCGCCTCGTTCATTCCCGCGTATTCGCGCCTGATCGGCGCGGGGCGGGAAGAGGAGGCCCGGCGGCTCGCCAGCGCCATCCTGGCGCTGTTGAGCACGGTGGTGAGTGGCGTCGTGCTCGTGGGCGTGCTCGCGGCTCCCGCCCTCACCGACGTGCTGGCCGCTGGATTTGGTCCCGCCAAGCGCGACCTGACCATCACATTGACCCGCATCCTGTTTCCGGGGGCAGGCGTCATGGTCCTCTCGGCATGGTGCCTCGGCGTCCTGAACTCGCACGGCCGCTTCTTCCTCTCCTACGCCGCACCGGTCATCTGGAACGTGGTGATCATCGCGGCCGTCCTCGGCGCGGGGCCAAGCGTCAGCACCGTCGACCTCGTGGCGATCACCGCGTGGGCCTCGGTGGTCGGGAGCGTCGCGATGGTCGCCGCCCAGTGGCCCGCCGTGCGGGCCGTCGCGACGGGCATCGGGATGCGGAGTTGGCGGGGTGTCGCGGGGGTCGGGCTCGTGGTGCGCACCTTCCTCCCGACGCTGGTCTCGCGCGGGGCGATGCAGATCTCCTCCTTCATCGACCTCATCATCGCGGGCTTTCTCCCCACGGGGGCCATTGCCGCCATCGCCAACGCCCAGGTACTCCACACCCTGCCGGTGTCGATGTTCGGCATGGCCGTCTCCGCCGCCGAACTGCCGGAGATGGCGCGCGAGCGGGGCGATGCCGAGTCGATTGCCCGTGCCCTCCGTGTCCGGCTCGATGCCGCGACGCAGCGGATGGCCTACTACGTCGTCCCGTCGGCGGTCGCCTTCATGTCCATCGGCGGCGTGCTGGCCGCCGCGGTCTATCAGGGGGGGGCATTCACCGCGGCGGATGCGCAGTACGTCTGGTGGATCCTGGCCGGCGGGGCGCTCGGGCTGCTCGCCGGCACCCTCGGGCGGCTCTATGCCTCGGCCTTCTACGCCCTCGGCGACACCGTGACGCCGCTCCGCTGTGGCCTCGTGCGCGTCGGCCTGACCGCCAGCCTCGGCTACGTGGCCGCGCTCAAGGCGCCCGGGTGGCTTGGCATGCCCGCCGCGCTCGGGGCGATCGGGCTGACCCTCTCAGCCGCCATGGCGAGTCACGCGGAGTTCCTGCTGCTCCGTCGGGGCCTGTGTCGGCGCCTCGGTCCATTCGACCTGCCGTTCGTCGAGTTCACCAAACTCTGGGTCGCCGCCCTCGTGGCGGCAGTGCCGGCGAGCGCCATCCGCCTGGCGGTCCCGACGTGGCACCCGAT
>JBBQQJ010000281.1:0-2833 GCA_038216165.1 Gemmatimonadales bacterium | reverse complement strand
CCGCACAAGGATCTGCGGCGCGCCCGTGCGGCAGCGATGTCGATCATCCCCACCAGCACCGGGGCCGCCAAGGCCACCTCGCTGGTGATTCCCGAGGTGAAGGGGAAGATCGACGGCATCGCCCTGCGCGTGCCGACCCCCGACGTCTCCCTCGTGGACCTCACGTGCACGGTGGAGCGGGGCACCACGGTCGAAGCGGTCAATGCCGCGTTCACGGCCGCGGCGGCCGGCGCGCTGAAGGGCGTGCTCTTCGTGAGCGACGAGCCGCTCGTCTCGATCGACTATACGGGGAACCTGGCGAGCAGCACCATCGACGCCCTGTCGACCGGGGTCGTCGACGGCACGCTCGTGCACGTCTCCTCCTGGTACGACAACGAGATGGGCTACTCGGCCCGCTGCGTGGACATGATTCGCCATATCGGCGCGCAGCTGTGAGCAAGCGGACGCTCGCGCAGCTCGACGGAGCCCATCTCGATGGGCAGCGGGTCGTCGTCCGGCTCGACCTGAACGTCCCCATGGCGGACGGGGCGATCACCGACGACACCCGCCTCCGGGCCGCACTGCCGACCATCCGCTACCTCCGGGAGAAGGGCGCCCGCGTGGTGCTCCTCTCCCACTTCGGGCGCCCCAAGGGCGGCCCGGACCCGACATACTCCCTGAAGCCGGTGGCCCGCGAGCTCGAGCGCCGGCTCGGAAGTCCGATCACCTTCCTCGACGACCCCACCACCGAGGCGGCGGTCACCACGGTGCGCCGCCTCCCGCGCGGTGGCGTGGCGGTGGCGGAAAACACCCGCTTCTTCCCGGGCGAGGACACCAACGACCCCGCGCTGGCCGCGCGCTTCGCGGCGCTGGGCGATATCTACGTCAACGATGCCTTCGGCACCGCGCATCGCGCCCACGCCTCCACCGAAGGGATCGCGCACCTCCTCAAGCCCGCCGTGTCGGGGTTCCTCATGGAGAAGGAGCTCCAGTTCCTCGGCGAGGCCGTCACCACCCCAGCGCGCCCGTTCGTGGCGATCCTCGGCGGGGCCAAGATCAGCGGCAAGATCGACCTGGTTCACGCCCTGCTGCCGAAGGTGGATCGGATCCTGATCGGCGGGGCGATGGCCTGCACATTCTTCAAGGCAATGGGGCTCGAGGTCGGCACTTCGCTGGTGGAGGATGATCGGGTGGCGATGGCGCGCGAGCTGCTCACCACCGCCGGCGACAAGCTGGTGCTGCCCACCGGGGCGCGCATCGCCGAGCGGCTCGACGGCAGTGCGCCGATCCGCGACGTGCCGCGCGACCAGATCCCCGCCGGCTGGGCGATGTTCGACATCGATCCGGCCAGCGTGACGGCGTTCGCGGCGATCATCACCGCCGCCCGCACCGTGATCTGGAACGGCCCGATGGGGGTGTTCGAGACGCCGCCCTTTGATGCCGGCACGATGGGCGTGGCCCAGGCACTGGTCGCCGCCACGGCGACGGGTGCGATCACGATCATCGGGGGGGGGGATTCCGCCGCCGCGGTCGCGTCCGCCGGGCTCGAGAACCAGGTCACCCACGTGAGCACCGGCGGCGGCGCGTCGCTGGAGTTTCTCGAGGGGAAGCCGCTGCCGGGCGTGGCCGCCCTGGATGACGCCACATGAGCGGGTCCGTCCTCTTCGCCGCCAACTGGAAGATGCATCTCCATCCGGGGGAGGCGCGCACCTACCTGCAGCGCTTCCTCCAGCTCGACCATCTGCGCCCGGGTCGCACGGTGGTCTTCTTCCCCTCGGCAGTCGCCATCGAGGCCGTGGCGGCCACGCTGGCTGACCGGGAGCATACGCTCGTCGGCGTTCAGGACGTGCACTGGGAGGCCCAGGGCGCCTTCACCGGGGCAACCTCCGTGGCGTTGGCGCGTGGCGCAGGGGCCAGTGTGGCCTTGATCGGGCACTCCGAGCGGCGGCACGTCTTTGGCGAGACCGACGCGGAGACCAACGTGAAGGTCCGCGCCGCACTCGCTGGCGGCCTCCAGGCGATGCTCTGCGTGGGTGAGCAGCTCGGGGAGCGTGAGGCCGATCAGACGGCTGCCGTGGTGCTGCGTCAGTTGCGGGCAGGGTTGGCCGGGGTGAGCGCTCATGCTGATCTGGTGATTGCCTACGAGCCGGTCTGGGCCATCGGTACCGGCCGCAACGCGACGCCGGCTGATGCCGCGGCTGTGCATGCCGTGATCCGGGACGAACTGGCCGCGCTGGGCTTCCCGCGCACCACCCGGATCCTCTATGGCGGCTCGGTCAAGCCGGACAACGTCGCATCGCTCCTCGCGGAGGCGGAGATCAATGGCGTGCTGGTAGGCGGCGCGTCCCTCGATCCGGACCAGTGGGCGGCGATCTGCGCGACCACTGGGTAGGCCAGTCCTTGAGCCAGTGCCGCCCGCGGGCTATCTTGCATGGCTAGGGTCTATCACTTCCCAAGGATGGCTGGATGTTCGCGTTCCTGCTCACGCTGCTGATTCTCGATGCGCTCCTCCTCTCGGTGGTCGTCCTCCTGCAGGCCGGTCAGGGCGGCGGCCTTGCCTCCATGGGCGGCGGCGGCACCACGCAGGTCCTCGGCGGCCGTGGCGCCACCACCCTGATGACCAAGCTCACCTGGTGGACCGGCGGGATCTTCATGGTCCTCGCGCTGCTCCTCTCGGTGGTCCACGGACGGGGCAACGTCTCGACCACCGAGGTCCAGCGGCAACTCCAGCAGACCACCGCACCGGCCTCCGGCCTCCCCGCCGCCCCGATCGAGGGGACGGCGGCACCACAGCCGCAGGACGCCGGGGGCGGCTCCCCAGCGCCCCAGCCGTGAGCATGGCCAACGCAGGCGG
>JBBQQJ010000280.1:0-2834 GCA_038216165.1 Gemmatimonadales bacterium | reverse complement strand
AGCACCAGCAGCAGGCGCCCGTGCGAGTAGCTGTCGATGAGGTTGAACGAGAAGCCGAGGTGCGTGCTCGAGGGGAGGTCGAGCCGCGGGCCGCTGAGCGGCGTCCGACCGAGGTTGCGGAAGGCGAGCCCGAGGGCGGCGATGTCGAAGAAGGCGACCGTCACCCCGGCATCCTGCGTGAGGGTGCGATAGACGGTGCCGGCCGAGTCCTCGACCGAGACATACTTCCCCGAGGCACCGAGATGGACGCCCTTGAGGCGGTAGGCGACCGCGACGGTGGACAGGAGGTTGTCCCGCACCGGGCGCCCGGCGGGAAAGCGGAGATAGCGGTACCCCCCCCCGAGCGTGACCGGTCCGGCGCGTGCCGCGGCGGCCCCGGTGGTGTACCAGCGGTCGTCAGGCAGCCGGGCATAGGCGCCCTCCAGGGAGAGCACCCGGATCGGGCCGATCGCCGAGGGGTTGTCGAACACCACCGCCGCGAAGCCCGGCAACCCCACGGAGGCGCCTGCCAGCCCGGCGGCGCGCACCGACGCCGGGAGCTCGGCGAGGACGGGAGTTGGGGGGGGGGCATCCTGCGCCCCGAGGCCGGGCGCCACCAGGCCCCCCAGCGCGAGCACGCGCCAGCGCCTCACCGGATCCGCACCACCGCGATCCGCGGGTCGAGGACGGCCGGCACCCGCGTCACGTCGCTCGCGCCGTTGACGCGCACCGTGATCCCGCCCACGCCCGCCGGCACCGTCACGAGGAGGTGCGCGGCGCTGCCCCCGCTCAGCGTCGTGGTCCGGTTGATCGTCCCGCTGGTCATCGGCGGCACCAGCGGATAGGGACGCTCGAACACCTGTGGGGAGTTCCGCCCGTAGATGTCGCGCAAGTCGAACGAGCGGTAGCGCAGTCGCCCCTGTTGCGGGAAGCCGGGAAGATTCTCGACGTAGTTGGCCAGGTGCCACTGTCCCAGGAGGGTGGCGAATGGCACGCCGGTCCCCGCCTGGACGTTCTGCGCCCCGGTCGCGTTGGTCTGCACCAGGGCGCGGGTGATCTGCGTGCCGCGCAGCGTGTCGGCGGCGAAGTGGTCACTGAGCCAACTGACAAAGAGCCACGTGGCCCCGCGCTCGGCGAGCGGACCACCCGGCCGCGTCGGTGCAATCAGGTGCGTCACCGGCGGGTCCTGCAGGTACTGGTAGCCGTTGAACAGGTTGCCCGCCATGAACTCGCTGAAGCACGAGGCGGAGTTCGGGCAGCGCCCATCCGGGATGACCCGGAAGCCGAGTTCCTCGGCATAGTGCGAGAGCCCCTCGTTGAGCCAGAGCGTCTCCTCGTTGCCGTTGCGGCGCAGCACGTGCTGGTTGAATGAGATCATGTGCTGGAGCTCGTGGATCAGCACCGGCGGCAGGGCCCGCAACGCCTGGCTGCGCGACACGGGAGGACAATTGCCCCGCGAAAGCACCGGGGCAAAGGCATAGAACACCTCGCGCCGGTTGCTCCCCGGATAGCTGGTGATGAGGTCGCCCCCGAAGAAGTACCCGACGATCCGGCCGCCGCTGCAATCGGTCGTGAGGGCGTTGACGGCGTCGCTGATCAGGATGGCAACGCGCTGGTCACCGTTGATGTCGGACTCGCGTCCGAACGCGGTGGTGTCGATCGGATAGAGGTATTCATCGAACAGCGCGCCCAGTGTGCCGATGTCGGACGGCGTCAGGCCGTCCGCAGCAGCGGGGAGCGAGTCGTCGAGGTAGATCACCCCGTGCTGGCCCACGTAGCGCACGGTGGCCCCCACGCGCTCGAAGGTGGTGCATGCCGTGGTGCGACAGACGTTGAAGGTGTCGCGCTCCCCGAGGACCGGCACCGGGCGGGGTGCGACGAGGCGAGCCTCGGCCACAGCCATCCTGGCGAGGGGACTCCGGGCGAGGACACCCTCGCGCGCCCGCAACATCTGGTGAAACGCCCCGGCATCGCCGGACGCGGTGGCGAGGGCCGGCAGTCCGAGGAGGTCCTGCCGGATGGAGGCTTCTGGCGCCGCACGACTGGCCACCAGCGCCGTCCCGCCCGCGGTGGGGGAGGTCCGGGTGCCAACTGGCCCCGAGACGCCATTGGCACTCTCCTGTCCCTCGGCAGAGTAGAGCGCCACCAGGTACTCGCGCTCCACTGCGCCGCCGGGCAGGTCAACGCAACTCGACTCCCGCAGGGCATCCACCAAGCGTGTCTCGCCCACGGCAAGGTTGACCGGGGTGGGCGTCGAACAGAGCGGCGTATTCGTGGATGGACCGGTTCCCACGCCGCCACAGGCCGAGAGTGCGGTGCCTGCGAGGAAGAGCGGAACGAGGGAAAGGCGCACGGTTGGGAGCTCCCGTTGGAATGACTCTAAGCGTAAGCGTGACAACGACTTTTGACAATTCTCCCCGATGGCGATACGATTCCCCGGTGACCCCACCGCCTTGGCTCGACTCGCTCCGATATGACGCCGCCGGTCTGGTCCCGGTGGTGGCGCAGGATGCCACCACAGGCGACCTCTTGATGCTCGCCTGGGCCGACCGCACCGCCCTCGCCACCACGCTGGCCACCTCCGAGGCGCACTACTTCTCCCGCTCCCGTCAGGCCCCGTGGCGCAAGGGAGCGACGTCGGGACATGTCCAGCACGTCCGAGAGATCCGGGTGGATTGCGACGCCGACGCGGTGCTCTACCGCGTGGACCAAACCGGCCCCGCCTGTCATACCGGCCGCCCGAGTTGTTTCCTGCAGGCCGTCGCCCCGGACGGGTCGGTCGCCGAGGGAGACGACCCCGGGGGTCACCTGCTGACACGTCTGGCCCGGACGATCGCCGATCGAGCGCGGACGCG
>JBBQQJ010000279.1:0-2858 GCA_038216165.1 Gemmatimonadales bacterium | reverse complement strand
GGTGGAGAGCTGGTTCGGAGCCATGCCAGTTGAATTACCCAACAATTGGCGGACCACATATGGCCCAGAGATGATTTCATGCTAACCCACGGTATTTCATCACCTTCTCTGGGGACTAAGAACCCCCACTCCATTCACAGGCAGGGCGTTACGGTCATTGTTGCTGACACTTCACATCTTGGTGGCGTGGGTTGGGCTGTACGTGGCGAAGGACGGACGCCGTGGAGCTGACCGCCGTACTCCCTGCCTATCACGCCGCCGGATATATCGCCAAGGCCGTGGCCTCCTTGCGTGCCCAGAGTTCCCCGCCCCGGGAGATCATTGTGGTGGACGACGGCTCGACGGACGACACCGCGGCAGTGGCTGAGGCAGCGGGGGCGAGGGTGATTCGGCAACCGAATGGTGGTCCCGCATCAGCACGGAATACGGGGATCCGTGCGGCGACAACCGAGTGGGTCGTGCTGCTCGACGCGGACGACCTCGCCCGACCAGATCGACTGGCACGTCAAGCAGAGCGCCTTGGGGACGACCGGGTCGCGGTCGTCTTCGGCGGTTACCATGCTGAGGGGAAGGTGCCACCCACTCCACCCACCGAAATCACGTTCAACGTGCTCTGGGCGCGGAACTGGATCCCCACGTCCACCGTGGTACTGCGCCGTGCCGCCTGGGAGGCGGTCGGCGGTTTCGACGAGGCGCCCGGCCTGATCGGCGTGGAGGACTACAACTTATGGCTGCGGCTGGCGCATGCCGGCTGGGCGTTCAACCGCGTGGACGAGATCCTGGTGGATTACCGGCCGACACCGGCATCACTCACCGCGCAGACGAGACGCTTCGCGGTGGCGGAGTTGGCCAACGCACGGAAGATTGCATTGACGCTGGGGCTCGCTCCGTCGGCACTCCGGGCCAAGGAGTTGGCGATCTATCAGGAATACGGATTCGAGCTCTTCCATGTACGGGACCTCACTGCCGCACGCGAGTTCCTCCACGAGGCCGCCCGACGGGGCCCGATCGGATGGGGTGGACAGCTTCGACGCCTGGCGACATACCTCCCCCTCCCAGCGCGCGACCGCGGATGAGCGAGCGACTGCGCGTCGCCGTCGCCTCCACAGGACTCGGGCACATCTCCCGCGGGATCGAAACGTGGGCGAGTGATCTGGGTGAGGCGTACCAACGGCTGGGCGTTGCCGTTCACCTGTACCAGGGCGGGGGTGTCCCGCCGCCCTACGGAACAGTCCTGACCAACCTCCCGAGGGAATCGGGCGCGAACTTTCGGTGGGGAGGGCGCTTCCCCGCTTGGCTGGCCTGGCGAATTGGCATGAGTCCTGGCTACCCTCTGGAGCAAACCACCTTCGCGTGGTCGCTCCTGAGGGCGCTCCGTCGCTCACCGACCGACATCCTGCATGTTCAGGATCCCCTCGTCGCCCTTCGACTCGACCAAGCACGTCGTGCCGGCCTGCTGGGGACCCGAACGATCCTGGCGCATGGCACCGAAGAGCCGATGGAGTTTCTCTCTCGGTTCCGCTACCTGCAGCACCTCTCCCCGACCCAAATGGACCGTTGCCGCGAGGCCGGGTATTGGAAACCAACCTGGACGGCGATCGGGAATTTCGTGGACGTGGATCGCTACCACCCAGGATCGGCGGAAGCGCTGCGGGCCGAACTCGGCATCCCGCCCGGAACCGCAATGATTCTCACCCTTGCCGCGATCAAACGGCAGCACAAACGCATCGACTGGCTCCTCGGTACGATGGCAACGTTCCGAGCTCGGCACCCGGACCTCCCGTTCGTACTGGTCGTGGCAGGCGGCCGTGAACCCGAAACCGATGAACTGATCCGGGAGGGCACCGCGCTTCTGGGCGCGCAGGTGCGCTTCTTGGTGCGGCACCCGCGCGAGCGCATCCCAGAGCTCTGTCGGGCGGCCGACCTGTTCGTCCTCGCCTCACTCTTTGAAATGATGCCGATTGCGCTCCTTGAGGCCGCCGCTTCCGGCCTGCCGTGCCTGGTGCACGACGAACCAACGTTGAGGTGGATGACCGGGGCAGGAGGGATACCAACCCGAATGGACGACCCGGACCGGGTAGTCAGCGACTTGGCAGCCCTGCTACGGGATCCAGGGACCAGGCAGCGTACGGCGGCATACGCCCGGACACATGCGGTCGCGGAATTCAGCGAACCCGCCATCGTAGACCGCTACCTCGCATACTACGCGGACGTGATGGCCGACCGTCCATGAGGCGGCCGGCAAACAGGTAACAAATCGGCTAGGGCTCGGTGTCAACCGTCAGCAGCAGGAGATTGCCCCTCCAAGAATTGCTCCGCAGCACCAAGATGAGCCAGCGAATCCCCGTCTTCGGGATTCCGCTGGCGCACCACCTTGGCGGGCACCCCCACCACCGTTGACCAGGCGGGTACGTCCTTCACGACGACGGCGTTGGCGCCGACCCGGGCGCCGTCGCCGATCGTGACCGGTCCGAGGATCTTGGCCCCTGCCCCCACGAAGATGTCGTTGCCGAGCACCGGCGAGGTCCCGCGATCGGCGCCGATCGTCACCTGATGTTCGAGGTAGACGTTCTCGCCCCCCCGGACCAGACGGTTGATCACCACCCCGTCGGCGTGCACCAGCACGAAGCCCCTGCCGAACTCCGCCCCCCGACCGATGTAGCAGTTGCAGAAGATTCCGTTGAGTCGGTTGGCGAGCAACTCGATCGGTGTCAGCCTGTGGCGCCGCGCCCACTGCATCACCCGGTAGAACACCATGGCCATCGTGCCATCGGTGAAGACGAGCCGGAGCATGGTGCCCACTCCACGATCCGTGCCGTAGCACCAGCGGGCCTTGAGGCGAAGATCAGTACCCAGGT
>JBBQQJ010000278.1:0-2941 GCA_038216165.1 Gemmatimonadales bacterium | reverse complement strand
GGCCAGGATATGGACGCACATGCAGACATGTCGCCTGCGGAGCTGAAGCAGCGGCTCGATGCCGGTGACTCGCTCGTCGTGATCGACGTGCGCGAGCCGGCGGAATGGGAGATCGGCCACATCGAGGGTGCGCGTCACCTGCCCATGGCGCGCGTGCAGGCGGAGGTGGACTCGCTCGACCCCGCCGCTGAGACGGTGGTCTACTGCCACCACGGCTCGCGTAGCGCATCGGTGGCGGGCTGGCTCCGGCGGTCGGGCTTCACGAGCGTGCACAACCTCGCCGGCGGCATCGACCGCTGGAGTGTCGAGGCCGACCCGACGGTCGCCAGGTACTGACCCGTGCCGGTGCCGACGCGCTTCGTGGCGGTCGCAGTCTCCGCCGCCGCCGGACTGGCGGCGGGGCTGAGGTTCTGGCGCGGGCGGCACGCAACATCCACGGAGGCGCGCACGCTGACGCGCCGCCCGGTGGGACCGGATGGCATCATCATCGGCGCCGAGGGGATCACGCTGCACCGGCCGCATGCGCCTGCGGTGCTGCTGCTGCACGGCGCCGGCGACTCGCCCCCCTCGCTGCGGTACCTCGCCGACGACCTCCATTCACGCGGGTACAGCGTGCGCGCACCGCTGCTGCCGGGTCATGGGCGCACCATCCGCGAATTCTCGACGGTCACCGCCGAGGGGTGGTACGAGGCGGCGCTCGAGGAGCTGGTGGCGCTGCGATCGGCGCACGAGTGGGTGGCCGTGTGCGGGCTGTCGATGGGCGGCGCGCTGGCGGCACGCCTGGCTGCCGATCCCGCAGTGTGCGACGACCTGCCGGCGATCGTGCTGCTCGCTCCCTACCTTGCACCGCCGGCGCTCGTCCGGGCGGCTGCCTATACGTCGCGGGGGTGGGGGACGGTGGCGTCGTACGTGGAGACGATGGATCCGCGGTCGATCCACGACACCAGTGAACGGGAACTGTCGCTGGGGTACGGCGTGATGACCCCCGCTGCGCTCCGGGCGCTGGTGCGCACCTCCCGGCTCGCGTCACGGGCGCTGCCGGCGATCAGGGTGCCGACGCTGATGATCCAGTCGCGCCACGACAACCGCGTTCCGGCGGCGGGCGCCGAGCGGGCATTCGCGCGGATCGGGGCGAGCGACAAGCGGATGGTGTGGCGGGAGGTGGGAGGGCACATCCTCACGGTGGACCACGGGTGGGAGGAGGTGGTGGCGGATGTGGCGGAGTGGCTGGAGGCCCATGATGAATTGCCGGTTCAGGGGGAGAGGGGGGCCCCACCGTGAAACGACAATGCTTTATTGCCGTGTTACGGGTGAGATCGGGGCCCTACCGTGAAACGACAATGCTTTATTGCCGTGTTACGGGTGAGATCGGGGCCCTACCGTGAAACGACAATGCTTTAGTGCTGTGTTACGGGTGAGAGCGGGGCCCCACCGTGAAACGGCACTGCTTTACTGCTGTGTTACGGGTGAGATCGGGTCCCCACCGTGAAACGACAATGTGTCCCGGTTCAGCGAGAATGTGACACGTGGGGTGGTGCTTCAATGCACATCGGTGAGCGCCGCTACGCGCTTGGGTGAGCGGTCCTGCCACGCTACACGGCGTTGCGCACGCGCCGCTTCCAGCTTCTGATCCCGGCCGGCCCAGATGGTCGCGGCTTGCCCTGCCAGCATAGCCGCCGGCGTGAGAAAGCCGATCGCGCTGTGCAGCCGCTCGTGATTGTAATGCTGGACGAAGCCGGCGACCAGCCGCCGTGCTTCCTCGACCGAGTCTGGCGCCTTGGGCCGGATCGTCGTCACCTTGAGCGTCTGATGCCAGCGTTCGAGCTTCCCGTTCGACTGCGGATAGTAGGGTGACGTGCGCACGTGCGTCATGCCCGCCAGCCGGATGAACTGCTTGAAGTCCTTCGCGATGAACTGCGGGCCGTTGTCCGAGATGATCCGCGGCCTCGCTTCCGAAAACTGCTCGCGTGCGCGTTGCAACACCGTCTCCACGTCGGCGCTCGTCATCCGCTCGCGGAGTTCCCAGTGCACGAGGTAGCGCGTGGCACCGTCCAGGATCGAGCAGAGGTAGTAGAACGTCCCCGCGAGGTTGACGTAGCTGATGTCGATATGCCAATGGTCGTGGGCCGCGACCGGCTGCACGAATCCCGTGCCCTTCTTCGAGGGCTTCCCATTCCAGCGATCGAGGACCCCGGCCCGCTTGAGGATGCGGTTCACCGTCGCCGGGCTCACCGCCACCACATCCGCATCGAGCATCATGAACGTCATGCGCCGATACCCTTCGGGCGCATGCGCCTCGTGATAGCGGAGAATCGCCTGTCGCTCCTCGGGCGTGAGCCAGTGATCCCGCGGCACCGGGCCAGTGGGCGTGGCGACGCGGCCGTAGCGACTGGTCCAGCGATAGAACTGCGTGGGCGCCACCCCCAGGCGCGTGAGCACCCAGCGGGTCGACAGCTCGGTCCGTTCGCTGTACGTCTGGACGAAATCGACCACGGCATCGCGGAGATCGGGCGGCACCCATCGGTTCCTCAGCTCTCCCCAAGTTTTTTTTCAACGCCAGATACTCCTCCGACACCTCGGCGATGACCGTGTCCTTGCGCGCGAGCTTCGCCTCCAGCGCCGTCACACGGGCGCGGTCTGCCGACGCCGTCTGCGTCTGCCCCCGACGCGTGCGTCCGTCCTGGAGCGCCGCGCTCAGGTGCTCGAACGCCTGGCGTTGCCAGAGATAGAAGAGCGTGGGCTGGATGTGGTACTCGTCGCAGAGATCCGACACCGAGACCTTGTCGGCCAGGTGCCGCCTGAGGATCGTGGCCTTCTCGTCCGCGGTGAACTGCCGTCGCCGCTTGCCGTCCGGTCGCTTGCTCTTACTCATGGACTCCTCCTGGGCTCCCACTACATAGTGTGGGGCAGGTGGGTGTCACATTTCAACTGAGCCGGGACA
>JBBQQJ010000277.1:0-2992 GCA_038216165.1 Gemmatimonadales bacterium | reverse complement strand
TCAGTGCGCGTGGTGATCGCCCACGCTGGCGCCGACACCCGTACGGTGACCATCTCGTGATCACGCTCGGCATCGATACCGCCACCGACCGCTGCACCGTCGCGGTGCGTGCCGGAATGCTGGAGGCGGAGCGGCATCTCGATGGCGCGCGCAGCCACGCCACCAATATCCTCACGCTGATCAGTGACGCGTGCACCGCGGCTGGGGTGACCATCGACGCCGTCGAACGGATCGTGGTCGCCGATGGCCCTGGCTCGTTCACCGGCCTGCGGGTGGGTGGCGGGGTCGCGAAGGCGCTGGCGTGGCGACGCGACATCGAGTGGCACACGGCGCCCTCGCTCCTCGGACGAGCTTGGCGGCACGTTCCCACGGGTGGTGGGGTCGTGCTCGCGGTGGCCGACGCGCTGCGCGGCGAGCTCTACGCCGGAAGGTGGGAGTTTGCCGGCAACGGCGCCCTGGGGCGGGAAGGGTTCCCGCGGACGCTCCTGCCGAGCGACCTCGCGGCACTCATGCCGGTAGACGTGGTGGTCGGGCCTGTGCCGGTTGCGCTTCGCGCCGAGATCGAGGCCGTCACCGGCCATCGGGTGATCGATGGCGAGCCGGCGATCGCCGATGCACGGGCACTCATCGACCTCATCGACCTTGCGGGCGGGACGACGCGGGTCAGCGACATCGACAATTGGGAGCCTACCTATGGACGTCCTGCGGAGGCACAGGCCGTCTGGGAACGGAAGCATGGCCGACCGCTACCGACTCCGCCCGGCATCGCGCGCTGACGCGCCGGCGCTCGCAGCGCTGGAGGTGGCGTCGTTCGCGGATCCGTGGAGCGTCGAACAATTGCTCACGGCGCTGGACGATGAGGCCGTCCGTGGGGTGATCGCCGAGTCGGCATCGGGGGATCTGGTCGGGTATGCGATCTCGCGTACGGTGGCGGACGAGGGCGAGGTGCTGTCGGTCACGGCCGCGCCGGGGGTGCGCCGCCGGGGGATCGGCGGGCTACTGCTCGATGACGCCCTGGCCGGGATGCGGGCGGCGGGCGCGGCCACCGCCTGGCTGGAGGTTCGCGAATCGAACCGGGCCGCCCAGGCCCTGTACAGCCGGGCGGGGTTCGTCGTCACCGGCTCGCGCCGCCGGTATTACCAGCATCCGGTGGAAGATGCGCTGTTGCTGCGGTGCGATCTCCGCCCGGTGGCGTCATCCGGCCCCGAGGCGCGGTAGATTGAGCGGTGGTATTGACCGGCGGGCGATACACTCGATCATTCGCCGAGCACGATTTCCGTAGACCGACCGACCATGGAGTGACACGATGAGCAAGAGTCTGAACAAGGTGATCCTGATCGGGAACCTCGGCGCCGATCCCGAGGTGCGCAGTACGTCCAACGGCAGCCGCGTGGCCACGCTGTCGCTGGCAACGTCGCAGCAGTGGAAGGGCAGCGATGGCCAGAAGCAGGAAAAGACCCAGTGGCACCGGGTGATCTGCTGGAACGGCAAGGTCGGCCAGCAGCTCGCCGATGTCGCCGAGAAATACTGCAAGAAGGGCGAGAAGCTGTATATCGAGGGTGAGATCGAGTACCGCACATATCAGGACAAGGATGGGCAGACGAAGTACAGCACCGAGATCCGGTGCCGCGAACTCATCCTGCTCGGTGGCAAGGGCGATAGTGATGGTGGCGGCAGCAACTGGGGCGGCGGAGCGCGCGCCGCAGCCGGCTCGACGGCTGGCGCGGCGAAGGGCGGGGGCAAGAAGGACGAGTCATTCGACGACTTCCCCGATGCGCTCGATGCCGAGGACGACGACCTGCCGTTCTGATTACGGGCGAACTTCCGCAATGCGGCGGTTTCAACGATTCAGGGGCCACCAGCGATTGGTGGCCCCTGATGACGTTGCCGGCTTGACAGCGCTCACCGTTTAGAGGGGCGACGTCTGCTCCGCCTTCAGTTTGGTGTACGCTCGGAACGATCCTGCTGCGCCAAACAAGGTGAACAGCATCCCGATCCATCGACGCTCCGGGTTGTTCATCGCCATCATGAACATGACTGTCGTGGCAAAAAGCAGGATACTGAGGACGATGTAGGTGGGTGACCGCCTGTTGTACAGGAAGCTTGCGAGGCCGACCGCGACCGCGATGGCAACTGCGATACCGATGTCGCTCATGGATCCTCCGGTGGAGCATGCACGTTGAACCGAGCCCCGACCCTAAACTTGTATCCCAAGATACAGATTTCCCCGCGTTTCGGGGGACCTGGCAGAGCCCCCACCTTCGGCGACGCTGCCGGGGGGGCGCCCCCGCAAGGGGCCATCCTCCCGCGTTCTGCCACGAATACCCCGCACCTGCCGCGGCTCCGCTCCGCCCGGCCAGCGTCGGGGCCGATACTTGTGCCGAGGCTCCGCGTTCCGGGCTCTGGCACGGTTCGTGGTGCGAATAACCCCATCCATCTGCCCTGTGAGGCCCCTGATGCGCCTGTTTTCATTGCTCCTTGCCGCCGTGATCGTCGCCCCGCTCGGGGCGCAGGATCGCGCGCCGGGGGCATATCCCTTCCTCGTGCAGCCCGAGCCCACGGCCACGGAAGAGTCGCTCGCGTTCTACGACAGCCAGCCCTACGTCCCGATACGGCGCGGCGAGGTGTACTCGGCCGGCTTCCTGACCGAGGACCGGATGATGGCGTTCGGGCGCGTGCTCGGGCCGACCAGGCCGCCCCAGATTGCGGGCCGGGCTCCCGGTGCGGAAATGACCCGTGGTGCCGTGCTCGGGATCGAGGCACCGTTGGGCATCCGATACCAGCCCGGCGACACGCTCGTGCTGGCGGTCCGACATACGGCGCCGAAGGGGTGGGGAGACATCGTGACCCCGACCGCGCTGGTGCGCGTGGGAGCGACCACCTCAACCCAGACCCTCGTGACCCTCCTCAAGATCTACGGACCGGTACGCCGGGGTCAGTACGTCTATCCACTCGAGCCGTTCGTCGATCGCGGCGAGGTCTTCCCCGCGCC
>JBBQQJ010000276.1:0-3005 GCA_038216165.1 Gemmatimonadales bacterium | reverse complement strand
GCTGGTGCAGACGGTCCTGATCGCACCAGTGCTCCTGCTCACCTTGATGCTGATCGTGCAGTTCGGGCTGTTGTTCCACGCCCAGAACGTGGCGGAGAACGCCGCCCAGGAAGGAGCCGCCGCGGCTCGACGCTTCGACGGATCCGAGGCCGCAGCCAAAGAACGCACCAGGCGCTTCCTCAGAGAGTTGGGCCCCGGGATGCTCACCACCAGCGACGTCCAGGTCCAGCGAACCGCCCAGAGCGCCACCGTGACCGTGAGCGGCACCGTGATCTCCTTGATCCCCGGCATCGACTTGAAGATCAAGGAGACCGCCTCGGGACCTGTCGAACGGTATGTCCCGGTTCCGGGACAGCCACCTGCGCCGGTGTTGAGGCCATGAACAGCCGCCCTCGCCACACAGGTGCCCGCCGTGTTCTGAAAGCACGCGATGAGTACGGGACCGCTGCGCTCGAACTGGTACTCATCGCACCCGTTCTGCTGGTCGTGATGTTGTTCGTGATCGGCCTGGGACGAATGGCCCATGCGCGTCAAGAGGTCGAGTCGGTTGCGGCCGACGCAGCCCGGGCCGCCTCGTTGGAACGCAACACCGCCCAGTCGGCGGCAGCCGCACGCACCGCAGCACAGACATCGCTCGGTGATGCCGGACTGGCCTGCACCCAGCTGAGCGTGAGCGTCGACATCTCCAACTACCGACCCGGCGGCCAGGTCGAGGTTACGGTCTCCTGTACTGCGCAACTCGGTGACGTCGCGCTCTCCGGGCTCGGTGGATCGAAGGTCTTCACCGCCTCCTCGATCGTGCCGATCGAAACGCACCGGGCAAACGTGGGGGTGCCCGCGACGTGACCACGACGAATAGCACCGCACGATCGCTGCATCCCACAGCGCCAGACCAGGGTCCCAGATGCCGGGGGACCCGACGCGACGAACGGGGGGTCGCCAGCATCTGGGTGGTGCTGCTCGCCACCGCGCTGCTCGCGGTGGCGGGGCTGGTCATCGACGGCGGATACGCACTGGGCGCCAAACGTGAGGCGATGAATCAAGCCGAACAGGCCGCCCGGGTCGGCGCTGATGCTCTCGACGAGGCCAGCCTGCGTTCAGGAGGTTCCACGGTGCGCGTCGACCCCGCACGCGCGGTTGCCGCAGCCCAGGGCTACCTGCAACACCTAGGTGCCACAGGCACGGTGATCATCAACGGCGGACAGGTCAGCGTCAGCGTGAGCGCCACCTACGAGACCACGATCTTGTCCGCGGTCGGGGTCACTTCGTTGCCTGTATCAGCCACCGCTACTGCGGTCTCGATCAACGAAGACGCCGGCTGAACCAACGATCGGGCCGCGGCACCCCCCGCTGTAAGGGGCCGAAACCAGAACCAAACCAAGAGCCGATAGATAACCATCCGAGAGGACGAAACTGCGATGCGATGGATCCGGGCCGCGGGCGCGGCACTCGTGCTGTTGCTGCTCATCGTCGCGCCCCCCTGGGCCCTGATCGGCTTTATCGGCAACCCCTGGCCGGGCGAGGGCATCTCGGTATCGGCGCCACTGACGGACGCAGCGATCCTCGGCCTGCTCGCGGTCGTGGTCTGGGTGCTGTGGGCTCAACTGATGCTCTGTTTCGTCGTCGAGCTCCTCGCCGCCCTCAGCGCTGATCGCCTCCAGGTCCGGGCACCGCTGACCCTCGGAGTGCAACAGCAATTCGCACGCCGCCTCATCACTGCGCTCGTGGTAGCCACGGTCGCCGCCCCAGTGAGCGTCGGCGTAGCCGGCGCGACAGTGGGCTCACCCCTCGCCCTGCCTACTGCCTCGGCCCCCACCGCGCGGATCGTCACTCAGCCGAGCGCTCAGGCGGGTACCGCGGCGGGCACCCGTGTCGGCAGCCTGCATGAAACGTCCCGGGCCATGGATCGCGCCCACCACGCAACCCAGCCCGGAGCTCAAGGCGACGTCAGGGCAAGTCCCGGCGAGGCCGCAGATGAGCCCAGTGCCGGCCAAGACCGAAAGGGATCCCCACAGAGCGCAACCCGCCACCGGGACGACAATCATCTCCGGAACCAAGGCAGTGTCACGGTGATGCGGCTGGACACCCTGATGGGCATCGCGCAGCGAGTCCTGGGCGATGAAAACCGGTGGGACGAGATCGCGGCGATCAACGAGGGCCGGAGGATGAGCGACGGTGGCGTCTTCCGCTCCGCCGACTACATCCGCCCCGGCTGGGAACTCCTCCTGCCCCCCACCGAGGCCACCCGCACCAACACCGGCAACGCCACCAGCAACGCCCCCGGCCATGCCACTGGCAATGTCACTGGCAGTGTCACTGGGGCCGAGAACCCCACGGTGCTCACCCAGGCAGGGGACACGCTGTGGGGGATCGCTGAAACCACGATGGGTGACGCCACCGCCTGGCCGAGCCTTTACGAGGCGAACCTGGACGTCGTGGGCGCCGACCCCGACCTGATCTTCCCCGACAAGGTCTTCGTGATCCCAGGTGCAGATGACAGCGCCGATGAGGCGACGCTCATCGACAGGAAACCCCCACCGCCACCACCACCACCACCACCACCCCCACCGGGTGCGCCAAACGGCCAGAGTGATCGCGAGCGGAAGTCGACCTCACCGATTACCGCCGGCCCCAGCATCGCACCGCACCAGCACGACCCCCCGGCGCCTCCTCCACCAGCCTCGGGCGAGGACCAGGACCGGGGCCAGGACCGGGGCGCGGGGGAGGCTGAGGTTGAAGCTGGCAGTGGTCGCCCTGAGCAGAGCGGCGCCGCGGTGGCAACGGTGTCCGCGAACGAACCCGACACCACAGCAGGCGGCATCTCCGCACTCCGGGCACTGTTGGCGAGCGCCGTGTGCCTTTCGGCGGGTGCACTGGCATTGGTAGCAGCCAATCGTCGTCGACAGATCCGTCGCCGCCGTATCGGTCGCCTCAGCGCAGCCACGCCCCCGGAACTTGGCGAGGTAGACCAGGCGATCCTCGAGCACGGCACGTCGGCGCGGGCC
>JBBQQJ010000275.1:0-3006 GCA_038216165.1 Gemmatimonadales bacterium | reverse complement strand
CCAAGAACGACGCCACGTGAGCGACCGCCTGCGCGATGCACTCGGCGCCGTGGCTACGGCGGCCGGTGCCGCCGACCTCGACTTCACCCTCGAGCGCCCGCGCGATCCCACGCACGGCGACCTCGCCACCAACATCGCGATGCAGCTCGCCCGCCGCGAGCGCGGCAATCCGCGCGCCATTGCCGAGCGGGTCCTCGCAGGGCTCGACCTCGCCGGCGCCGGGGTGGCCACCGCCGAGATCGCCGGGCCGGGGTTCATCAACTTCCACCTGGCCGCCGAGACCCTCGCCGCGGACCACGCGCGCATCGTGGCCGAGGGTGCCGCGTATGGTCGGCAGACCACCGGCGCGGGGCAGCGGATCAACGTCGAGTTCGTCTCCGCCAACCCGACCGGCCCGCTGCACGTCGGGCATGGCCGGGGCGCGGCACAGGGCGACGCCATTGCGGCGCTGCTCGAGTGGACCGGGCACGAGGTGACCCGCGAGTTCTACATCAACGATGCGGGCGTGCAGATCGGGCGGCTGGCCGAGTCGTTGTGGGCCCGGGTGCAGCAGGCGGTGGGGCGCGACGCGGCGATCCCCGAGGGCGGGTACCACGGCGAGTACCTCGCGGCCAGCGCAGCCGAGCTGCTTGCCACGGAAGGCGCCGGCGTTGCCGACCTGCCCGCGACGGAGGGCATTGCGCGCTGCCGTGCCGCGGCGCTCGCCATGCAACGCGTGGAGCAGGATGAGACGCTGGCCACGTTCGGGGTGCGCTACGACATGATGCGCTCCGAACAGGCGATCCACGATGGGGGGGGGATCGAGACGGCGCTCGCGCGCCTCGCCGAGGCCGGGCTGACCTACGAGGAGGGCGGGGCGCTCTGGCTGCGCACCTCCGCCTACGGGGACGAGAAGGACCGCGTCCTCCGCAAACAGGACGGCTCGTACACCTACTTCGTCCCGGACATCGCCTACCACCTCGACAAGCGGGCCCGCGGGTTCGACCGGGTGATCAACGTCTGGGGCGCGGATCACCACGGCTACATCCCGCGCGTGCGCGGTGCCCTCGTCGCGCTCGGCATCCCGGCCGATTGGCTGGAAGTCTCGCTCGTCCAGCTCGTGAAGGTGGTCCGCGAGGGCGAAGAGGTGAAGATGTCCAAGCGCTCGGGCGACTTCGTCACGCTGGCCGACCTCTACGAGGAGACCGGGGTCGACGCGGCCCGCTGGTGGTTCCTCATGCGGCGCGGGGACTCCCACCTTGTCTTCGACCTCACCCTGGCGGCGGCGCGCACCGACGAGAACCCGGTGTTCTACGTGCAGATGGCGCACGCCCGCATGAGTGGCATCTTCCGCAACGCCGAACGCACGCCCGAGACCGTGGAGGGCAGCCTCGACCTCGCGCCGCTCGGTGATGGCGACCTCGAGCTGCTCCGCAAGCTGACCGCGTTTCCCGAGGCGATCTCCCGGGCCGCGCGCGAGCGCGAGCCGCACCGGATCACCGGCTACCTCGAAGAGCTGGCCCGCCTCACCCATGGCTGGTATCACACCTGCCGCGTCCTCGGCGAGCCCGCCCCGGTGATGGAGGCGCGACTGCGCCTCGCCCGCGCGACCCGCCAGGTCCTCGCCAACGGCCTGACCCTGCTGGGCATCTCCGCCCCGGATCGGATGTGATCGCATGAGTCTCCTCGTCGTCGGCAGCGTCGCGCTTGACAGTGTCTTCACGCCATTCGGCGAGACCGCCGATGCCCTCGGAGGCTCGGCGGTGCACTTTGCCGTGGCCGCCGCCCTCCTTCACCCGGTGCAGGTGGTCGGCGTGGTGGGCGACGACTATCCCGTGCGCGAGCTCGAGCGGCTCGCCGCGCGCGGCATCGACTGGAGCGGCGTGGAGCGGGTGGTGGGCGAGTCATTCCGCTGGAAGGGGAAGTACTCCTACGACCTCCAGAGCCGCGAGACGCTCGAGACGCGTCTCGGGGTCTTCGCGGACTTCTCGCCCAAGCTCCCCGCTGGCGCCGAGGACGCTGCGTTTCTCTTTCTCGGCAACATCGATCCCGTGCTGCAGCTCGACGTGCTCGATCAGGTCCGCGCCCCGCGCCTGGTGGCCTGCGACACCATGAACTACTGGATCCAGTCCAAGCGCGAGGCGCTGATGGCGCTCCTCAAGCGGGTGGACCTTCTCATGGTCAACGACGGCGAGGCCCGTGAGCTGTCCGGCGACTGGAACATTCACCGGGCCGGCCGCTGGATCCTCGAGCATGGCCCGTCGCGTGTGGTGATCAAGCAGGGGGAGTATGGGGCGCTGCTGATCGAGCGCGACCGCACCTTCGCCGTGCCGGCGTATCCGCTCGAGGAGGTGTTCGATCCGACCGGGGCCGGCGACGCCTTCGCGGGTGGTTTCATGGGCTACCTCGCGCGTGCCGGCGCCCTGGACACCGACCACCTGCGCCGCGCGATGGTGTACGGCTCGGCCGCCGGGTCCTACGCCGTGTCGGGCTTTGATGTGAAGGGTTTCGATGGCGTCTCCCTGGAGGACCTCGAGCGCCGCGTACGGCGCTTCGCGGACCTGACCCACGTCCCGGTGGCGGAGCGCATCCTGTGAGCGGGTCCCAGTACGCCGCCGCTGGCGTCGACCTGCACGCTGCCGAGGCCGCCAAGGCCCGTATCGGCCGCCTCGTGGCGGGCACCCGGACCGCGCTCTCGGTGGGTGAGGTGGGCGCGTTCGGCGGCATGGTCCGGATCCCGGCCGGGATGCAGCGCCCGGTGCTCGTCATGAGCACCGACGGTGTGGGCACCAAGGTGCTGGTGGCGCAGCAAGCCGGGCGCCATGACACCGTCGGCGAGGACCTCGTCAACCACTCCGTCAATGACATCCTGGTCCACGGCGCGACCCCGATTGCCTTCATGGACTACATCGCGGGCCACCGCCTCCCGGTCGAGATGATCGCCGGTGTGGTCGAGGGCATCGCCCGGGCGTGCGCGGCCCACGGGATGGCCCTTGCTGGCGGGGAGACGGCCCAGATGCCGGGCGT
>JBBQQJ010000274.1:0-3013 GCA_038216165.1 Gemmatimonadales bacterium | reverse complement strand
GTCGCCGGCCGGGTCGCCCGCGGTCCGGGTCACCCAGCGGTAGTGGGACAGGATGGCGGGCCACCGCTCCACCTGCACGGCGTGGGGCCACACCACCTCGGGGGGGGCATGGATGTGTTGGACGTCGACAGTGCGCATCATGGGGTGGTCCGCCAGGTGAGCACGACCCGCGCCCAGGCGGGTGTCGTGGCATGGGGGCGCGCGATGCCCGCCGCGCGGGCGAGCCACAGGAGGCCGGCGGCGTCACGACCGCGGGCCAGGGAGGTGATGCCATCGGCCACGGTCACCGGGTGCAGGCCCAGCACCGGCCCGACGGCGCGGTAGGCGCGGCTGGCCAGCGGCGAGGGGGAGAGGTCGGCAATGATGACGCCGCGGCGGGCCACGCGAGCACACTCGCGGAACAGGGCGATCGTGCCGGCGTCATCGAGGTGGTGCGCGAGTTGGCTGGCCAGCACCAGGTCCACCGCCCCATCGCGGAGCGGCAGGGCGCCGCCGCAGCCGACCAGCGTCGGCAACCCGCCGGCATGCGCCAGCGCCGCGGCCGGGGCGAGGCGCTCGAGGCCGATCGGGCGGAGCGCGATCCCGCGACGGGCGGCCCAGCGCACCAGCGCGCGCGGGAGGTCCCCCGCACCGGTGCCGACATCCAGCAGGGTGAGCGCGCGGGTGCGATCCCCGGGGTCCAGCAGCCGGGCCAGGCCGGCGCGCGCCGCGCGTGCCCCCCCCAGCCACCGGTTGCTCCGCGCGATGTCCATGAGCATCCGGCGCACCAGCGCCGGGTCGGTGCCGGGATCGTCGAGCGCCTCGACGCCGAGGGTGGAGGCGCTCAGGCCGGCCATGCGCTCACAACGTGTCGGGGTCGGCGTAGCCGCCCCGATAGTAGAGCAACGGGCGGCCGTGCTCCGCCGCGGCGCCGCCCACCACGCGGCCCAGGAACAGCGAGTGGTCGCCCGCCGGGACAATCTCCACCGGCTCGCACCACAGGTGCGCGATGGTGCCGTCGAGCAGGATCTCCCCACTGGGGCCCGGATGCCAGCCGATCCCCTCGAACCGATCCGTCATCCCCGAGGCAAAGCGCCGGGACAGGGCCTCCTGCTGCGCATCGAGGATGTTCACCGTCCAGCGCTCGGCCTGCACCAAGGCGGCGTGCATCGACGCGGCGCGGTCGATCGCCACCAGGACCAGCGGCGGCGCGAGCGAAACCGACGTGAAGGAGTTCACCGTCATCCCCGCCGGCGCCCCCGTGGCGTCCTGACTGGTGACGACCGCGATGCCGGTGGCGAAACGACCGCAGAGTTGGCGAAACTGGAAGGGATCCATGGGACTCGGAGATCAGAGAACAGCGAACGGCGAACGGCGAACAGCGAACGACGCTACCCAAACACCAGCCGTCGCACCGGGACGAATCCCCCTGTGACACCGATCATCCGGTGCGCCCGTCCGGTGTGCTCCAGCAGCCGCAGCGAGGCATCGAAGAGCGCGGGGGCCAGCATCGCGTACCCGATCAGACGCTCGACGATCCACTTCTCGCCGAAGGCCCGGCGGCGGGCCGAGCGGTAGCTGGCGAGCCGACGGGCGGTGACCGCACCCGGCGCGGCGAGGGCGGCGGCGGCGGCGGCGGCCAATTCGGCCCCGAGCAGCGCCGACCAGATCCCCTCCCCGGTGAACGGGTCGAAGAACTCCGCCGCGTCGCCCACGAGGAGCACGCCGTCCGCCACACTGCGCCGACACGAGGCATCAAACGGCCCGGTGGTGAGGATGGCCCGCACGGTCCGGTCGAGGTCCACGCGACCGCGCACCTCCGGAAAGCTCTCCAGGGTGCGCGCCACGAATCCCGCCACGTCGCCCCGGGCCTCGTGCGCCCGCGCGGCGGGGACGACGAGTGCGACGTTGGCCACATCGGCGGAGAGGGGATTGAGGCCGACGTAGCCGGCACGACCGACATGGAGCTCCGCGTGGCCGGCGAGCCCGGCCACGTCGCTGACATGGGCCACGAAGGCGGTGCGCCGGAGCCGTCCCTGCTGCCGCAGGCCGGCCGCCCGCGCCACCCGGCTGCGCAGCCCGTCCGCCCCGATCAGCAGGCGGCCCGTGACGGTGTGCTCCCCCCCCCCGACATCGAACGCCACCGTGACGGTCCCGTCCCCGGCCCGATCGAAGCCCCGCATCGTGGCGCCCTCCCGCACCGTCACCCCCGCTGCCCGTGCCGCGTCGAGCAGCGTGGCATCGAGGGCGCGCCGCGGCAGCGCCAACCCGGTGGCCCGGAACGGCGCCCCACCGGCGGCATCGAAGCGGCCGTGCATCTGCCCCCCCCGCGCACCGGTCACCGCGGAGCCGGTCAGCGCGGTCGTGCCGAACGCCTCGACCGCCGGGAGCACGCCGAGCGCGGCGAGCTGGCGGACCGCCTCGGGGGAGGCGTATTCGGAGCAGGCCTTGTCGCGCGGGAAGCGTGCCCGGTCGAGCAGGAGCACGCGGTGTCCGCCGAGCGCCAGCCGTCGCGCCGTCGCGCTGCCGGCCGGCCCGCCGCCGACCACGATCACGTCGTGCGGCCGCTCAGCCACCCGACGCACCCTCGGCCAACAGCGCCGCGATCCGTGCCCGCAGCGGCTCGGGGCAACACGCCCCGGCGCCCACCCGCTGGAGCCGGTCCCGAAACGCGCGCTCGTAGGTGCCGATCTGGTGGCAGTGCTGGCAGTGGTCCAAGTGGCGCTGCATCCGGTCGGCCGCCTCGAGCGGCAACTCGCCACGCAGGAACGCGTCCAGTTCCGTCAGGGCGGCGGCGCAGTCGTACTCGGGGGGCAGGGTCCTGGGCTCGGTCACGGCTGGTGCTCCTCGGTGGCGGGACGGATCAGTCCCGTCTCCTCTGCATAACGTCGCAGGTGGCCCTGCAGGATCCGCCGGGCCCGAAAGAGCCGCGACTTGACCGTCCCCACCGGGATCGCCAGCGCTTCCGCCACTTCGGCGTAGGGGAGCCCCTCGAGGTCGCTCAGCACCACCACCTCCCGGAAGTCCTCGGGGA
>JBBQQJ010000273.1:0-3028 GCA_038216165.1 Gemmatimonadales bacterium | reverse complement strand
TTGCCATCGTAGGTGGGTTGGGCGCGAAAGATCACCCGGACGTCGTCGATGCGGCGCTGGTCCGGCGAGAGCACGCCGCGCGCAACCGAGGTGGCGTTGCCCCCGGAACGCGGTTCGGCGTAGCTCCAGAAGATCGTCCGGTCGGTGGCGAAACCCGGGCTCAGTGCCACGTCGAGCAACCCGCCCTGCCCCTTCGCGCTCACCGGTGGCAGGCCCGTGAGCGGTTGGCCCAGCGCACCGGTCGCGGACACGATTCGCATCCGCCCGGGGCGTTCGGTCACGAGCAGCGACCCGTCAGGCAGCGGTTCGACGGCCCACGGATGTTCGAGGCCGGTGGCGACCACGGTGACGGTGAACTTCGTGGCCGATGGTGCCGCGCAGGCTCGGGTCTGGCCAGGAAATGCCGGCTCCTGCCCCGCGGCGTTGGGTGCCCGGTTGTCGACCGGGACGCAGTCACCCGGTGCCCTCGTCACCGGGCCGGCATGGTCGGCAGCCGGTGGCGAACACGCCGCGATGAGGAAGCAGGCGGCAACGCCGCCGAAGATGCCGGGTATTCTGGCAGGCATGTGGTCCTCGCTCGGTTCAGGTACCCATGTAACCTACAAGGGGAGGCGCACGGGATCGCCGGAGCGTCCCATTCCCAGCCGCCCATTCGCCTTTATCATTGTGACGCGCCTGATCCGAGGCGTACTGCAGATGGTCGCCAATCACGAGCACATCCGGAGTCCCAGTGATCCCCCTCGCGCAGCGCCTTCTCGTGACCGTCCTCCTCGGCGCCGCCGTGGCCTGTGGCAACAGCGGGATCGACCCCGTCGTTCCGCCCCCCGCGCCACCCCCGCCCCCGCCGCCCTCGGGCGGCGTCGTGACCATCGACGCAACGCCCGGAATGCTGACCTTTCCATCGCTCGGGACGTCCCAGCAGCTGGCGGTCACTCCCCGGGACGCAGCTGGCGGCTCGGTGGCGACCACGGTGACCTACACCACCCGCCGAACGGGAATCATTCAGGTCAGCGCGAGCGGACTCGTCACCTCGCTCGGCAACGGCGCCGACACGGTGGTGGCCTCGGCGGGTGGCAAGACGGCGCTCATCCCGGTGAATGTTGCCCAGGTCGCCACCACGGTTCAGGTGAGCGCCCCCGGCACGCCGCTAGACCTGGCGGGTGCCACGGCCACGGTGGTGGCGCAGGCACGCGACGCGAACAATCGCGTCATCGCGGGTGCACCGTTCACCTTCGCGTCGTCCAACGCCGGCGCGCTTCCCGTCGATGCGACGGGAGTGGTCACCGTGGCCCGGGCCGGTACGGCGCGGATCACGGCGACGCTCGGTTCGCAAAGCAGTTTCGTGGATCTCACCGCGGCCTTCACCGGTCCCCTGGGTCCATCGATCACCGGTGCGCTCACCGTGTGCACTGGCGGCATGGCGGGCCCCTTTCCCTGCCAGAATGTCGACCTCGTCGCCTACCTGCCCCGCTCAGCGATCGGCACTCCGTCGACCGCGACGCTGAACGACATCTGGGGATGGACCGACCCGCAGGACGGCAAGGAATACGCGATTGTCCTGCGGCGTGACGGAACGTCATTCGTCGACGTCTCGGTACCCTCGGACCCCAGGTTCGTCGGCTATTTGCCGATCACCGCCGGTGCGAACCCCAATGTCTGGCATGATGTGAAGGTGTACCAGAATCGGGCGTACATCGTGGCCGATGGGGCCGGCGCCCATGGCATGCAGGTGTTTGACCTGACGCAGCTGCGGGGCGTGACCAGTCCGCGCGTGTTCGCGCCCAACTCGGTGTATCGCAACATCAACAGCGCGCACAACATCGCGATCAATACCGCCTCGGGATTCGGGTACATCGTGGGAGCGAGTGGCGGCGGGACCACCTGCGGCGGTGGACTCCACATGGTCGATCTCAGGAACCCGGCGGCTCCAGTCTTCGCGGGCTGCTTCGCCGACACGCAGACGGGCCGCATCGGCACCGGCTACACCCACGACGTGCAGTGCGTGAACTACATCGGCCCCGACGCGCAGTATGCCGGCCGCGAGATCTGCTTTGGCGCCAACGAGACCGCGATCAGCATTGCCGATGTCACGGTCAAGTCCGCACCGATCGCAATCGCCAGGGCGGGCTATCCGGGCGTTGCCTATACCCACCAGGGGTGGCTGACCGAGGACCAGCGCTATTTCCTCGTCAACGACGAGCTCGACGAGCAGCAGGGAACGGCGAACACCCGGACCCTGATATGGGACGTGACCGACCTCGACGATCCCATCCTGGTCACCCAGTATTTCGGACCCACCCGCGCGACCGACCACAACCATTACATCCGCGGTACCCGGATGTTCATGTCCAACTATCAATATGGACTGCGCGTGGTGGATGTCAGTGCGCCGACTGCACCAATTCAACTCGGTTTCTTCGACACCGCACCCACGCTGTCGAACACCCCCGGGTTCGGGGGGTCGTGGAGCAACTATCCGTTCTTCGCGAGCGGGATCATCGTGATGAGCAGCAGCACCGAGGGATTCTTCGTGCTTCGGGCGCGGTGAACAGGCTTGGGCCGTGGTGGGCATGCTACATTCCGCCCGAGGGCACACGAATTGCTCCTGTGGCACGGCATAGACGGGCCAGTGGGGGCCGTCTGAACCGCTCTCTCGCGCCTCCCCTTACCCGCTGACGGCTGGGGGGGGGAGCGGCTCCCATCCCCCGGGAATGCCTGACATGGCAAGGAAGACAGGCGTGGCCGCTGGTCACGCCAGTGCCCCGACGAGAAGCAAGGCTGCGGCAGCGTCCCCCGCCCCACGACCGGGCAACGTGCCCGGCAGTGTCGCGCCGGCGCACCACTGGACCAGGGATCGTGGCACTCGCTGGACATATGTCCGGGATCTGGCCTACGAGCTGGTTCTGCGCGACCTGAAGCTTCGCTACAAGCGCTCCGTCTTCGGGATCCTCTGGTCGCTGGCCACTCCACTCGCCCAGTTCCTGGTGCTGCGGTTCGTCTTCACGGTCATCGTACCGCTCGATGTCCC
>JBBQQJ010000272.1:0-3042 GCA_038216165.1 Gemmatimonadales bacterium | reverse complement strand
CGAGATCGACCGTCGCCGTCGGGGCATCGGCGGCATCCCGCGAAAAATCCGCGAGGCGCGCTTCGCCACCGAGATCGAGAAGCGCTATTCGAAGGACCGGATTCTCGAACTCTATCTCAACCAGATTTACCTTGGGAGCCGGGCGTTCGGGGTCGAGGAGGCGTCGCAGCGCTACTTCGGCAAGTCGTCCGAGCAGGTCAACGTCGCGGAGGCCGCCCTGCTTGCGGCCCTCCCGAAAGCCCCCGAACGGTACAACCCTCGGAAGAGCCCCCGCGCCGCGGTAACCCGCCGCAACGTCGTGCTCGACTTGCTGCACGACGACGGTGCGTTGACCGCCGAGGAAGCCGACACCTGGAAGGCATCTCCGCTCACCCTTTCTGCGCGACCCGACAACAGCACGCTCGGTGAGTACTTCGTCGAGTACGTCCGGATCCAGCTGGGGAAGCGATTTGGCGGGGACCTGAACAGCAAGGGCCTGCGGATCTACACCACTCTCGATCTCGATGCCCAGGCCGCGGCGGAACGCGCCATGGAGGAACAACTCCAGCGGATCGAGCGCGACGAACTCGGCAAGTTCCCCCACAAGAGCTACGCCGACTACCTGGAGAGCGGCCAGCGCGGAGTTGAGGGCAACGGCAACAACTCGCCCTACCTGCAGGGTGCCGCCGTGGTGATGGAAGCGAAGACGGGGAACATCCTCGCGATGGTGGGAGGTCGCGACTTCGGCGACTCGAAATACAACCGCGCGGTGCAAGCTGAGCGCCAGCCGGGGTCGACGTTCAAGCCGATCGTCTACGCCGCTGCACTCGAGCAGGGGATGTCGCTGGAGGACTACGAGACCGATTCACCGGTCTCCATCCCGGTCTCGGGCCAGCCCAATTGGGAGCCCGGCAACTACGATGGGCGATTCAGCGGTGCCACGATGACGATGCGCGAGGCGATCTGGAAGTCCACCAACAGCGTGGCGGTGCGGGTCGGCCTTCGCGCAGGTGTTGGCAACATCGTCCAGATGGCACGGCGCTTCGGGATCACCACACCGCTGCCGCGAGTGCCGGCAATCACGCTGGGTGCGGCGTCGGTGCACCCACTTGAACTGATCGCCGCTTACAGCACCTTCGCCAACCTCGGCACCCGCGTGGTTCCCAACGCAATCCTCCGGGTCGAGGACAGCGACGGGCACATTCTCTGGGAACCCGAAGTGGAAAGGGTCCAGGTATTGAGCGACGCTGTCGCCTGGTCGCTCAATACCGCGCTGCGGGGGGTCGTCACCAACGGCACCGCGTCGTCGTCGGTGTACCGCGCCGGATTCCAGATTCCCTCCGGCGGGAAGACGGGCACGACCAACGACTACCGCGACGTCTGGTATGTCGGCTTCACGTCGGACCTTGTCGCTGGCGTGTGGATCGGTTTCGACCGACCGGAGAAGATCATGCCCAACGCGCAGGGTGGTCGCCTTGCCGCACCGGCATTCACCGCGATGATGCTGGAGATCTACCAGCGTCGTAAGGCACCTCCTGCCTGGCCGGAGCCGGAGCCGGTGATGGTGCCCGTGGAGATCGACCGGACCACTGGCTTCAAGGCGACGCCGTTCTGTCCGGAAGACGTGCGCGAGACGAGGTATTTCGCCCCCGGCTCCGAGCCGAAAGAGTTCTGCCCGCTGCACTCGCCGTTCAGGCCGGGCGGAGGGCCCTGACGCTGCGGCGGCTCTCCGCTCCGTGGTTGCTCCCCGTGTCGGGGCCGGCAGTCGCCGACGGCGCGGTGTTGATCGATGATGCCGGGCGGATCATCGCTGCGGGCAGGGATTCGGAGGTGCCGTCGCCGCCCGACAGCGAGTCGGTGGCGTATCCGGGCTGCGCACTCATCCCTGGGCTCGTCAACACCCACACCCACCTGGAGCTCACCGGGCTCGCGGGCGCGGTGGACGACGACGACTTCGCCGAATGGATCCGCCACCTCATCGCGGTGAAGTCGGAGCGGGACGAGGAGGCGTTCTTCGACGCCGCATCGCGTGGCATCGAAAGTTGCTGGAGACAGGGTGTCACCACGATCTGCGACACCGGCAGCACGGGGCAGGTGATTGCCGCGCTCGCCGCGCTGCGTGCCAGCGGGGTGGCTCACCACGAAGTTTTTGGCATGCATCCCGAGCAGTGCGCGTCGGCCATGCAGGCCTTCGAGCGTGACCTCGACCGGCTGGCCCATCACGCCATCGGTCGCATCGGGCTCGGCGTCTCTCCCCACGCTCCGTACACCGTGAGTGGCGCATTGTATCGCGCCAGCGCGGACCTTGCGCGGGCGCACGGGGTTCCGATCGCGGTTCACGTCGCGGAACCGATTGATGAGGTGAATCTCCTCCGCGACTTCACCGGCACGTTTGCCGACATGTGGCGCGCCCGCGGTCTGCCGCGACCATCACCGGAGCCGATATCGCCGGTGGCTTGGCTGGCGGCGCATGATGTGCTCGGCGCCGACACGCTCTGCATCCACGCGGTGCAGGTCGATGAGTCGGATGTCGACCTGCTGGTCCGGCACCAGTGCGCCATCGCCCATTGTCCGCGCTCGAACATGCGGCACCATGCCTCGCGCGCCCCGGTCGGCGTGTTCGTGGCGCGCGGGCTGCGAGTCGGCCTGGGCACTGATTCAGAGGTGAGCGTGGCGCCGATCGACCTTCTGGCGGAGGCTCGCGACGCGCGTCGGATCACCGGCTGGACCGCAAGCGAGACCCTTCGGGTTCTCACGCTTGGCGGCGCCGAGGCACTCGGACTCGGTCGTGAAGTCGGCGCGCTTGCCCCGGGCTACTGGGGAGATGTGGTGGCGCTTCAGGTGGGTGACGCACCCGACCCCGCCGAAGCCGTGTTGCAATGCGGCCCCGAGGCGGTCCGCGCGACCTGGCTCGGCGGACGTCGTCCCCTTGTTTCGCAGGGGGCGCCATGATAATCATGGATGTCCCCTCCCGGAGCCGTGGGTGCGCTGTCTTGCCCTCAATGCATCGTTCGAACCCCTCACCATGGTTCCGACCCGTCGGGCGCTGCGGCTCGTCATCGA
>JBBQQJ010000271.1:0-3042 GCA_038216165.1 Gemmatimonadales bacterium | reverse complement strand
CGGGGATGTACAACCCGCCACGCATCGTCTCGCCATCCTCGCTCGGTTCAATGACAACCCGATCCTCGAGCGGCGTGATGTTGAAAGACTTGTCCGCCATTTCCCTGCAACCTCCGTCCGACGTGATTGATAAGTTGCTGTGCCGCAACAGCTTGGCAGTCTGACACTGAGACTGCCAACCAGAGACAAACCTAGCCGCGTGGCGGTGGCTGTCAAGCGCGGGATCGGTCGGATGGGGTGGAATTCACGCGGCATGACAGCGGCCAGTGCCCTCAGAGGTCGAACCGCACCTCTGCACCAGCGTATCGGCTTTCGGCGTTGTAGAACTGCCGCTGGGTGGAGAGCCCGTCGTGCAGGACCAGGCCCACGGCGATCCGATTGCCGCGGAGCGTGCCGAGCTCGACGCCGACACGCGCGGTCGTGCTGAGGCGCCAGCGCGTGGCGGCTGCGAGCTCGGTGTGGACCCCCGCAACCAGCCGACCGGGGGCCCGACCGACAAACCCGTCGCGCCCCCGATAATCGATCGCCAGCGCGGCGAGACCACGCGGGAGATCGAGGTGGTCGATCACCGCGCTTCCCACCGCGATCCGTACCGTGGCCTGACCTGCCCGCACACCCACCCAGGCCATCACGACTTCGCGGGTCCAGTCGATGCGGCGCGCCGCGAACCGCTCCGCATACTCATCGCCGAGATGACTCGACTCGTGATACACTTGCAGGGCGAGGTCGAACCGATGCACTCGACCGCTCACGTCGAACCCCACGACCCAATCGTTGCTGATGAGGGCGCTCTTCGGATCGCTGAGCGAGAACCGCGCCTGGGTGGCGACGTTGAAGCCGATGAGCCAGGGATGGCGGCGGGAGCCGACGAGGAGCAGCGGAAGGTTCTCACCGAGCACGACATCGGCCTCGGTGCCCGCGCCGAAGCGGGAATCGCCCTCGCTGACGGTGATGATCCGTCCGACAAAACCAGTGGCGCGCGGCGACGCAACGGGCAGCTCGAAGGCCGCGGTGCCGGCGGGAAGGACCCGCTGGGCCGCCGCGGGTGTGCCCCAGGGGAGCGCTGCAGCGAGGACAGCGATGCGGAGGGAGCGGGTCACGCCGGGACGCGTCGGCACCGCAGAATATACCGCGTGCCCGGAGGCCGCCGCGGTGCTATTCCACCACCCGACGCACCCCGACCCAGCGCCGCAACCACCAGCGACCGTCGTTGTCATCCTCGGCGAGCCGGCTCACCCGGACACCCTTCGAGGCGCTATGAATGAAGCGGCCCTCCCCGACGTAGAGCCCGACGTGGGTGACGCTACCCCCCGGGTCGCCGAATGTCAGGATGTCGCCGGGGAGGAGGCCATCGAGGTCACGACGAATCGCCACGCCCGCGACGGCCTGCGCGGCCGAGGTGCGCGGCAGTCGCACCCCATGGCGGTTGTACGCGTACTGGATGAGTCCGCTGCAATCGAACCCGCCGCGGCCGTCGCCGGTGCCACCCCAGACGTACGGCTGCCCCATCTCCTCGAGCGCCGTGGCGACAACATTGCCGAGGAGCCGCGCCTTGGCCTCGGGAATCCCGGCGGCACGCAGCCGGTCCGCCGTGGCCGCCGGCACCCAGAGACCAGCGCTCTCGCGCCGTGCGTCCGGGGCGCGTGGCGTGGGCGCGCGATAGCCGAAGGCGATGCCCACCTCGATGCCATCACGCCCCTCGATGGTGAGGTGCCGCCAGCGCCCCTCGACCATCACCCGGAGTGGACCGGCGACCACCACCGGCATCCGGAGTCCGACCGAGCCCGAGTACCAGAGGCGATCCTGCTGCTGCACCCCGAATCCCCCGGCGGCCCCCACGAAGACCGTCGGAATACGGCGCGCATCGGCAAAGAGCGTGAGGTCGCCACCGATCCCGTAGAGGTCGCCGGTGGCGGGCCGGCTCCCCGGCAGGACCTGGAAGGTGATATCGGCGCCGAGGGGTCCGGCGATGTCGCGCTGGAAGGTGAGCCTCCAGCTCGCCTCGTTCTCGCCGGGGAGGACGCGGCCGGCAGTCGCGAAGACCCCTTGCTGTGCGGCGAGCGGCGACACCAACACGGCGAGTGCCAGCGCCAACGCAGCCGGTTTCATGGCGCGGCCGGAGGCGGGGGGGGGTCTGATTCGCCACTGATGATCTCGTCGATGGCCTCGGGGCGAGGCGACCCGTCCGGGGTCATCGCGAGCGCTTCCTGCAATTGCGGCGACCCACGGACCATGCGAATCCAGAGGGCGAGCCCGATGATCGCGCCGGCGAGTCCGCCGGCGGCGGCAATGCCAACACCGGTCATCGGTGACACGGCGGGGGCGAAGATGGAGGCAAGGGTCGCCCCAAGAGCGGCGGTGAGGGTGGCGGCGATGGGGGTCACGAGCCACCCGGCAATCCGGACGAGGAGGCGGGCCGCGCGCTTCAGCAGACCCACGGGATCACGCCCGGCGCGCGGTGCGATCGCTGATGAAGGTGGAAAGGGCGAGCGCCGGCAGCACCGCGACGGCGAACGTCGGCACGTTCCACCCCGCGCCCGGGAAATGCGCCAACGCCGCAATGGCACCCACCACCACCGTCAGGACCACGATCATGATCGCGGCCGCGCCAATCGACGCCTCTCGCCGCGCGTTGTTTGCAACCGTCCAGGCGCCCATCCACGCGAGGAACGCGCTGAGCATCCACCACACCGGGTGATACCACCAGTTGGAGCCCCCTCCGACCTCGTGCCAGCGATTCGTGTACACCCCGAGCGGCTGCAGGAGCAGCGGATCGATCACCATGAACACCAGGGCGGCGCCGAGGCCGATGCCAGCGGCGGCACTGATGCCGTCGATCCCCCGAACCCGGAGCCAGATCGCCGGGAGGAAGATGGTCGCGGCGAGGCCGATCGCGACGATCACGCCGGTGAGCACCGAGTCGGCGACCCCCTCGAGGGCGCGATTGATGATCGACACCAGGACGACGCACACCGTCTGCGCCACGCCGAGGATCACGGCGCTGCGCACCACGCGGGGAATGTCGAGGGATTCGGGCGTATC
>JBBQQJ010000270.1:0-3047 GCA_038216165.1 Gemmatimonadales bacterium | reverse complement strand
TGTCGCCCGGTGGCACCACCCGCTGTTCGGCGAGTCGATGCGGCTCGAGCACTGGACGGGGGCGGCCGAGCAGGGGGCCCTGGCGGCCCGCAACGCCCTCGACCCCGGCAACGCCACCGCCTACCAGGCTGTCCCCTACTTCTGGTCGGACTGGTACACCGACAAGATCCAGATGGTCGGCCTCTGCGCCGCCGACGACGACATCGTGGTCGTCGGCAGCGTCGCCGACCACCAGTGGCTCGCGCTGCACCGCCGTGGCGACCTGCTCGTCGGCGCGCTGGCCGTCAACCAGCCGGGCAGGATCATGAAGTTCCGCGCCAAGATCGCGGCCGGCGCCACCTTCGCCGACGCCCTCGCCTTCGCCGGCGCGGGAGTCCGGTGAGCGCGTCGGCCCCACCTCTACGGAAAGGCAGGCAGATGGTCAGTGTCATCGAGCGCGTGGCAGGCGCGTTACGTGGACGGTGGTCCTCGGTGCTCTTGGTCCCGGCGCCCCGCCGGGTCGACGCCGGGTTGCTCGGCCTGAGCGACCGGTGGCCGACACGCGCCCTCGCCGATCCGCCCCCCGGCAGCGGCCTGCTACCGGTACGGGGGGACGCGGGGCTCCCGCTGCTGGGCCACACCCTGGACTACATCCGCTTCGGTACCCGGTTCGCGCGCGGACGGTACGAGCGGTTCGGGCCGGTGTCGTGGATGGGGGCGTTCGGGACACGCATCGTCTGCGTGTCCGGGCCCGACGCTACCCAGGTCGTGCTGGCGAACAAGGACAAGGCGTTCTCGCAGGACGGGTGGACCTTCCTCATCGACCGGTTCTTCCACCGCGGGCTGATGCTGATGAGTTTCGACGAGCACCTGACGCACCGGCGGATCATGCAGGAGGCGTTCGCCCGGGAGCGGCTGTCCCTCTACGTCGACCAGGTCGGACCGATCGTCCGCGCCGATGTCCCGACATGGGCGACGGCCCGTACCGTGCGGGTGTACCCGCAGCTCAAACGCCTTACCCTCGACGTCGCCACGCAGGTGTTCATGGGCGGGCGGGGAGGCGCGGAGGCCGATCGCGTCAATCGGGCGTTCGTCGCCACCGTGCGCGCCTCCAGTTCCCTGGTGCGGGCGCCCCTGCCGCTGACCCGTTGGCGGGCCGGGGTGCGGGGGCGGGCGGTGCTCGAGGCGTACTTTACCGAGCACCTGCCAGCCGCGCGCGCCGGCCAAGGCGACGACCTGTTCGCCGCGTTGTGCCACGCGAGGACACCCGAGGGCGAGCAGTTCAGCGACGCCGACGTCGTCAACCACATGATCTTCCTCATGATGGCCGCGCACGACACCTCGACCATCACCACCGCGGCGTGCATGTACTACCTCGCCACGAGCCCCCAGTGGCAGGAGCGGGCGCGGGCCGAGTCGTTGGCGCTCGGGGACGCGTCGGCGGGCATCGACCGGCTCGAAAGCCTCACCGCCCTCGACCTCGTCATCAAGGAGTCGCTGCGCCTGGTGGCCCCCGTCCCCCTCGTGCTGCGCAAGACGGTGAAGGACACCAGCGTGCTCGGCCACCATATCCCGGCCGACACCATCGTCGCGGCGGCCCCGGCGGTCAACCACTACCTCGAGGACCACTGGACCGACCCCGACCGCTTCGACCCGGACCGGTTTTCCCCCGAACGCCGCGAGGACCACGGTCACCGGTTCGCCTGGATTCCGTTCGGCGGTGGGGTGCACAAGTGCATCGGCATGCACTTCGGAGTGCTGGAGGTCAAAGCGATCCTGCACGAGATGCTGCGCAACTACCAGTGGACCGTCCCCCCCGGCTACCAGGTCCGCTGGGACAACACCTCGCTGCCCGTGCCCGTGGACGGGCTGCCGATCCGGCTCTCCCGTCTGCGGCCGGCCCCCGCCCCGCGTTGAGGGCGGCGCGCCAGGCCAAGGAGGTGGCAGATGCCCCCACTCACCGGGACTCGGTGCTGGCCACCCCCCGCTCGGCGCGGCCCTCCGGGCCCGCGAACCCCAGGCAACGCAGCGCGACCCTGGTGATGCGGCACCCCGTCTCGGCGCTCCCGGTGGTCGGCAGGACAAGGTAGCTGACCGTGAGCCGGATGAGGGCGTCGACGCAGTCGGCGACGACCTCGTCGCCGATCTGCGGGAAATGCTCGCCCAACCAGGCCTCCAACCGCGCCGAGGCGAGCCCCAGCATCGACGCCGAGGTGGTCAGCAGCGGAAGGACCCCGGTCGCGTCGCGCGGGGTGTCGGCACCCGGGGCGGTGAGCACGGCCCGCAGCAGCGGACTGGCAGCCGCCTCGTCGAGCGTGTAGCGCACCGCCGCGGGGATCGCCTCCTCCACCGCGCCACGGTGCGCGTCCAGCACCGCGGTGATACCGAGCAGGAAACACTCCGCCTCCTGCAGCACAAGCGCGTCCCCAAGCCCCTGCTTGTCGCCGAACTCCTTGTACAACGTGGGGCGCGAGACCCCGATTAGGGAGGCGACCTCGCTGAGCCTGACCCGCTCCCATCCCTTTTCCACGGTCAGCACATGCGCGGCACGGATCGCCTCCTCGCGCAGGTGCCGCCGGAACGACACCCTGATCGACTCATCCACCACAGCGAACATGTTAACACTGGACCGCAAAGTGTCCATAAATTGACAACCTCTCGCGGATATGACGCCTGTCAACACGCGCCCAGGAGAGAGTACCAAACTTGACGGTTGCGTGTATTTTGATTATTTATTGACAAAATGTTCATTTCTGTATGCAATGGTGGGTGTGCGCGGCGCGGGAAAGCACATGCGACACCAGCATTGGCGCCGCCCACCTCACCGGCAGAGAGGCCGAAGAATGAGCGACACGAGGAACCACGCCGACACGGCGACCGACCCCACCTGGGAGGAGTGGTCGCGGGCGGTCCAGCGGCACGGGGGCGACTCCGCCGAACTGCCGCCCCACCATCCCCGCTGCCTGGGCTGCGGGCCCGCCAACCCGCACGGGCACCACCTGCGCGCGCTGCGCGGGGAGGGCGGCGTGTTCGCCTACCACGTCTTCGACGGGCGCCACGTCGGGGCA
>JBBQQJ010000269.1:0-3062 GCA_038216165.1 Gemmatimonadales bacterium | reverse complement strand
TCCTCCCCCCCCCCGCCACCACCGCCCCCCTCCGGGGTGCTGGACACGACGCGCGTGCTGGTCAACCCCGCCATCCGCCACCAGGCAATCGACGGCTTCGGCGGCACCACGCTGTCGCTGGTCTACAACGGCGTCGACTATCTCGGCCCGCATCGTGGCGCGGCGATCGCAGCGGCGTTTGGTCAGGTCGGGATCCGACGCGGAATGTTGGGCGTCGGTGTGTTCGAGGCTCCAGCTGGCGCCGCCAGTCTGTACAATCAGCGCGGCAACGACAACGCCGACCCCTTCACCCTCAACCCCGCGGGATTCAACTTCGTCGGCCTCGCGAGCATCTGGAACCAGGTCATCGCTCCGGCGGCAACCCATGGGTACACCTCCCTCGAGCTCGGGCCCCTGCTGAACCTCCGGGGACCCCTCGATTGGCTGGTGGCGATTCGCACCGCGGACTACGAGCGCTATCTCGACGAGGCAGCGGAGCACGTCCTCGCCATCGTGCAACACTTTGCTGCCACCTACGGACGCACGCCGACGCTCCTGCACCTCTTCAACGAACCGACGAGTGGCAACAACGAGCTTGTCAGCTCATCCACCCAGGAGGTGGTGGACCTGGTCAAACGCGTCGGAGCGCGCTTGCAGGCCAACGGCTTCCCGGGCATCAAGTTCGTGGTGCCCAACGAGGAGACGATGACCCGGTCGCTGGCCGTCGCGCAGGCAATCCTCGCTGATCCTGCCGCCCGGCCATTCGTCGGCGCAATCGGCTTCCATCAGTATCCCTACGGCTCGGCATACTCGAGTCCGCGGCGCATCCTCGAGACCTCCGGCACCGGCGTGCCTGACCCGTCGGCTCGCGCCCAACTCGAGAACCTCCGCGCCTTGGGGGCGCAGTACGGGGTTCCCCTCTGGATGACCGAGGTCACCGAGGGGCCGGGCATCGCGGACTACGCATTCGATGCCATCCAGAACGTGCTGGCACGCACCGTCCACGTCCACGACGTCTTCCGCTACGGTGGTGCCTCGACCTACGCCGGGATGTTGACCATCTGGGACAGCCGGAGCCACGAGGAGCACTTCGTGGGTCGCAATGTCCCCTTCCTCACGGAGAAGAGCGGCATCGTCCTCGTCAACCTGCAGACCGGCCAGGTCCTGATCACCGGCATGGGATACGCCGTCGGCCATTACGCCAGATGGCTCGGTCCGGGTGCCACACTGCTTGAGTCGAGCAGCAGCGCTCCGACGGTGACGGTGTCCGCCTTCTCTGATCCCACCCGCAATCGGGTCGTGGTGGTGGCGACCAATGCGGGCGCCGTGGAGCAGTTGCTCAGAATCCGGGTGGGGGGGGCAACCGCCGCCGGTCCCTTCCCTGCCGAGGTGTCAGTCGGCCTCATTCGGTGGGGGACGCTTCAAGGTGCGATCATGGCGCCAGACGGCGCGGTGGAATTGGTCGCGCCCCCTCGGAGCGTCGTGAGCGTGGCGATTCCAGCCAACTGAGGCGGCAGGAGCCGACCCGATTACGCCGCCGCTCCCGCCGCCGCGCAAATCCGCTGGTGGGCCATCGCGATGGCCAAGGTGTCTGATGCGGCGGCAGGTGGGGCACCCGAGCCGACCGCCGCCAGGTAGAACTCCCGGACCAGATGGTCGAGTCCGGGATAGGCCAGCTCTCCGGTCGCCGCGCGGCGGAGCAGGTTGACTCCGGCCCGCGCACCCTGGTTCAGGGCCCGGGTGAAGGGTTGCGACATCTTTCGGTGCCGGGAGACTGCGCCCGACTCCACACTCGCATAGCCGTGGAAGAGGTCACAGGTAACTGATCCACCCTCGCCAATCAGGCGCAGTTCGTTGACCGGTGGCCGGCCCCCCATCGACACCAGGATGTGAATGCCGACTCCCTGCGCGGCCGCCTGAACCAGCCACTCGCCCGGCACGGGGCGATTGACCTGCCAGTCGACCTGCCCTAGAACACCGGGCAGGAGGTGCGCCACGAGTGAGAGGGGATGCGGCAGGATCTCCGCCGCCACCCTGTCCGCCTGGGCGGGGGTCCCGCCCGTGGCCCCCGCCGAGCACGCGGTGAAGTTGACTTGGCGGAGCGGACCGATCCTCGCCAGGATTTCCCGGGCGTCCCGGATGCCACGTTGATGCACGAATTGATGCACCGGGACCGCCATCCGCCCCCTCGATTCGGCGAGCTTGAGCAGCGCCTGCGTGGACTCCACGGAATCGGTGAACGGCTTCTCGACCAGGACGTGCAGACCGGCGGTGAGTGCCTCGGTGGCGAGATCGGCATGGGTGGGCAGTGGGGTGCAGACGTGGCAGACCAGTGCGTTGCAGGCCTCGAGCGCGGCCGTGAGTGAGTCGAAGGCTCGGGCACCGGGGTGGCCGGCGGCGAGCGCCGCGGCCCGGCGGGGGTCGGCGTCCACGATCCCGACGACCCGCGCTCCGGCACGCCGGGCGGCGCGGGCGTGCCACCGGCCCATGAGGCCAGCACCGACGACCACCGCTCTGGGCGGCTTCACCCCAGTCGTTCCTCATGGATGCTGGCGAGGAACTCCGCGTTGATCTCGCAGCGCCTCCCCGTCTCTGCCGCATGGTAGGCCGCCGCGATGACGGCGAGCACGTCCCGCCCCGCCTCACCGCTGGCGGGAGGCTCGCTGCCGTCCCGGAAGGCAGCGAGGGTTCGCTCGATCACCAACCGGGTGGCCATCATCCCGGGGTCCTTGGGGTTGCGGGCCAGGAACTCCCGTCGGTGGCCCCGCTCCCTCCAGGCCATTCCCGAGACCCCATACTCGACCCGCACGGACGGCTTGGGACTGCGATAGAGCCCCGCCAACAGCCGGGCCCGTCCCCCGAACGACGCGCGGATGGACGCCTCACGGGTGTCGGCGCGGACCTCGAAGTACTGGGTTTCGCCCTTGCAGAGGCGATTCTGGGTGATTTGCGCGAGGCGGCCACGACTGAATTCGAGGGTGACCAGGGCAACCGCATCGGTCTCCCCCTCCCGCACCCCGCAGGTGGAGGTCCACGCCTGGACTGCGGTGGGCCGTTCCCCGAAGAGTGCCATGAGGAAGTCG
>JBBQQJ010000268.1:0-3102 GCA_038216165.1 Gemmatimonadales bacterium | reverse complement strand
GGTCTTCTGTGGCGTCGGCGAGCGGACCCGTGAAGGAAACGACCTCTATCTCGAAATGAGTGAGTCGGGCGTCATCAATTCCTGCGCCCTGATCTACGGCCAGATGAACGAGCCGCCGGGCGCCCGCCTCAGGGTCGGCCTCTCGGGCCTCACGGTGGCGGAGTACTTCCGCGACGTCGAGGGCCAGGACGTGCTGCTCTTCATTGACAACATCTTCCGCTTCACCCAGGCCGGTGCCGAGGTCTCGGCGCTGCTCGGCCGGATGCCCAGTGCTGCCGGCTACCAGCCGACACTCGCCACCGAGATGGGTGACCTGCAGGAGCGGATCACCTCCACGCGGAACGGCTCGATCACCTCGGTGCAGGCGATCTACGTGCCGGCGGACGACCTCACCGACCCGGCCCCGGCGACGGCCTTTGCCCACCTCGATGCCACCGTCGTGCTCTCCCGTCCGATCTCGGAGCTCGGCATCTACCCGGCCGTCGATCCGCTCGACTCGACCTCGCGGATCCACGCGCCGCAATTCCTCGGCGAGCGCCACTACAACGTGGCGATCGGCCTGCAGCGCACCCTGCAGCGCTACAAGGCGCTCCAGGACATCATCGCGATTCTGGGCATGGACGAGCTCTCCGAAGAGGACAAGCAGATTGTCGGCCGGGCGCGCCGCTTGCAGCGCTTCCTCTCGCAGCCGTTCGCCGTGGCCGAGCAGTTCACCGGCCTTCCCGGCAAGTATGTCAAGCTCGAGGAGACGGTTGCCTCGTTCGAGCGCGTGCTCAGCGGCGAGTTCGATCACCTCCCCGAGCAGGCCTTCTACATGCAGGGCGGCATCGAGGACGTGGTCAAGCGTGCCAAGGAACTCGAGGGGTGATGCACGTCACGGTCATCTCCCCCGAGGGCGCGGTCTACGATGGCGAGGCCGATGCCGTCGTGGCCCCGGGCCACGACGGTGAATTGGGCATCCTCGCCAACCACGCACCGCTGATGACCACCCTCGGGACAGGGGTGCTCACGGTGCGGGTCGGCGACGACACCACCCGCTTCCGTGTGCAAGGTGGTTTCCTCCAGGTCGTCCAGAACAGCGTCCGCATTCTCGCGGAACATGTCACTCGGGAGTCCTGAATGAGTCGTCACACCACGTTCGTCCTTGCGGCCGCACTGCTCGCGGCCCCGGTTGCCGCCCAGTCCACCGGTACCCCTGTCTATCAGGCGCCCTATCGGGCCTTTGCGAACAGCGAGATCGGCATCTCACTGTCCGATCCCGGCGCTGGGTTCGCACTCGAAGGCTCGTATCGCACCGCCTTCGCGCGGACCGGGGACATCGGCTTCCGGGGCGGGTTCGCGGACCGGCCGGGACGCGGCTCCACCGCGTTGCTGCTTGGTGCCGACTATCGCCAGCGCATTGTTGATCACAGCGAGTCGTTCCCGTTCGACGGCTCCCTGACGCTCGGGCTCGGGATCGCGACCAGTGATGGCAACACGGCAGGCTTCCTCCCGATCGGCCTTTCCTTGGGGCGGCGGATCCTCGTGGAGGGGTCGAGCATTTCGCTGGTCCCCTATATCCACCCGGTGCTGACGCCCACGTTCGGCGACAGCAGCGATCTCCTCTTCTCGCTCGGCTTCGGCCTCGACGCGCGCATCACGCCGCGTCTCGACCTCCGCTTCAGCGCCGCGATCGGCGATCAGGACGGCATCGCCTTCACGGCGGCGTTCCTCCGCTGATGCGACGCCCCGCCGCCTTGGTCGCTGTGCTGATGCTTGCCCTGCCGGCGGCCGTGGCGGCGCAGGGCTACGGGCTGCCCCTCGTGAACAACGGGGTCCCCACCGGCGTCACGCTGGCGGCCGATGTCGGCTTTGCCAACGACGCCCTTGGGGGGGGCACGGCCTATGGGGCGCAGGGACAGCTCGGGCTGGGTCTGGTGGGCGTGAGCGGCGGGATCACGCGCCTCTCGGTCGACGCGGCCGGTGTGGACCCGATCACCTCGCTCGGGGCCGCAGCCTCGCTCCGCGTCTTCGGCGGGCCACTGGTGCCGTTCCGGATCCTCGCGCAGGGCAGCATCACCAAGTGGAGCATCGAGTTTCCCGGGACCGAGGACATCTCCAGCACCCGCACCACGGCCTCCCTCGGCTTCGCGGCCACCATTCCGATCCCGGCCTTCGCGGTCAAGCCCTGGCTCGCCCCGCGCATCGAACGAATCAGCCGCAATGGCGCGGCCGACACCGACGTCGCCCTCAGTGGCGGCATCGAGTTCGGTTTTCTGAATGGTCTCACTGTCCGCACCGCCTACGACCGCAGCTATGTCAGCCGGGATGGCTTTTCGGAGCGACCGAGCGTCTTCAGCGTCGGATTGGGCTGGGCCCTCTAGCCACCGGTTGTATTGGTGTCTGTCCGCGGGCGTCCCGAAGCGCTCGACCACGCCGACTTCATCAACCCCACGAGTGCGTCAGCGGACCGCTCGGCGGCCCCACGATCACCGGCCAAGGTGAGGTGGGCCGCCTCCCCGGCGCTGTGGGCCTGTTCCGGCTGCACCAGCCACCCCTCCCAGAGGGTAATCAGTGCCGGCACCGCTCCGTCGAGCGTGAGTTGCACCAGTCCACCGGTCGACTGGAGGAGCGCGATCTCGCGGGTACCACGATCGAGGGGCCCGACGATCACCGGGCGCCGCCATGCCGCCGGTTCGATGACGGAATGGATCCCCCGTCCACCGAATCCCCCGCCGACGTAGGCGATGGCCCCGGTGGCATAGAGGCGGGCCAAGACCCCGACCTGATCCACCACCACCCATGGGGCTGCCGCCGCGCTCTCCACCCCTGCGCTGAGCCGCGCGCCCACGGGGAGGCCGAGCCGTGTGGCGAGCTCATCCAGGGCGCGCAGATGGGGCGCCGTCGGCTCATGCGGGACCACCACCAGGCGCGCCTCCGGATGATCCCGCCGCACCACGCTGAAGGCGGCGAGGAGCACCGCCTCGTCCTCGGGCCAGGTGCTCCCGGCCACCAGGGTTGACGCGGTGGGCAGCAGTCGACGGAACGGGTCCGCTGGATCGACCGCCTCGACAACTGCGATGGCCGAGTCGATGCGGGGGTCCCCGGTGACGCGGAGCCGCT
>JBBQQJ010000267.1:0-3120 GCA_038216165.1 Gemmatimonadales bacterium | reverse complement strand
GAGCAGGAGCAGCGCGGGCACCGGACCGCCGGCCTGCATCGGGAGGAATCCCGGCATCGCCGTCACCAGGACCGCGGCGAACACCCCCGCGAGCGGCGTCGTGACCTGGCTCACCAGGGCGAGCAGGAGGGCGATCGCGATCCCGGCAGCCACCGGCGGAATCAGCGCATTCACTGGGGGGGGGACATTGGCCGGACTTGCCCCGGCCTGCCACCACACATAGAGCGCCACCGCGACAGCCGCCGCGATCGCCCGGCCCCGCGGACGGGTCAGCGCGTGCTCCCGCTCGGGTACCACTTGCCGCCGGTCCGCGCCATCTCCTCCAGCACCGGCGCCGGCGTGAAACGCGGGCCGTGCGCCTGGGCAAGACGCTCCAGTGTGGCGACCGCTTCGGCGGCCCCCATGGCATCGAGGGTCCGCAACGGCCCGCCGCGGAACGGCGGGAAGCCGATCCCGAAGATCGCCCCGATGTCGGCGTCACGCGGCGTGCGCACGACGCCCTCGCTCATTGCCATCGCGGCCTCGTTGAGCATCGCGCAGACGAGCCGTTCGGTGACGCGCTCCGTGTCCACCTCGGTGGCACCGCGCACGCCGAGGAGCCGGTAGATGCTGCCATCGGCGCCGGCCTTCTTGCCGTCCTTGTAGAAATAGAAGCCGCGCCCGTTCTTGCGCCCGAGCCGGTCGTCGGCCCGCATCACACCAATCACGCGCGACGGCCGGAGCCGGTCGCCAAATGCCTGGTGCATCACCTTGCCACCCTTTTCGCCCACGTCGAGGCCCACCTCATCGAGGAGCGCCACCGGTCCGACGGGGAACCCCCACGCCGTCATCGCGGCGTCGATCACCTCGATCGGCACCCCTTCCTCCAGGAGGAAGCCGGCCTCGTTGAGGTAGGGCGAGAGGATCCGGTTGACCCAGAACCCGGGCGAGTCGGCGACCACGATCACCGTCTTCCCCATGCGCCGGCCGAACTGCACCGCCGTGATCACCGCATCGACGCCGCTCCCCTCGTGCGGGATCACTTCCAGCAGCGGCATCTTCTCGACCGGCGAGAAGAAGTGCATCCCGAGCACGCGTTCGGGATGGCTCGCCTCGGCAGCGATCTCGCCGATCGGGATTGTCGAGGTGTTGGACGCGATCACCGTGGTGGGGGGCACCGCCGCCTCGATCTCCACCAGGACACTCCGCTTGACGGCCACGTCCTCGAACACCGCCTCGATCATCAACTCGGCGCCCATGAACCCGATCCAGTCGCCGGTGCCGGTCAGCAGCGCACGCTGGCGCGCGAACTCGTACCGTGTCAGGCGACGACGCTTGAGCCGGGCCTCGAGGATCCGGGTCGCCGCGGACACGCCCCGTCCCGCCTTGGCGAGATCGGCATCCTTGAGCCGCACCTGCACCCCCGCCTGGAGCACCGCCGTGCCGGCGATGCCGGCCCCCCTGAAGCCGCTCCCCACCACGCCGAGGCGCCGCACCGGCCGCCCGGTCCCCATCCCGGCGGGCACCCCGTCGTCCTTCTTGAGCGCGGTGGTGGCGAAGAAGATCTCGACGAGTCGGCGCGACACGTCGGTCATCGCCAGCTCACCGAACCCCTGGGCCTCGGCGGCGAGGCCCTTGGCCATTCCGTCCTCAAGCGAAGTGCGCACCACCTCCAGGGCACGGAGCGGCGCGGGGTAATGCCCGCCGGTCTTCTCCTCGACCGTGGCCTTCGCCTTGGCGTACACGGCCAGACGACCCAACGGGGTGCCGTCGACCAGGCGATCCATCACGCTGCGCACGCGCCCGGGCGGGCGCCAGCCGCGGGCCAGGCGCTCTGCCGCGGCCACGGCGGTGTCGAGCAGGATCGCCTCGGGCACGATCTCGTCGGCCAGCCCGATCCGGTGCGCCTTCTGCGCCCGCTCGCTCTTGCCGGCCAGAATGATGTCGAGCGCCGCACGCGCCCCGATGAGGCGCGGCAGCCGGTTCGAGCCGCCGGCCCCGGGCAGCAACCCGAGCTGCACCTCGGGGAGGCCGAGCTGGGTCTTGGGATGGTCGGAGACCACGCGGTAGCGGCAGGCAAGGGCCAACTCGAGTCCCCCCCCCACGCAGGCGCCGTGGATCGCGGCGACGACCGGCTTGGGCGAGTCGGCGACCCGCTGCATCAGCAGCTGCCCATCGCGCGAGAGCCGAACCGCTTCCTCGACGGTGCGCAACTGCGTGAACTCCTCGATGTCGGCGCCCGCGATGAAGGTGTCGGGCTTGCCGGAGCGGAGCACAATCGCCTTGACGACGTCGTCGTCCCCGAGCCGCTGGATCAGCTCCTCGAGTTCCCAGCCGACGGCCTTGCTGATCTTGTTGACCGGCTCGTGCGGCAGGTCGAAGGTCACGACGGCCACCCCACCGCGGCGTTCCACGTGGAAGGCGGTCATGCCACACGCTCCAGAACCATCGCGAACCCCATGCCCCCCTGGGCACAAATCGAGATGAGACCGAACTGTACGTCGCGGCGGACCATCTCGTGCGACAGCGAGGTCACGATCCGGGCCCCGGTGGCCGCGAACGGATGCCCGAGGGCGATACTGCCGCCCATCACGTTGGTGCGGGCCCAGTCCACCTCGCCCACCGGCCCGGCCAAGCCGAGGCGGGCCGCCCACGCGGCCGAGCCCCAGGCCTGCACGTTCGAGAGCACCTGGCTCGCGAACGCCTCGTGAATCTCCACCAGCCCGAGATCGTTCCAGGCGATACCGGCGCGACGCAGCGCGAGCGGTACCGCGTAGACCGGCCCCATGAGGAGTTGCCACCCGGGGTCGACCGCGGCGACCGCATAGCTGCGGATCGCCGTGAGTGGGCGGTACCCGAGGGAGCGGGCCTTCGCCTCCTCCATCAGCAGCACCGTGGCGGCGCCATCGGTGAGCGGGGAGGCGTTGCCGGCGGTGACACTGCCGTACTTCCGGTCGAAGACCGGCTTGAGCTTGGCGAGGGCGTCGAGCGTGGTGTCGGCCCGGATGAGGTTGTCGGTCGCGATCACCTGGTCCATGTCGCGTCCCCCGAGCCACGGGGCAATCTCGCGCGCCAGCCGGCCGTCGCGCTGGGCGGCCGCGGCGCGCTGGTGACTCATCAGGGCGTACTCGTCCTGCGCCT
>JBBQQJ010000266.1:0-3136 GCA_038216165.1 Gemmatimonadales bacterium | reverse complement strand
CACCACGAGCGGGCCGACGGGTCGGGCTACCCCGATGGTCTCCCCTCGGCGGGCACGCCGATCGGGGCGCGGATCCTCGGGGTGGCGGAGGTCTACGACGCGCTGACCACCGCGCGTCCCTACCAGGAGAAGATGACGCCCGAGGAGGCAGTCCGTCGGATGCGCGACCTCGTGGGCTCGGTGATCGACCCCGACGTGCACCGCGCGCTCGAAGCAGTGATCACCCGCAAGGGCACACTGACCTTCCTCGACGAGCGCGGGACACTCGACTAGGCGCGCGCGGTCAGCCCGCCGCGGCCGCGCGTCCCCCCCCCATTTCCGCAAGGCGGCGAATCCGTGCCTCGATCGGCGGATGGCTGGCGAAGGCATCGCCGACGGCCCCCTTCCAGCGCTGGAAGCGGCGGTCGGCCGGATCCACGATGCAGAGATGCGCCGCCGCGCGGCCGATGGCCAGCGTGGGGGTGCGCGCATCATCCAGCTTGGCGAGCGCCGCAGCCAGCGCGCCGGGGTTGCGCGTGTACTGTGCCGCTGTGGCATCGGCGAGGTATTCCCGGCGGCGCGAAATCGCCATCGCCACCAGGCGCGAGACCAGCGGGGCCACCACCAGGGTCGCCAGCCACAGCACCAGCACCACGAGGCCGAGGCCGCCGGACTTCCCCCCCCCACGACGCGCGGCCCCTCCGCCGAGGGAGCCTGTCGCCGCGCGGCCGCCGCGCTGCGCATGCCACAGGAAGCGCCCCAGCCCATCGCTGAGGAGCGCCACGGCCCCGACCATGGCGGCCACCAGCGTCATCAAGCGGGTGTCGTAGCGGGCCACGTGGGCGAACTCGTGGGCCACCACCGCTTGCAGTTCATCGCGGTCGAGCCGCGCCAGCAACCCCTCCGTCACGGCGATCGAGGCCGAGGCCGGATCGCGCCCGGTGGCGAACGCGTTGGGATCCTCGTCGGGCACGATCCAGAGCCGCGGCCGTGGCAGCCCGCTGGCGATCGCCATCTCGTCGGCCACATGCACCAACCGCTGCTGGTCCTCGGTGACGGGTGTGATGAGTTCCATGGCACGCGTGGACCAGAGCACCTGGCGGTCGCCGTGGCGCCACGCCCCCCACGCCACGGCGGCCGCCCCCAGCGTGATCACGATCCCCACAACCGGGACCCGGTGCCGGTAGCCCGCCTCGGCGTCACGGGTGAGCAGGATCAGGGCGACGTCGCCGCCGAACCCGACCCACGCAAAGAAGGCGATGAAGCCGATCAGCAGCCACGACGACTTGCGCCGATTGTCCTCCTGCTGGCCGAAGAGATCGCGCCCGATGCGCGCGGCACCCACGGCGCTGCTCATCGGCCCGAGAGATCCACCTTCGGCACCTGGCGCTCCCCGTCGTCGGTAATCTCCCAAAGTTCTGCCGGGGTGGCCTTGGCGAGTCCGGCCACCAGTGAGGTCGGGAACTGCTGCTGCACCACGTTGTAGGTGGTGGCCACGTCGTTGTAGTGCTGCCGCGCGAAGGCGATCCGGTTCTCCGTGGTGGAGAGCTCCTCCTGCAACTGGCTCACGTTGCCGAGCGCCTTGAGGTCGGGATACGCCTCGGTGAGCGCGAACAGGCGGCCCAGCGCCTGGGTCAGCATGTTCTCCGACTCGGCGACGTCCTGGACCCCCGTGGCGTTGACCGCGCGCGTGCGCGCCTGGATCACCGCCTCCAGGGTCTCGCGCTCGAATTGCATCGCCCCCTTCACGGTGTCGACCAGATTGGGGATCAGGTCGTGCCGCCGCTTGAGCTGCACGTCGATCTGCTTCCATGCGTTCTGGACCTGGCCCTTGAGCGCGATCAGGCGGTTGAAAGCCGTGATGATCCAGAGGAGGATCAGCGCGAGCAGGCCGAAGAAGACGAAGGTGCCCATCAGTGCTCCGGGTCGGAGGAGGAAAGGGCACGGCGCACGGCGGCCAAGGCCGCCTCGCGGCGTGCAGGGTCGTGCAGCAGCGGATGGTCCGCCGCGAGGTGCAGCTCTGCGTCGGGCCCCATCGCCACCCGACACCACGCACGCCCCGGGGGCGGCGCCGGGGGCGGTGGCTCGGGCGCGGGAACGACCGCCCCAAGCCGGTCGGCGATGCGCGCCTCGAGCTCCGCGTCCGTCCGGTCCGCGCGCGTGGCGGCGTGGGCCTCCAGCGCCTGACCATCCTGCTGGGCGATCCGGACGGCGAGCAGGTCGAGCAGGTGCCCGTACTCCCAGCGCGCGCTCGCCCCGCGCCCCACCGGCGGGCGCACCAGGCCGCGGCTCACGTAATAGCGCACCGTGCGCTCGGTCGTCGACCGGGCCGGCGCCAGCCCTGCAGCGGCCAGCAGGCGATCGGCGAGATCAGCCACCTCCCCCAGAGTGCGCGTGGCATCCTGATGGTCCCGGAGGGCAGCAAGCGCATCGGCAAGCGGGGTCATTGCGCTAAAGAGTATCGGGTCCGCGCAGCAATGCGCCACCACGTCCCGCCCCAGCCAGCGATCATGCCGCGCATGCGACGCGGCACCACCCTCCTCGACCTCCTCCTGGCGCTGGTCCTCCTCGCCATCCTCCTGCTGCTCGGGCTGGTGCGCCTCGGCCCGCTGGTTGATGCCGCCCGCACGCGCACCACCGCCGCCCGGTTGCTCGGCGCGCTGGAGGCCGCCCGTGGCGCCGCGGTGCGCCTCGGCACCCCAGCCACGCTCGAGCTCGGGCCGGCGCGCTGGACCGTGCGCGCGATCATCGAAGGCGACACCCTCATCGCGTGGGGGGGGGAGGGACACGCCGCCGAGGACGTCACCCTGACCGGCGCCGGGGCCCCAATCCGCTTCGGTCCCGCCGGACTCACCGTGGGGGTCGCCAACCGCACCCTCACGCTCACGCGCGGCCTGGCGAGCCGCACGATCGTGCTGTCGCGGCTGGGCCGCGTCCGGTGAGGCGCGGCTAGAGGTGGTGCCGGCGGATCTTGGCAAGGAGGGTGGAGCGCGCGATGCCGAGGAGGATCGCGGCCTGCCGGCGGTTGCCGTGGGCATAGGCGAGGACCGCCGCGATGTGCCGCCCCTCGGCCGCGTCCAGCGACTCGGGCACCGGCTGCGCCGCCGCCTCCGTCACCACGAAGTCCGGCGCGGGCGCCACGTCGCCCGGCACTGTT
>JBBQQJ010000265.1:0-3139 GCA_038216165.1 Gemmatimonadales bacterium | reverse complement strand
AGTAGCGCAGTGCGTCCGGGCCGTGGTGGGCAACCGCGGTGTCGAGCGAGACCGCCGTCCCCTCGGACTTGCTGACCTTTGCCCCCCCCCATTGCACATAGCCGTGCGCCCAGACCGCGCCGGGGAGTGGCAGCTCCGCGGCGAGGAGCATCGCCGGCCAGATGATGCAGTGAAAGCGGGTGATCCCCTTGCCGACCACATGGAGATCCGCCGGCCAGATCTGATCCCATCCCTCGTCGGGAAAGCCGGTGGCACTGAGGTAGTTGATCAGCGCGTCAAACCAGACATACACCGTCTCATCCTCGGTGCCGGGGAAGGGAATCCCCCAGGGCAGCCGCGAGCGCGAGATGGAGATGTCCTGCAGCCCCTCACGGAGCACGGCGAGCATCTCGTTGCGGCGGATCTGTGGCTCGACGCGAAACGCCGCGGTGGCTTCGACCAGCGCGAGCACGCGGTCGCGATACGCGGACAGGCGGAAAAAGGTGTTCCGCTCCCGCGTCGGGACGAGGTCCCGCGTGGGATGCTCGGGGCAGCGGCCGTCGAGGAGCTGGCTCTCCTGCTTGAATTCCTCGCACCCGACGCAATAGAGCCCCTCGTACTCGCCCTCGAAGAGGTCCTCTGGCCGCCGCGCCCGGATCCGCTCCAGCAGCGCACGGACGCCGGTGGCGTGGCGGGCCGCCGTGGTGCGCATCCAGTCGTCGTGCGAGCAGTGCAGGCCGCGCCAGGTGGTCTCGAACCGGGTCGAGATGCCATCCACCCACTGCTGCGGGGGTTGGCCCGCGGCCTGGGCGGCCTGGTAGACCTTCTGCCCGTGCTCGTCCATCCCCATCAGGAAGCGGACCGGTTCGCCGCGGAGACGGTGCCAGCGGGCGATCACGTCGGCGCCCACCTTCTCGAGGGCATGGCCGAGGTGCGGGTCGCCGTTGGCGTAGTCGATGGCGGTGGTGAGGTAGAACGGCCGGGTCACGTGGAGCCTCCGGACGACGGCTCGCCGCCGGTACCGCGTCCGCCCCGCCCGCCTCGCCCGCCTTCCCCGCGTCGCGGGGCGCCGGCCGGGCGCCGGGGCACCGCGGGTTCAGGGGGGGGGGCGACGTCGGATGCCGGGCGGGTGGCCGCGGCCGCATCGACCTCGTCCCGCAGCTCGAGCATCCCGATCGTGCGCGGGCCGTGCTCGTCGCTCCGCAACGAGACCCGCTCACGAAAGATGTCCACGGCCACGACGCGCTCGGCGCCACGCCCGGTGTGGAGGGTCTTCCCCTCCTTGGGGAAGCGCTGGCGCGAGGCGACGTAGAAGTCGTGCTCGTACGTGAGGCAGCAGAGCAGCCGCCCGCACCCGCCCGAGATCTGGGCCGGGTTGAGCGAGAGCCGCTGGTCCTTGGCGAGCCCCAGGTTCACCGGCCCCGGGGCGGTGAGCCACGTCGAGCAGCAGAACTCCCGCCCGCACCGGCCAATGCCGCCGATGCGCGCGGCTTCGTCGCGGGCGCCGATCTGCCGGAGTTCGATGCGGGCCCGGTAGTGCCCGGCCAGCTCGCGCACCAGCGCGCGGAAGTCCACGCGCCGCTCGGCGGTGAAGTAGACGGTCAGGCGCTGGCGGTCCCACTGCCACTCGACATCGGAGATCCGCATCGCGAGGGCGTGGCGCGTGGCGCGCTCCCCGACGTCGTGGCGCACCACCTCCTCACTCCGGCGCAGCGCCTCATGTTGGGCCACCACGCCCGGCTCCGCGCGCCGCGTCACCGCGGTGCGTGGCGCCGGTTCAGTGGCGGCGGGGTCCGCCCCGTCCGCCGGCTCGGGCCCGCACGACGTGCAGCCGCCGCACTTCGCGAGCGCGGCGTCGCCGGTGCTGTTCACCCGGCCGAAATCGAGGCCCCGTTCGACCTCGACGAGAACAGGCTCGTTGAGGCGAAGCGGGGTCTCGGCCTCGGGCCAGTCGTGGAAGCTCCGGCGGTTGCCCTTGAATCGGATCTCGACGGTCTGCGGCATCAGGCTTCGGCGTAGGCTCCCATCGCCGCGTACTTGTCGTGGCGCTTCTTCACCAGGCGATCGCCACGGATCCGGCGCAGCTCGGTGAGGTGCTTGATCAGGGCGGCACGGAGCGTCTCGCCCGTGGCCTCGGGGTCGGCATGTGCCCCACCGGACGGTTCGGGCAGGACCTCGTCGATGAGCCCGAGGCGCATCAGGTCCTCGCCGGTGATCTTGAGGGCGGAGGCCGCGCGCTCACGCTGCGTGGCATCCTTCCAGAGGATGGCGGCGCACCCCTCGGGGGAGATCACGGAATAGACGGAGTTCTCGAACATCAGCACCCGGTCGGCCACGCCAAGGGCCAGCGCCCCGCCAGAGCCGCCCTCCCCGACCACCACCGAGATGATCGGGGTGGGCAGTGCCGACATCTCGAGGATGTTGCGGGCGAGTGCCTCGGACTGGCCGCGCTCCTCGGCGCCGAGGCCGGGATAGGCGCCGGGCGTGTCGATGAGGGTGATCACCGGCGCCCCGAAGCGTGCGGCCATCTGCATCAAGCGCAGCGCCTTGCGGTATCCCTCGGGATGCGGCATCCCGAAGTTCCGCTTGAGGTTGTCCTTGGTGTCACGACCCTTCTGGTGGCCGATCACCATGACCGAGATGCCGCCGAGGCGTGCCCAGCCGCCGACGATCGCGGGATCGTCGCGGAAGAGCCGGTCGCCGTGCAGCTCGATGAAATCGGTGAAGATCGACGAGAGGTAGTCGAGGGTGTACGGCCGCCGGGGGTGCCGTGCCACCAGCACGCGCTGCATCGGCGTGAGGGTGCGATAGATGTCGGCCCGCTTGGCTTCCAGCTTGGTCTCGAGGGTGCCGAGTTCGCTGGCCACGTCGATACCGCGGTCGGCGCCGACCTTCTTCAGTTCCTCGATCTGGCGATCGAGTTCCGCCAGCGGCTTCTCGAATTCCAGTGCGTACGCGTTCGCCATCTGCGATCACCCCGCCCGAATGTAGGAGACGGCGTCGCCGCCGAAGAGGTCCCGCAAGGCGCGGACAACCTCCTCGTGCGGCTCCACCCGAAGACGGCGGGAGCGCAGGCGGACGGCCGCCCCGTTCCCGTCGGACCAAACAATATAGAGCGGGGCGGGGCCGGGGTGGGCGGCGGCCACCCGCGCCGCCGCGC
>JBBQQJ010000264.1:0-3152 GCA_038216165.1 Gemmatimonadales bacterium | reverse complement strand
GCGCAGATGAACATGTGGCTGCACAAAACGGTGCTCGAGCGCATTGCCTACAACGGCGGCAACATCCCGGCGCACCTGCTGACGTAGCAGCCCGCCGCGCTCGCGCAGCGAGAGGAGCGTCGACCTGCCGGCCACCACCGGACTCGGAAAGCGGATCCGGAGGGCAGGCTGGGCGTCTCGCCCTGCATTGCCGAGCATGGCCCGCATTACGCCGCGCGCTGCCGCACCTTCCCAGCCCGCGGCCGCGCGCGGTCGTGCTGCTCCGGAACCCACTCGGGCAGGTCGCCCGGCTGGACGCCCAAGGCGGCACAGAGCCGGTCGAGTGTATCGGCGGTGAACCGGCCGAACCGCTGGTCCGGATTGGCCAGGCGGTAGCAGGTGGGCGCGGACAGACCGGTCTCTTGGGAGAGCCGACAGGGGGACTGCAGTATCGCCGAGAGGCGGAATTGGAGCATACCAGCACCAGGTGGAAGTAGAATCGCATCTTACAACCCCTCCGCGCAGACGCAAGCACCGCGGTGCCAGCACCTCCTGCGGGGGAGGATTCGGCAAGAATCCGGCAAGCTTTCCCCTTGCCCGTATTTAAGACCCGGCGTTAATATTCCTGAACTTCCATCTTTACCCCACTGGCCAGTCAGGGCCTTACGTAGCTTCACCTCAGGGGGGACCCATGACCGGCACCGTCCTCACCGTGTCCAGCGCCGCCACCATCTCCCTGGTGCTCATCGACGACAACCGTCTGCTCCGCGAGGGGTTGGCGCTGTTGATGCGCAAGCAGCCGGGTTTCAAGGTGCTCGCCGCCTCCGCCGACATCGACGTCGCACTCCGCGCCGTGCACGAGTCCAAACCCACCGTCGTCCTGCTCGACTTCTCGCTCGAGAACGATGACGCGCTGCGCGTCACAGGAACGGTGCATCAAGACGTCCCTGAGGCGAAGGTGATCATCATGGGACTCTCGACACTGCAGGAGGACGTGGCGGACTTCATCACGGCCGGCGCGTCCGGTTTCATCATGAAGGACGCCACCTTCGAGGAATTTCTCACCACTATTCGCACTGTGGCCGCAGGCGGCGAGGTGCTCCCCCCGGAGCTGACCGCCTCGCTGTTCAGCCAGATCGCCACGCTCGCCGTCAGAAAGCGCAAACCCAAGACGCTCGATTCCGTGGGCCTCACCGAGCGCGAGCGGCAGGTCATCGACCTGATCGGCGAGGGCATGAGCAACAAGGAGATCGCCGCGCGCCTGCATATCGCGGTGCACACCGTCAAGAGCCACGTCCACAACGTGCTCGAGAAGCTCGCCCTGCGGACCCGACTGGAAGTGGCCGCCTTCACGCGCGGGATCGAGCGCCACCCGCGATAACCCTGCGGACACTCACTCCTCCGATGGAGTGACGCCCTCGTCCGAAAATCCGCCGTTCGACGGATCGTCAGCGCCCCTACCCCGACATAGGTTTCAGGTCAACGCACGCTTTCAGCGGAACCGGCCATCGTGCCGGCTCCCGCCCCACCTCCAGGGTGGCCGAAGCGTCAGACCAAAGGACCGCATCCCTATGGACATCGTTACCTGGCTCGTCGTCGGTCTCCTTGCCGGGCTACTGGCATCGTTTGCTGTCGGTGGCGTCGGCTACGGCCTCCTCGGGGACATTCTGATCGGCATCGTCGGGGCGGTCCTCGGGGGCTGGCTCTTCGGATGGCTCGGCATCGTCACCCCGTTCGACGGTCTCGCCGGCACCATCTTCGTGGCGTTCATCGGGGCCGTGGTCCTGCTCCTCCTGCTGCGGGCACTGCGTCCGCGACGGGCCTGATTCATCACCCACAACCACGGACTCCGCATGCGTCCCCTGCTCCTGATCGGCGTCATCCTCATTGGCCTCGGTGCCTTCGTCCTGATCCGCGGAGGCTCATTCACCTCACGTGAAGACGTACTCAAGGTCGGGGACCTCAAGGTGACTGCCACCGAGGAGCAGAGCATTCCCCCCTGGGTGGGCGTCGCCGGAATCATCGCCGGCGCCATCGTCATCGTGGTCGGGGCACGAACGCGCACCTGAAGATCCCATGTTCCACCATGCCGTACTTGGCCAAGGAGGCCGCTATGCCACGCACCACACGCACCATCGCCATGACCCTCGCTGTCTTCACCACACTGCTCCCGCTCCACGGCTGTGCGACGAAGGCGCAGACCGGGGCGGCTGTCGGTGCCGGCGGGGGTGCCGTCGTCGGCGGGGTCATCGGCAAGGTCGCCGGCTCGACCGCCAAGGGCGCGATCATCGGGGCCGTGGTTGGCGGAACGGCCGGCGCTCTCATCGGCGCGCGGATGGACCGGCAGGCCAAGGAACTGCAGCAGAATATTCCCGGTGCAACGGTCGAGCGCGTCGGCGAGGGGATCCAGGTCACCTTCGCCTCCGGCTTGCTCTACGATTTCGATGCCGCGGTGGTGAAGACCGAGGCGCAGTCCAATTTGCGCGCGCTCGCCGGCAGCCTCGACAAGTATCCCGACACCGATCTCGTGATCATCGGCCACACCGACCAGGTCGGCTCGGCCAGCTACAACCAGGCCCTCTCGGAGCGCCGGGCGGAAGCGGCGTCGCGCTACCTCATCTCGCAGGGGGTCAGCAGCGGGCGCATCGCCACGCGTGGCTTGGGTGAGAGCGAGCCGGTGGCCTCCAACGAGACCGAGGCCGGGCGTGCCGGGAATCGGCGAGTGGAGGTGGCAATCTTCGCCAACGAGGCCGCGCGCGCCCGGGCGGCTGGTGGCCAGGAATGAGCCCGCGGTCTGCCGTCGCCATCGCCATGCTGCTACTGTCTGGCACCGCGTGTGCCATCTCCCAGCAGCAGGAGGTGCAGCTCGGCAACGAGTACAGTGCTCAGGTCGCCAAGGAACTCCCGCTGGTGCGCGACGCGGAGGTGGTGCGGTACATCACCGCCCTCGGCAACCAACTCGCGGCCGCGACGGATACGCGCGGCCTGGCATGGCACTTCACGGTGGTGGACAGCCGTGAGGTGAACGCATTCGCGATCCCCGGGGGCTGGATCTATGTCAACCGGGGGCTGATCGAGCGGGCCGAGAACATGAGCCAATTGGCGGGTGTCCTGGCGCACGAGATCGGGCACGTGACGCGGCGGCACTCGGTCGAGCAGATGCAGCAGGCGCA
>JBBQQJ010000263.1:0-3179 GCA_038216165.1 Gemmatimonadales bacterium | reverse complement strand
CGGCGCGACCATGGTCCGGAGTGCGGGGGGGGGACTCCCCTGGGCGCGCACCGCGGCGGCGCCCCACCGGGACGTGCCGACCATCGCCACGACATAGACGGCGCCCAGCCCGAGCATCGCGCGCGCCGCGCCGGGGGTCGCACGGCGTCGGCTCCAGATCCAGCCGATCGTCAGCGCCCCCCAGACCCACGGATCGATGATGAACAGCGCGTCGCCATAGAACCAGCGATCCGATAGCGGCATCAGCAACCGGACGCCGTACGCGTTGAACCAGTCCAGCAATGGGTGGGACCAGACCCCGATCGCGGCCACGAGCAGGAGCCATCGGACATCGACGAGCGGCCGCGGCTGGGTGGTCCGCCGCTGGCGCCACCGGTCGAACGTCAGCATCGCCCAGGTCAGCACGACGGGCCAGATCGCCAGCGCGAGGATGCCGTGCGTCCAGCCGCGCCGGAAGGCCAGCGCGTCGGTGCCGTCACCGACGAGATAGATGAGCACGTCGACGTCGGGCAGGTTCGCGCCGATCACGAGCGTGGCCGTGGCGAGAGCGGTGCGGCGCTTGAGGCCGGATTCGGCGAGGGCCAAGCCGACGAGGGAGTGGGTCAGGTTGTCCATAATATCCGAGAACGGCAAACGGCGAACGGCGAACGAAAAACGGAGAGCCGCTCGCGCTGCCCTCCGTTCTCCGTTCGCTGTGCGCTGCCGCTGCTTACATCGGGGTCCGGTTCATGTGCCACCGACCGGTCGCCACGACGGAGTCGCTGCCGACCACCATCGTCTGGCTCGTCCCGGTCATGCCACCATCGGCATCCATCCGGCCAACCGAGCGCCACTTGACCATCATGCCGTCTTCGCGCGCCGGGTCGACGTACGGCATGGAGGTGGCCACGAGGCTGTCCGCATTGACCATCCACGTGTACATGATCGGCTCGGCCATGCCCACGATCGTCATCGTGCCGGTGGAATCGCTGGTCGAGCTAACGGTCCAGTTGCTCACCACGGAGTCGCTTCCCGGGGCCATCGTCATACCGGTCCAGCCGCCCGCCACGTCGGCGGCGGTGAGCGCGGCCGGAGCGATGACCTCGGGCATGGTCTCTTCGGGAGCGTCCTTCTCACCGCAGGCGGTGGCAAACATCAGGGCAGGCAACAGCAACAGTGCGCGCATGGATCGTCCTTGGGCTTGGTGGATGGGATTGAATCAGCGATCACAGCCGACGCTCCGGCGTCGACGGACCACCGAATGATGCAGGTTGGTACGGAATTGCGCAAGTCGTTGCGGGAAAATGGGATTGCGGCACAGGCGCGTCCGGCGGTCACCCCTCGAGGGTGACGCTGCAGTCAGTCAGGAAGCCCCCGCGCACATTGTACCGGGTACTGACGGTTAGCCTCTTGGCCCGTAAGACGCCCTGCAGGTCCTCGGCGAGCCGCGCCGTGGCGTGCTCCTGGAAGATCCCGACGTTGCGGTAGCTCATCACGTAGTACTTCAGGCTCTTGAGCTCGATGCACCGGTCCGTGGGGACGTAGCGCAGGGTGAGCGTGGCCATGTCGGGCAACCCGCTGAAGGGGCAGACGGCCGAGAACTCGTCGGTGGTGGTGACGATTTCCTGCTCCGGCCCCTGATAGGGAAAGGTCTCGAGCACGGCGACATCGATCGCCTCGGGCCCGACGAACGGGATGGTGCGTCCTTCAGCGGTGGCCATCGACTGCTCCGGGTGGGCGTTGCCGGAAAACTAGCGCGGTGGCCTGTCGGGCGGCGGGCCGTCCGTGTCACCGCCGTCAACCAGCCGCCCGGGGCGCATGGCATCGAACCCGAACTTGGCCCGGACAGCATCCACCGCGCGGGACACCTCCCGGGCCCGTCCGCGTTCGGGGGCCTCGAAGAGCTCGGGTGCCTCGGCCGGGGCGAGGGCGGTCGCCCCGATCCCGAGCAGGCGGATGGCCTGACGCCCTCGCCGGGCTTCGGCCAGGGCCGGGCCGAGGAGCAGACGCGCCGCGGTGATCAGCTCGCCATCGAGGGCACTGGGGCGGGGCAGAGTCGTCCGCCGGGTGAAGGTCCGGAAATCGGTGAGCCGGACTTTCAGCACGAGGGCCCCCGCGGCGAGCGCCTCGTCGCGCAACTGGCCGGCCACCCGGGCGGTCAGGCCAAGCAGCACACGATCGAGTGCAGTGGGGTCGGTGAGATCTGCGGCGAAAGTCGTCTCGCGGGAGACCGACTTGGGAGGTCCGCCCGGGCGAAGGGTCCCCCCCCCACGACCGCTCGCGCGCCGGGCCAGCGCGATGGCCTCCTCGCGCCCGACGAGCGCGGCCAGCTCGGCGGCGGGCATCGCCTGCACCTGCGCCACATCGTCCAGCCCGCGCGCGGCCAGGCGTGCCGCGGTCTTCGGGCCGATCCCCGGCAGGGCCTTGAGCGGCAGCCCCGCGAGGAAGCCGCGTTCCCAGCCGGTGCGCACCTCGCAGGCGCCACGGGGCTTGGCGTAATCGGAAGCAATCTTGGCAAGCATCCGGTTGGGGCCGATCCCGATCGAGCAATCGAGGCCGGTCTCGGCGTGCACAGCGTCGCGGATCGTCGTGGCCACCCCGAGGAGCGAGACGGGGTGCAGCAGGTCGGTGCCGGAGAAATCGAGGTACCCCTCGTCGAGGCCTGCCATCACCACCAGCGGCGCGTGCCGGAGCAGCACGGCCCGCACAGCGCGAGACGCGTCTCGGTACCAGGAGAACTCGCCCCGAACGAAGGTGGCATCCGGGCAGCGCCGCGCCGCCTCGGCGATCGGCATTCCGCTGCGCACGCCGAAGGCCCGTGCGCCATAGCTGGCCGACTGCACCACGCCGCGCGACGCGCGCCGCCCGCCCACGATCACGCGCTCGACATCACGGAGCGCGGGGTCGTGCTGCCGGCACACCTCCACGAAGAAGGCGTCGAGGTCCACATGCAGGATGCGAACCGACATCAGGGCCACCGGAGCGCGGACACCCTAGATTGTAGCCATCCCCTTGCCCGGAGTCTTCATGCGGATCGGATTTGCCGGCCTGGGCGCCATTGGCGTCCCGATGGCCGAACGCCTCGCCACCGCGCACGACCTGGTGGTCTGGAACCGCACCGGCGCCCGCGCGGAGGCCTTCGCCGCGCGCGTGGCCGGTACCGCCGTCGCGGCCACACCACGCGATCTGGCCGCCGAGGC
>JBBQQJ010000262.1:0-3204 GCA_038216165.1 Gemmatimonadales bacterium | reverse complement strand
AGCCGCCTACTTCTCTTCCTTGAACTGGGCGTGGCGCCGCAGCATCGGATCGTACTTGCGAAGTTCCATCCGCTCGGGATGCTTCTTCGCGTTCTTCGTCGTCGTGTACATGTAGGCGCTCTCGGTGCTCCGGAGCTTGACCTGCACGCGTCCCTTCTTGGCCATGGTGTCGTTCCCCCGCCCTTACCAGGACGCCTTGCGGACGCCCGGGATGTTACCCTGGAGCGCCTGTTCACGGAAAGCGATGCGCGAGAGCCCGAAGCGGCGCACGAACGCGCGCGAACGGCCAGTCATGGCGCAGCGATTGACCACACGCGACGGTGACGAATTGCGTGGCAGTGCCTGGATCTTCCGGTTCGCCAGCTCTTTCTCGGCGGGCGATGCGGTGAGCGACTTGATCGTCGCCTTCAGCTCCTTGCGCTGGTCCTTGTGCCGGGCCACCAGCTTCTTGCGCTTTTCGTTGCGCTCAATCCAACTCGTCTTCGCCATCGAATCCCCACTCCGTGCGTAATGCCCCGGCCATTCTGGCGGGGACAGGAATCAGCCCTGAAAGATGGGGGAATGGTGGGGATATGGGAAGGGGGGGAACCTACGGCGCCAGATTCCCCGTCGCCGCATTCAGCCTCACCACGAACTGATCGGCGTCGCCGCCACTTTGCACCGTGACCGCACCGGCCCGGGGGTCGAGGTCAACCGACCCGAAGAAGCGCCCGACCCACCAGACCACCCCATCGGCATCGACTGACACCCCGCCGCCGAGGGCGAAGTTGGCGTCACCAGCCACGACCGCGCCCACCGGCGCCACCCAGCGCAGGTTGGCACCCGCATCCAGCGACACCAGGAAGGCGTCCCCCGCGCCGGCCGTCCCAAGCCCGGTCAGGGCCGTGACACCCGGCCCTGGGTCGAAGTCGACCGTTCCCTGGAACCATCCCGAAACCAGGATATTTCCGAACGCGTCAAGCGCGACCCCCTGGGCGCCTTCCGAGCCAGACCCGCCGAACCGCCGCGCGAGCCCCTGCCACCGACCATCGGTATCGTAGCGCACAATGTACACATCCTGTCCGCCAGCACTCGCCAAGGGTACCGTCGCTCCGCCTGTTCCAACGTCGGCTACGCCTGCAAAGCCACCGACCACCACGATCGAACCCGTCCCCTCGATGACCAGCGCACCGACCTGGTCGGCCTGGGTTCCACCGCCTCGCAACGCCCACTTGAGGTCGAGCTGCGGATCGTACTTGGCAACCACCATGTCCGACTCGCCCGCACTCACCACCGGGACCGACAGCACCGACGATCCCAAGGTCGCGAGGCCCCGGAACTCACCGCCGACCACGACGTCGCCACCTGAGGTGGTTCGCACGGTGACCAGGGCGTCGTCGCCAGTGCCGCCCATCTGTGACACCGCGATGAAGTCGCCGGTCGAGGTGTAGGTCGCGATGAAACCGTCCGCACCGCCGCGAGATGTCAGTGCCGCGATCCCTGCCGAGGGGTCGAAGTCTGCGATGCCGCGAAAGAGCCCGACGATCGCCACGCTCCCGTCGGTGCGTACCGCGATGCCCCGGCCCTCGTCATCCTGCGAACCGCCGATGCTGCGCGCCCACTGGCAGGTGCCGATTGGCGAGATCCGGGCGAGCAGGATGTCGCGACCGCCGTTGTTCACGACTGGGGCGCCGCCGCACGACAGACCGGCCCCCGCGAAACCGACCACGTACACGCCGCCGTCGGCGCTGAGCACCATGTCGAACGGCTGGTCGTTGACCGCACCGCCAAGTGACACTGCCCACACGAGTGCACCGTTGGGCGCATACTTCGCCACGGCGATGTCGGTGCCGCCGAGGGATGCGCGGATAGTCGTGCCCGAAGTGGGGTCGAAGTCGACGGATCCGCTGTAGTAACTCGCCACGTACCCATTGCCGACGACATCGGTGACGACATTCCGTGCGTAGTCAGCGCCGGTGGAGCCGATCCGGAATGGCGTCGCACTCCCGACTGGTGGGGGGGGCGGCGTCGGACTGGGACCGGTTGGATCCGGCTCGAAATCGCGACAGGCGCCCATCAGGAGCGCTGCCATGAGTGCCACGCGGGGGAAGACGGTGGTGTTGGGCATGTCCTACAGTATCGGAGCGGGAACAAAAAAACGAGATGTCGCGGCCGCGGCATGCTGTCGCGCAGCGCTGCTGGGGGCGCCGTGAGGATCCTCCTCGCCATCGCATTCATGGTCGCGGGGGCCACGCATTTCGTGGTGCCGGCCTACTTCATTGCGATCGTGCCGCGATGGCTCCCCAACCCCGATCTTCTCGTTGCGGCGAGCGGAGTCTTCGAGATCGCCGGAGGGGCCGGTCTGCTGATTCGTCGGTCGCGGCGACTGGCGGGTGCCGGATTGATCGCGCTGCTGGTGGCGGTGTTTCCCGCCAACATCCAGATGCTGCAGGACTGGAGGGCATCGGGCGGGGGCGGATGGTATGAGATCGGGCTCTGGCTGCGGCTCCCTGTCCAGGCGCTCCTCATCTGGATGGTTCATCGGGTGGCGCTCAGGCCAACGACCGAGGGGAACGGTCCGAAGCCGTGAGGAGCGCTGCGGTGTGGCCCACCCAACAATGATCGTCACCCATCAATAGCAGCCGGCATCGACCACCCAAGACCCTACACCCCGCTCCACACCACAGGATTGATCATGGGAACCGTTCACCACGCCTTCGAGCGTCCGCTCGCCATCCACGTCCCGCGCGCCACCCCGATCCCCCGCATCGGGACGTTCGGGACCCGCACGCTGCGCCTGATCCTGGGTACCGCGACGGTCGCATTGGTCGCGGGCATCTGCCTGGGGTTCATCGTCGGATACGCGGCCGCAGCCGGACAGATCAGTCCGTGATCCTCGAGCAGTTGCTCGACCAGCGCGACGGCGCACCCCCGGATTACCCGGGCCCGTTGCACGTAATCGAGCGACTGCACCGCGACGGGATCTGGTTGCCGGTCGCCCTCGGCATTCGCGCTCGCGACACCGACGATGCGCTTGCGACCTACCGAAGCTGCCTCCCACCCGACGTCTGGCCGCGTGTGACGTTCCGGGCTCGCCTGCAGGAACTGGACAAAATCGGAAAAACCGAACTGCGGCCAAGCTGATCAGCTGATCGCTGCGTTGGTCTGGCCTCCGGGGCCCCCGAACTCTGCCGCGCGCGTCCGATCCCCCAGCTTTTCATACCC
>JBBQQJ010000261.1:0-3214 GCA_038216165.1 Gemmatimonadales bacterium | reverse complement strand
TCGACCACGTTCAGGCCGAGCTTGAGGGCGCTGTCGCCGCGGCAGGCATCCTTCCAGCCGAGGTTGGCCAGCCGGATGGCGTACGGCAGCGTCGCGTTGGTGAGCGCCAGCGTGCTGGTGCGCGGCACCGCGCCCGGCATGTTCGCCACGGCGTAGTGGAGCACGCCCTCGACGAGGTAGGTCGGGTTCTCGTGGGTGGTCGGCTTGATCGTCTCGACGCAGCCGCCCTGGTCCACCGCAACGTCAACGATGACGCAGCCGTTGGGGATGTTCTTGAGATCCTCGCGCGTGATCAGGTGCGGCGCCTTCTTGCCCGGAAGGAGCACCGCACCGATGATCAGGTCGGCGTCGGCCACAGCCGCGAGGATGTTGCGGCGATTCGAGAAGACGGTGTCAACGTTGGCGGGAAGCACATCGTCGAGGTAGCGGAGCCGGTCGAGCGAGTTGTCGAGGATCGTGACCGACGCGCCCATGCCGGCGGCCATCTTGGCCGCGTTGATCCCGACCACACCGCCACCGATGATCACCACCTTGGCCGGTGCCACCCCGGGCACGCCGCCGAGCAGCACGCCACGGCCGCCAAAGAGCTTCTCGTTGTACTTCGCACCGCTCTGCACGGCGAGGCGACCAGCCACCTCGGACATTGGGGTCAGGAGCGGGAGGTGCCCGTTCGGCAGCTGCACCGTCTCGTAGGCGATGGCGATCGCGCCCGACGCCATGACGGCACGGGTGAGCGGCTCGTCGGCGGCGAAGTGGAAGTAGGTGTACATCACCTGGCCCTGGCGCATCCGCGGCCACTCGACGGCGATCGGCTCCTTGACCTTGATGATCATGTCGGCCTTGGCCCACACCGCGTCGGCGGTGGGCAGCATCGAGGCGCCGACAGCGGTGTAGTCGGCATCGGTGAAGCCGCTTCCCTCGCCGGCCCCGGTCTCGATGAACACGTCGTGGCCGTGGGCGATGAGCGCCTCGGCTCCGGACGGCACGAGGCCGACGCGGTTTTCGTTGGTCTTGATTTCCTTCGGCACACCGATCAGCATGGCGGTCTCGCTTGCGCGCGGTCGTGCCGCACGCCGTGAAGGTCTATCGGGAGGATGGTCCAAGGCGGACCGTGGTCATGCGCTCCGGCACGAGGAACTCGGCCGCGAGTGCGGCGGTCTCCTCGGTGGTGACACCCTCGACGCGCCGGAGCACTTCGTCGATCGGGCGGTACGGCTCGTCCTGCAACACATGGGAGACAAGGCGCGACATCCGGTGCACCGTCCCCTCCATCCCCAGCAGCACCTGGCCGCGAAGCTGGCCTTTGGTCTCCGCGAGCTCCACCGCAGCCAACCCGCCGGTGGCCAGCCGCGCCAGCTCGGCTGCGATCGCATCCACCGCGCGGTCGGCGGTCCCGGGGGCGGTGCCCACGTACACGCCGGCGGTCCCCGAGGCGCGCATCGTCCCGTGCCAGGCGTAGATGGCGTAACAGAGCCCGAGCTCCTCGCGGACGCGCTGGAAGAGGCGCGACGACATCCCCCCCCCCAGCGCCGTGGTCAACAGCGCCAGCCCCCAGCGGCGGGGATCCCCCGCCGTGACGGTGTCGGTGCCGAGGACGACGTGCACCTGGCTGAGCGCGCGTCCCTCCACCCGGGTGACACCGCGCACCGTCGGCGCCGCGGCCACCGGGGCGAGCGGCGTGCGCGCCGCACCCGCGAACCAGCCGAGCGCGTCGAGCAGCGCGAGCACCGCCTCGTGCTCCACCTGCCCGGCCACCGCGATCACGCAGTTGCCGGGATAGTAGCCCTGACCGTGGGCGTGGCGGAGTGCGCCGGCGTCGAGGCCGGCCACCGTCTCGGGGGTGCCAAGAATCGAGTAGCCGTAGGGATGGTCGGGGTAGAGGGTCTCGGCAAAGAGCTCGTGGACCAGGTCATCCGGGGTGTCCAGCACGCCGTTGAGCTCCTCGAGCACTACGTTGCGCTCGAGCTCGAGGTCGCTCGCCCGGAGCAGCGGCGCGCGCACGAGATCGGAGAGAACGTCCAGCGCGAGCGGGAGGTCCTCGGCGAGGACGTGCGCCTGGTAGGCGGTGCTGTCGCGGGAGGTGAAGGCATCGAGCGACCCGCCCCGGGCTTCGAGGGCGGATGCGATTTCGCGCGCCGTGCGGCGCGTCGTCCCCTTGAACACCATGTGCTCGAGGAGGTGGGACACGCCCATCACGGCGCGCGATTCGTGCCCACTGGCACTCTGGACCCAGATCCCCGCGGCCGCCGACCGGACGCCGGGCAGGCGTTCGGTCACGACCACGAGGCCGTTGGGGGCGTCAGTGCGCCAGAGCCCCTCGTCGAGAAGCGCAGTCCGCACTGACGGTTCCCTCACTCCTTGGGGAGGAGGGCCTTCCGGGACAGCTTCATCCGGCCGCGCTCATCCACCTCGAGCAGCTTGACCTGGACGATGTCGCCCTTCTTGACCACGTCCTCCGTCTTCTCCACGCGCCCATGGGCGAGCTCCGAGATGTGGAGCAGCCCCTCGACCCCGGGGATGATCTCGACGAAGGCACCGAAGGCGGTCGTGCTCTTGACCGGGCCCTCGTAGATGCGGCCCACCTCGGGCTCGGCGACGATCGACATGACCATGTCCTTGGCCTTGGCGCCGGCCTCGGCGCCGACCGCGGCGATGGTGACCAGGCCGGTGTCGTCGATGTTGACCTTGGCGCCCGAGGCCTCCTGGATGCCGCGGATCGTCTTGCCCTTGGGGCCGATCACGTCACCGATCTTGTCCGGCTTGATCTGGATCGTGATGATGCGCGGCGCCCACGGCGAGAGCTCCTCGCGGTGCGTCGTGATGACCTTGTTCATCTCACCGAGGATGTGGAGGCGACCCTCGCGTGCCTGCGCCAGCGCCTGCTCCATGATCTCGAGCGAGATGCCGTCGATCTTGATGTCCATCTGGATCGAGGTGATCCCCTCAGCGGTTCCCGCGACCTTGAAGTCCATGTCGCCGAGGTGGTCCTCGGTGCCCAGGATGTCGGTCAGGATCGCGACCTTCTTCCCCTCCTTGATGAGCCCCATCGCGACGCCGGCGCAGGGCGCCTTCATCGGGACGCCGGCGTCCATCAGCGAGAGCGAGGCACCGCAGACCGACGCCATCGAGGACGAGCCGTTCGACTCCATGATCTCGGAGACGATCCGGATCGTGTAGGGGAAGTCGGCCATCATCGGGAGCAGCGGCTGGATCG
>JBBQQJ010000260.1:0-3258 GCA_038216165.1 Gemmatimonadales bacterium | reverse complement strand
CACGCCGGGTTGCCCAAGGGGTGGCGGAGGATGGCTGGATCCAGGGGCACGGGTGGGACGCCAATGGCTGGGCCTCGCCCCCGGACCGGGCCACCCTGGACGCCGTCCAGCCCGACACCCCGGTCTGGCTCGACTCCCTCGATGTTCACGCCATCTGGGTCAACAGCGCCGGGCTGGCGCGCCTGGGAGTCACGGCCGCCACGCCGGACCCACCTGGTGGCCGGATCGTCCGGGATGCCAATGGGGAGCCCACGGGGGTGCTCCTGGAGCGAGCGGTGGATCTGGTGCTCCCTCACCTTCCGGTGCCGGACCCCGACCGTCTCCGCACGGCGCTGGAAGGGGCCCAGCGCCGCGCCAACGCCCTCGGCCTCACCGGCATCCACGACGTCGGCGATCGGCACTCCAGGGCGATCCTCGAGCGGATGGATTCGGAGGGGGCCCTCACGATTCGGGTCCTCTCGCACCCTCCGGTGGCGATTCTTCCCGACCTGATCCGGGATGGCGTCCGCTCCGGCACCGGCAGCGCGATGTTCCGCCACGGCGGCGTGAAGCTCTTCCTCGATGGCTCCCTCGGCTCCCGGACCGCCTGGATGCTGGAACCCTATGCCGGGAGTCGCGACCGGGGGATGCCGCTGGCCACGGCGGAGGAGACCGCCGCAGTGATGCGCCTGGCCGTGGACGCCGGGATCGCCCTTACCGTGCATGCCATCGGCGACGCCGCCGTGCGCCGGGCCTTCGACCTGATGGAGGCGCTCCCGACAGTGGCGATCCCACATCGGATCGAGCACCTCCAGTGCGTCCATCCGGCCGACCTCGACCGCGCGGGGCGCGCAGGGATCGTGGCCTCGATGCAGCCGGCCCACCTGTTGGTGGACATCCCCCTTGCGGAGCAGCACTGGGGCGCGCGCAGCGCCGGGGCCTATGCGTTCCGGTCGTTGCAGCAGCGTGGGGCGATCGTGGCGTTCGGGAGCGACGTTCCGGTGGCCACTCTCGACCCACGCGAGGGGCTCTTTGCGGCGATGGCGCGCACCGGCCTCGACGGGAAGCCGGTGGGCGGGTGGTACGGAGGCGAGGCACTGTCGTTCGAGATGGCGGTTGCAGCGTATACATTGGCTCCAGCATTGGCCGAGGGGACGGGCGCCCACCGGGGCCGCCTCGCGCCCCACCATGATGCCGATTTCGTGGCCTGGGAGATCGACCCGCTCGCGGAGCGTGGTGACCCTCACGCCGTCCTGACCGACCGACCACGCGTGACGGTGGTCGACGGTCGTATCGTCTGGAGTGACCTGACGTGATGAATACCGAACCGATTCGCCGTACCAAGATCGTTGCCACGCTCGGGCCGGCGTGGGAGGCCGAAGACCGCATGCACGCCCTCTTCGATGCCGGCGTGAACGTGGTGCGCATCAATGCCTCGCACGGGACCCCGGAGACGCGCGGGGAATGGATCCGTCGAGTGCAGAAGGTGCGGGAGGAACGCGGGCACGCGATCGGCATCCTGGTCGACCTCCACGGACCGCGCATCCGTGTCGGCAAGTTGCCGGCGCCGATCACCCTCGCCCCGGGCCAGATGGTCACCTTCGTGCCCGAGGGGCAGGAGGAGGAGGGTGACATCCCGACCACCTATGCCGAGCTCGCGGGCGACGTGGTGGCCGGGTCGCGGATTCTCCTCGATGACGGCCTGTTGGCGGTGGACGTCACCGCGGTGCGCGGCGACCGGGTGGAGGGACGGGTGCGCTACGGCGGGCTGCTCAAGCCCAACAAGGGGATGAACCTCCCCGGGGCTGACGTCAGCGCGCCGGCGATGACGGACGTCGACCGCGAGGAAGTGCTCCGCGTGGCCGCGATGGGGGTGGCGTTCATCGGAGTCTCGTTCGTGCGTCGAGCCGAGGACATTGATGCGGTACGGCGCATCATCCCCAAGCAGACCAAGATCATCGCCAAGATCGAGAAGGACACCGCGCTGCGGAACCTCGACGAAATCCTCGAGGCCTCCGATGCCCTGATGGTGGCCCGCGGCGACCTCGGCGTCGAGCTCCCGTTCGAGCAGGTCCCGCTGGTGCAGAAGCGCCTGATCCAGACGGCGAATCGGCGCGGCAAGCCGGTCATCACCGCCACCCAGATGCTCGAGTCGATGATCACCAACCCTCGCCCCACCCGGGCCGAGGCGTCCGACGTGGCCAACGCCATCATCGACGGCACCGATGCCGTGATGCTCTCCGGCGAAACCGCGATCGGCCACTACGCGCTGGAGTCGGTGCTGGCGATGGACCGGATCGCGCGCGAGGTGGAGTCGGCCCGCCTGATCTCCACCGACAAGGACCGCCGCCGCTGGAAGATTCCGCTCGCCCACCTGAACCCTTCGGACGAAGGGATGGTCCCCACGGAGGAGGCGATTGCGGTGGCGGTCAGCACCGCGGCCGACATGCTCACCGCCAAGGCGATCGTCTGTTTCACCTCCAGCGGCTTCACCGCCCGCAAGGTGTCGTCCTACCGGCCACGGGTGCCAATCTTCGCTTTTACCCCCGAGCCGGAGACCTTCCGCCAGCTCGCCCTGTCCTGGGGCGTGGTGCCGGTGATGATTCCGCACATCAAGAACTACGATCCGATGTGGCAAATGGCCCGCACCGAACTCCTCGCCCGCGGCGTTGCGCGTGAGGGATCGCGCGTCGTGGTGACCGCCGGCGCACCGTTCGACGTGCCGGGGACTACCAACCTTCTCAAGGTCGAGACAGTTTAGGGGATGCGACTTACCCTGCTCGGGACGGGGACTTCCATGGGGGTCCCCCAGATCGGCTGCGACTGCGCGACCTGTCGCTCCGCCGATCCCCGGGATCGCCGTACCCGCACCGCCGCCGTGATCGAATCCGGCGGCACTCGCCTCCTCATCGACACCCCGCCCGAGCTCCGCCTCCAGCTCCTCGCCGCGCACATCGGGGCGGTCGATGCCGTGCTCTACACCCACCTGCACGCCGACCACGTGCACGGGATTGACGACCTGCGCTCCTTCTCGCTCCGCCGGGACACCCCACTGCCGCTCTATGGTCCGGAGCAGACCATCACCCCCCTGCACGAGCGCTTCGCCTACATCTTCGATGCGGGGGTGGTGCCGGTCGCCGGGACGTCGAAGCCCCACCTCGTGACGGAGGCGCTCGTGCCTGGCGTGCCCCGCACCATCGCGGGCCTGGAGGTGCTGCCGCTCGCGTTCGCCCACGGCCACGCGACGGTCTTCGGGTACCGCGTCGGCCCGGTGGCCTA
>JBBQQJ010000259.1:0-3284 GCA_038216165.1 Gemmatimonadales bacterium | reverse complement strand
AGCGCGGGAAGGTGCCCGTGGCACGTGTCGCCAACGGGGGAAGCTCCGCGTTCGACCTCACCGTGGGGTCGGGCTCGCCGCTTCGGGATTTCGTCCCGCGTCAGGGACAGGTTGACGACCGTGGCACGATCTTCATCCGGCACGGCGAGCCCGATGCGCGGGTGGCCGCGAACTCAGGGATTGAGAGCTGGGTGTATGAACGCGAGGATGGCGACAACCTCGTCGTGCATTTCAGCCAGAACGTCTTTGACGGGTCATCGGGGAACACCACGCTGATCGCGGCGCCTCAGGTGTCAGCGCTGGAGGCCCTCTGCGGATTCGACAGCGCATCGTGTTCGGTGGCGCAGGGCTTCGGTGGCGCGGCCCCCGAGCGCCGGGAGCGGCTGCGCCAGCGTGCGCTCGCCGCCATCCGGGAACTCACCACGACTGAATCAGCCGCTCTCCGAGCGGAGTGAATCGGTGGCAACAGCGGTGATGGGGCGGTAACGTTAGCGCGTTGCCGCCTCGTTTCATTTTGGCCATCCCCCGACCGAGTGACCCCATGCGCGCCTGCCTCGCAGTATTGGTGCTGACGGTGATGGTCGTGGGCCAACCCCGATCGGTGAGCGCGCAGGCGGGAACCGATCGCGCCTTCATCGACTCGGTAGCGGTAGACCTGTCACATGCGGCGGCGGGTTCGCTCCCTGCCGAGTCCCGATGCATCGGAGCTGAGGGCGCGCTGAACAGGTTATGCCTCGGGATGGTCCTCGCCCGGCGCGGTGAGTTCACGGCGTCGCGCGACGCCGCCGTTGCTGCGGAACGACTGTTCCTTCGAACTGTTGAAGAGCGCCCCCGGTGGGCAATGGCCTGGTACGGACTCGGCATCGCGAGACTGCAGATGGCCCGAGCCGGACTCACCGCCAAGGAAGGTCCGCTGCAACCGGTGGGCGTCAGCTTCGAGGCCGGTGCGGGCTACGCGCTGGTTCGCGCGCTCGAGATTGATTCGATGCTTGTGGGAGCGGGAGAAGCCCTCGCGCTCGGACCACTGCCCCGCGAGGGGGCGTCACGTCTTCGCGAGCGGCTGCTCATGCTCAGGCGAATCCGCGACTTCCAGCCGCTTTCACCCCTCGCGCGCCTCGCCATGGTACGGGTGGAGCGCGAGGCGGGGAATGCAGATACCGTGGTGGCGATGCTTGAGGAAGCGCTCGCGCAGGGCGCAGATTCCGGCGTCACCTACTTGGAGATGGCCCGTTCGCTGTATCGAGCCGGCAAGCCGGGCGCCGGTCGCGCGGCGCTGCTGCAGGGCGCCGCCACCGCTGTGACGCCGTTCGCGCAGGCACGGTTCCGTGAAGCCATCGGGTGGGTGTCCACTCCCGAAGAGGTCACGCAATGGGACACGCTCGCGCCGGAGCGGCGCGCTGGGTGGCTTGCGTCCTTCTGGGCAACTCGTGACGTGCGCGATGGCCGGGAAGACGGGGAGCGGCTGATCGAGCATTACAAGCGCCTTGAATTTGCCTTCGAAAGCTTCAAGATCGTGATTCCGCAGAAGGGCCGCCAACGACTTCGCAGCACCGCGATGGCGGGAGACCGCCTTGTCATCGCCACCGGCGAAGTTGCAACGATCGAGGGTGCTGAGCAGGGGCGAAACAGCAGCAGTGATGGGTTCGACGAGCAGTTTGATGCGCTCGTCGGTGCCAACGTGCCGTTCCGCAGCTTTGCCATCCAGCAGGACGCGATCGACGATCGCGGCGCGATCTGGATTCGTCATGGGAAGCCGGACACACGGCTGCAGACATCGGGCGGCACTGCACAGGAAGCATGGATGTATCGCAGGCCGGGCGAGGAACCATTGATCCTGTTCTTTGCAGAAACCGATTTCGACGGCACGGCTGGGGCAAGCGTCCTGGTGCCGACAATTGCCGGTGCCGATCTCCAGCAGATCGGGCAGCTCTGCGGTGCCGGACTCGGCATGTGCGACGAGCTGCTGCGGTACGCCCAGACTGAGGGTCCGCGCCTGACCGGCGGTATCTCCAATCGGCGGGCGGGCGCCGCTCCGGTTACCTCCGCACGCCCGCAGACGCAGACAATGACCGCACTGCGTGAGCAGGGGCTGACACGAATTCGTCGCGCCGTCACCACCGATGCAAACCCGGTCACGTTTAGCCAGCAGATCGAACCGATTGCACAGATCTACGGACTCGACGTTGCGGCCGGTGGGTCTCCGCGGCTCGTCGTTGCGTTCGCAGTTCCCGGGGACAAGCTCAGCTATTCCAACCCTCCGGAAGCGGGGGGACGCTCGGTATATCCGCTGCGGATCCGCGTGTTGTCAGCCGATGTCGGTACCGGTCGGCGAGTCGAGCTCGACACGACACGCCAGTTTGCCACGGCACAACCGCTCAAGGCGGGGCAGTTCCTCACCGGACAAGTCGAGCTTCCCGTGGTAGCTGGACGCCACGGCGCGACGCTCATCCTCACCCAACCCGATGGGCGGGGCGCGTTGGCGCGACTGTCGACGGTCGTGGTGCCGACAGCCGGTGGAGGCCTCACCGTGAGCGATGTCGTGCTCGGCCGGGAGGGCAGTGGGGTCCGCTGGAACTCGGGTGCGACGACGGTGCCGCTGAATCCGCTCAACGCGTATCTCGTCGGTGAGAGCGCTGAGCTCTACTATCAGGTGGGCGGACAAGTCGACGGGATGACGTATGGAACTCGCCTCGAGTTCTTCAAGGCCGGCGAAGAGGACAAGCCGCCAAAGCTTGCAATCGCCTTCCTCGGCGAGGCGCGCGCCGCTCGCGAGGAGGTGGTGCGCACCGTGGCGCTGGGCGAGCTCGCACCCGGTCGGTACCGGTTGCGGGTGACCGTGTCGGGGGGCGGCGCATCGGCGACATCCACGGCGTGGCTGGCCGTGAACCGTAAATAGGACCGTCGCGTCCATCCCCCTTGCGCACGATCCGCCTGCGCTGCATAATTATGCACTATGCAATCTCAGCCCATCCTGGCCCTCGCCTTCTCTGGCGGGCTCGATACCTCGTATTGCGTTCCCCGGCTCGCTGAGCGCGGATTCGTCGTGCACACCGTGTTCGTCAACACCGGTGGCACCCCCGCCGAGGCGTGCGCGGCGATCCGGGCGCAGGCGCTGGCCGTTGGCGCCGCCGAGCACCATGAGATCGATGCCCGCGAGGCGGTGTTCGATCGCTTCGTGAAGGTCCTGATCCAGGCCAACGTGCTTCGCGGCGAGGTCTATCCGCTGTCGGTGGCTGCCGAGCGCACCCAGCAGGCGATCTCCGTGATCGACGTGGCGCGGCGCA
>JBBQQJ010000258.1:0-3298 GCA_038216165.1 Gemmatimonadales bacterium | reverse complement strand
ATCCGTATCACGCCTTGATACCGACCTCAGTGCGCGCGGCACCGGGGTGCGTCCGACCACTGCGCAGCCGGGACCGAAGCGCCCTCACCCCTCACCCCTCACCCCTCACCGCACGGCGCCCGCCGCGCCGCACGGCAAACTCGAACAGCTCCGGCCGGTGGTAGTGCCCCGTGACGTCCAGCGTCATGCTCTCCTCGCGGATCCGCCCGAAGTCCAGTTCGGCCACGACCAGCCGCGGCTCGTCGTACACAGGCTCGACGAGGTACCGCCCGTCGGGGCCGATGATCGCGCTCCCCCCGCGGAGCACCCACTGGTCAGGTGACGTCACGCGCGCCGGGTGCGGCTCCAGCTCGGGCGGAAGCGCGCTCGCCCGCATCAGCGCCCCGGCGGCGAGCACATAGCAGCGCCCCTCGAAGGCGTAGTGCCGGCTCGCGACCTGGTGCATCTCGTGGGCGGTCGGCCAGACGGCAACGTGCACGTCCTCCCCCGACTCGTGGAGCGCCTGCCGCGCCAGCGGCATCCAGTGCTCCCAGCAGACGAGCCCCCCGACACGTCCCGCAGGGGTGTCGACGGCGCGCAGCCCATCCGTGTCGCCTGTCCCCCAGACCATCCGCTCGGTGTACGTGGGAACGAGCTTCCGGTGGTGGTTGAGCAGCACGCCATCCGGCCCGATGGTAAGGAGGCTGTTGTAGAGCGTGCCGCGGCCGGGGCCCCGATCGACCCGCTCGGTCACGCCGATGACGAGCGTGACTTCGAACTCCTGCGCCATCGCGCCGATCGCGTCGAACGCCTCGCCGGGCACCGCAACGCTGTCCCGCGCCATGCGCGCGAACACCGCCTTCGCCGGCGGGTGATCCCAGAGCGACGCGTCGCGGCAGACGTCCAGCCACGCCGGGTAGCCCGGGATCCACGTCTCGGGGAACACGACGAGCTCCGCACCGGCGGCGCGTGCCTCGCGGACGCCGTCGCGGGTGCGCACGAGCATTTCGGCGAGGCCGGGGACAGCCTCGCGCTGCACGATGGCGGCGACGACGCGGCTCTTCATGGGCGGAAGGATAACACTGGCCGGTCCGCTATCCCAAAGGACCGATGACGGGCATTCCAGCCGCCAACCTGATATCATTGCCGGTCCGCAGCCCGACCGAGCGTCCGGCGATGCCCGCCGGCCGTGGCGCAGCTTTTCACATCGAGGTGTCGACCATGCGAAACCCGGCGTTCCCACTCGCAACCATGCTCCTGATCGGGAGCACCAGTCTCCTCCCGGCACAGGGCACCCTTCGCGCGGCACCGAGCACCCAGGCCGCCGTCGAGGTGGCGTTGAGCTATCCGGCGGGGCAGGCGCCCGCGGGCGCCGACAGCACGCCCGGGAAGATCCGCATCGAGTACGGGCAGCCGCACCTGCGCGGTCGCGCGATCAACACCGACAGCCTGGTGCCGTTCGGCCGGCCCTGGCGTACCGGTGCCAACGCCTCGACCACGCTGACGACGACGGTCGATCTGATGATCGGCGGCAAGCATGTCCCCAAGGGCACCTATGTCCTCTGGTCCCTTCCGACGCCGACGTCATGGCAACTCATCGTGCAGCGGAGCACGACGCCCGGCACCATGCAGTCGGCAATGCAATACGACGCCGCAAACGACGTGGCGCGGATCGAGCTGGCGCGGCACGCGCTCCCGGCACCAATCGAGAGCCTGAGCATCTGGCTCGTGCCGTCGAGGGCACCGGGGGTACCGAGAGGCGAGCTGCGGATCGCCTGGGGATCGACCCTGCTGACGACGGACTGGGTGGTGCACTGATATCGGGCGGGCGGTGCACGATGATCCCACCAGATCCCAGGTCCGTGCCGTCCCCGGCACCGTCCACGAGTCTCGACGCCCGCGAGGTCATCGAGGTGGAGGCCACCGTCTTCATGGACATGTGCCTCCAGCTCCTGGACCAGGTCCAGAATCAGGAGCGAGGTGGTGGTGACCAGGCGCGGCGAGGTGGTGGCGAGACTCGTCCCCCCAGACTCTCACGCGCCGAGCGCGTTCGGATTCCTGCGTGGAACGCTGCTCTCTCAAGGTGACATCGTCGCCCCGGACTTCGAGGCGTGGGGCGAGCTCGGGTGACACCCGAAGTCTCGCCGCCGCCCCCGACCTCCGGACGGCTTGCCGGCTACGAACCTCGCACGGATGGTGGAGGCAGGCTCCGCGACTCCCCGCGTTCTCCGCGGTGAAATGCTGTTCAACAGCATCACCGCGGAGCGCGCAGAGGGCGCGGGGAACTGGCAGCTCGCGCCGCAGGGTCGCGAAGCTGCGGGAGCCTCACCCCCGACCCCCCACTCCTCACCCTCTCCGTTACCTCCTGTCCCCCTCAATCGTCCCCCTGACGCAAGCCGACACTAGCACACCCGTCGCGAGGCGGGGTCGCAAAGCCAGGAGTCTCCAGCCCATCGGAGATCGTCCGGTTGCCGAAGCTGCTTCGTGCAGACCCAGAAACCGCACCCCGTGTGGCCTGGCGCTTCGGATTCCGAGCCGAGCGCCCCGCCACCGGGGTGCGCGGCGTTCAGGAGACCTGCCATGCATGAACAGCTGTCGTCCCGCCCCGGCACCCGCCCCCGCCCCCGCCCCCAGCCTCCCGTCGCCGATGTCCTGGCGCGGCGCTCCCCCGCACCCGCCTGCGGGTCACGATGCGGGCGTGCTGGCGATCACCGCGATCCTCCGCCCGATGGCGAATCTTTCATGGCACGACGCAGCCCCGGGGCTCAGCGCCCCGCCTGGCCGCAGTCGCAGCGCTTCCACCTCCATCCGGAGCACATCATGAGCGCACTTCGCCTGGGCAATCTGGCCGCACCGCGCGAGGTCCGCGCGACGTGGCACATCGCCTTTGCCATGCTCACCTTCGGCTGTGCCCTGGTGCTCGGCAGCTTCATCATGGCCGACGCCCCTGCGGGGATGCTGCAGTCGACGGACATGCACGTGGCCGGCTGGACGTCGCCGCTCGGCACGCCGGCCGTCCTCGGACTGGTGACACTGGCGTGCGGCTTCGCTGCGTCGATGCGCATGCTCGGCACCGCGCTGCGGCTGCTCAATGGCGGCCGCCTGCTGCCGCAGGTGGGCCGGCCGCGTACGTCCCTCGAGCCGCGCGTGCCGGCGCTCGCCCGGGCCTGATCGCGCCGCCATCCATCAGGCAGGGGTGACGGCTATCCCGTCGCCCGCCCGCAGCGTCGTCGCCGCGGGCCGCGCCCGCGGCAGCCGGGGAATTCGCCGCGCCATCCGCCACGCCGCAAGGGTGTCGCCCTGGCCGGCGAAGGCAGTC
>JBBQQJ010000257.1:0-3322 GCA_038216165.1 Gemmatimonadales bacterium | reverse complement strand
CCTGGCGCGCCAGGACGGAGTCGAGTTCCACCCCGGCCGGCGGGTTGAGCAGGGCGCCGGGCCGGAGCCCGCCCACCTCCACCGTCGCGGTCTCGCCCGGCAGCGTCACCGCGGTCCAGGGGACCGCGATCTCCTGCCCCTGCGCGCGGTACCACCGGATGGCCGTGCGCTCATCGGCATTCGCCGTGGCAGCGGCAGCGGTCGCGCCCGCAGCTGGCCGTGCCCCCCCCGCACGCGCGGTATCCCGGGGCGCCTCAGGCGGCCACCAGACGCGCGAGCCGACACTCCACCGCCCGAAGTCGAAGTACCCCCAGGAGAGCACGTCCCCCGCGAGGGCCGCGCTGGCGGGCCCCTTGGCGAGGCTGGTGACCTCCTGGAAACGCCGCGTCAGGTCGGCAAAGGTGGCCTGATCGCCGCGGGCGATCGAGTTGAGCGGGCCACCGGCGCTGGTGCCTTCGGGGGCGCGCTCCCGCGTGGTGGGGTTCATGATCCCGGCGTTCGGCCGGTTCTCCCAGGGCTTGAGCAGGTTGTCCTGCGGGCCCATCACGTACAGCACGACGATCTCCGGATGGTCGATCAGGAAGGTCGCGAGGCCGCGGGCCTCCGGGGACTCCATCGGGAACCGCCCGGATTCCTTGCCATGGTGCGCGTAGTCGTAGGGGAAATTGCGGTTCACGTCGATGCCACCCGGGCCGTCTTCGTTGTACTGGCCGTCGTCGTCGTCATCGCGTCCCTCGGTGACCAGGCGCCACTTCCCGACCTCGCCCTTCGCCGCATCGGCACGCCGCATGAGTGCGGGCTCCTCCGGGTCCTCGAGCCACTCGCCGTTCGGGTCGGCGATGCGCATCGCCGTGAGGTAGCCGTCACCGTTGAGGTCGTCGGACGGATCCTCGTCGAGGACCCAGTCACGGTCGGCATCGGTGGCCATCCCGTTCCCGGTACGCTCGCCATGGGGCATGGCGAACATCCCTTCCGCCGCATCCGGATTGAGGCGCGGCACGAACCAGACGGTGCCGCCAGCACTGGCCCCCTGCGCCAGCATCTGCTCGGCCGCCGCGAGCGCCGCTGCCGACCCGACCAGATGGGGGCCGTGGGCATTCGCGACGACCAGCACCGCCGGTTGGCCCGCTGGGCCGACCCGGAGCGCCTGCACCGCGCGACCGCCGGGCGATGTGGCGATCGTCACGAGCGCGGTCGCCGCGCCGCCCCGCTGCGCCAGGCGCTGCAGGGAGGCCGTCAGCTCGCGATGGTTCGGGTACTGGGCTGCCAGTGGTGCGGCACCCAGCAGGGCGAGTCCACACGCAACGGTCGCAGCACGGAGGGACGGACGGGCGAGCGCGAGTGCAGCGCGCATCGGCACCTCGAGAGGGAGTGGTGAGCCGGAATGGGGTGGACGCGAATCAGGTGCAACCCGATGAAGATAACGCGGCCCCGCCCCAGGCACCGGGGCGCTCCCCCGTCCCCGTCCTGGGCGCTATCATCGAGGCATCCCTTTCTGGAGGCGGGCATGTCGATCACACGGATTCTCCTGACCACGGACCTCTCCGAGGAGTCGCTCCGCGCCTTCGGCCCACTCGCCGACCTGGCGCGCCGGCTCGACGCCGCGCTCACGCTCCTGCACGTCGTGGAGGACGTGCCGGTGATCCCGCACGGGGCCCCGTTCGCCCCGCCAATGCGCAGTCCGGGCCTCGAGGAGGAACAGGCCGCGGCGCGCGACTGGCTCGAGCGGCACAAAGGGGTGCTCGGCGCCGACCTCGTGATGGATGTCCAGGTCGTCGGCGCGCGCAAGGTGGGTGAGGCGGTGAGCGCCTTCGCCGCCGAGCACGGCCACGACCTGATCGGGATGTCCACCCACGGTCGCAGCGGCTTCCGGCACCTGGTCCTCGGCAGCGTCACCGAGGCCGTCCTGCGCAGCGCCGACCGGCCCGTCCTGGTGTTCCCGCGTGCGACCTGAGCTCGTGGGGCCTCGGCTCATCCGGGTGGTGCTGGCGTGCCTCGCCGCCCCGCTCCCCGCCCAATCCCCCCCCCAGCAGCTGGCGGCCGTCCGCGAGGCGGCCACGGGCATCACCGCCGAGGCGCTCGGACGCGATGTGGCCGCCCTGGCCGACGACGGCCTCCGTGGCCGGCTCACGCCGTCGCCCGGCCTCGACAGCGCGCGGGCCATGGTCGCCCGTCGGCTCGCCACGCTGGGGATCCGGCCGATGGGGGACAGTGGCGGGTACTTCCAGCAGTACGTCGTCCGGAGTGAGACGCTCGACACCGCCGCAACCGCCGTCGAGGTCGGCACCACCCGATGGGCCTACGGCACCGGGGTTGTGGTCACCTCGTTCCTGACCGGTGGCCGACACACGGGCCCGGTGGTCTACGTCGGCCGCGGAATGCGCGCCGCCGCCGTGGGGCTCGACCCCTATGCCGACGTGGACGTGCGCGGCGCCTGGCTGCTCGTGCACAGCGCGATGCGGTGGCCGGCGGGCATCACCCCCGGCGCCCTCGGCGTCGCGGGCCGGGACTACACCACGGTGCTTGACGAGGCTCGGGCCCGAGGCGCGCTCGGCATCGTCACCCTGCCCACGCCCGCGATCGTGAACGGCTGGGAGCGCACGCGCAGTCGCAGTGTGGTGGGTCGCGACCTCGATCCGCCCCGTGGCAGGGCCTACTCGGCGTACCCGTTGCCGCGCATCAGCATCGCGGAGCCGGTCCTCGAGGCCGTCCTCGCAGGCACCGGACACACGGCGGCGGAGCTTCTGGCTGCCGACAGCACCGAGACGCTACCGGCCTCGTTCCGCGCCGGTACGCTATCGCTGGTGTTGCCGACCACCGCTACACGCTTCACCGCCGCCAACGTCGTGGGGTTGGTGGAAGGGAGTGACCCCGCTGTCCGGGACGAATGGCTCGCGATCGTCTCGCACCTCGATGGGGCGGTGGGTCGCGCCGTGACACCCGAGGGCGACAGCGTCTACAATGCGGCGGACGACAACGCCTCCGGCAGCGCGGGCAACCTCGCCATTGCGGGTGCGCTCATGCGGGGACCGCGCCCGCGGCGCTCGATCCTGCTGGTCTGGGATTCCGGCGAGGAAGTGGGGCTCTGGGGCACCCGGCACCTGGCCTACGGTCCGCTCGGGGGCCGCCTCGTGGCGATGATCAACGTCGACATGATCGGCGGCACCAAGGCCCCAGGCACGAACGTGCCAGGGGAGGAGGAGTTGGCGGGACCGGGCGAGGTCTTCATTTCCGACCCCGGCCCGTTGAGCAGCGTTCTGGCGGCGCATGTGCGCGACGCGCTGACGGTCGATGGCTTCGTGCGGGCGCGCACCGAGTTCGA
>JBBQQJ010000256.1:0-3344 GCA_038216165.1 Gemmatimonadales bacterium | reverse complement strand
CCCTTCGTTGGTGCGTGCGGCCCGCCCCCCGGCTCCTCCCCCCCTCTCCATGACCCCCCCCCCCCCCCCCCCCCCCGGGGCGGGGGGGGCCCCCCCCCCCGCCGGCCCCCCCCACCTCCCTCAGCGAATGGGATCCCGGCTCAGCTGTTGATGTCGACAGCGCAGGTGTCAAGGATCCAGGCTGAGGCAGCTGCGCTGGGCTGCGCACCCTCGGAGCCGTAGGTGTCCATGAGTGCGGCTTCCGCGGCGGTCGCGTCGGCTGCGCCAGCGACCGTGCCCGCGATCTCCGAGGCCTGCGTCAGCGCGGCCAGCACATCAGCGCGGGCCGATGCGTCGATCTGGTCGTCGGCGGCGGTGAGCTGCGCGATGAGGCGTTGGATGCTCACGTACTGGCCCTGACGGATGGCGAACTCGTCTTCACTGGTATCAGCAGCGAGGAAGAGATCGTCGACCTCCTTGACCACGCCGCACCACTCGTCGCGGGTCTCCACGCCGACGGTGATCGTGATCGTGTCGGTGAAGTCGAGCGCGACATGCGTGCCGTCCCCCGGCTGGAGGCACAGCTCGTGCTCACCCGGGCCGAGGTAGATGGCGCCCTCGGACTGGCCTTTGCCGAAGTGGACGTGGTCGGCGTCCTTGCCGACCGCTGCGCCGGGATCCACACATCCGTCGTCGGCGATCACGTGGAAGTGTCCAGCGCCCTCATGGACCTCGCCAGCAGGTTCGATCGTGAACCCCTTGGCGGTCATGGCCAGGTGTACGGATCCAGCGATGCGAGCGCCGTCGTCGGGCGAGGTGAACGCCACGGTGGCGGCGTCCTCGGCGGGTGCGTCGTCGGCGTCGTCGGAAGTGTCGCCGCAGGCGGCGATCAGCAGGGCGAGGGGGACCAGCAGTGCCAGCGCACGCTTGCTCGAGGTTGTCTTGAACATGAGACTCCTTGGGATCCGCTGGGCCGGAACGCCCGAGCTGCACCGTATGTCGCGCTTCGTGATCGCGCCGGTTCATCGCCGGCCGGGATCCCGCCCCACCCAGGCCACCGCCAACGCCAAACCGGCCACGATCAGCCACCAGCGGCCATGGACCGCGCTATCGGCGAACGTGGGGAGCAGCCCAGGCCACCGGGTGCTCAACGCGGCCACGAGACCGGGAACCAGCAGACCTGCGGCCACGCCGGCCGCCCCCGCGCCGGGGTCTCCGCGACGATTGAGCGCAAGCCCCAACGCAAGCGACGCCCCAGCGGCCGCCACCCCCTCCACGACACGCTGGCCCACGTCCGTCGGCAGCCCCGGACCGATGGCCGCGGCGATCAGCACGACCGAACCGATGACACTCGCGACTCCCAGTACCGAAAGTGCGCGCAACGCAGAGCGCGCGGCGGTCGCAACCGGGAGGGGACCGAGCACCTCTGCGCACGGATCCTCACTTGCCCAGCCGATCGCGGCGCCGGCCGCCAGAACTGCCACCACCATCGGCGTCGCCACCGACGGATCCCCTCGAGCGAGCACGACCCCCGTGGGGACGGCGCCGAGCAGCACGGTCACACTGGCCGGCCCGAGGTGCGAGGCCCGGGCAGTCGGTCCGACCGCAGCCCACAGGGAGCGCATCCTCAGCACGGGTTGCCCGGGCGAGCCACCACTCGGTCGAATGGACCCACCCCCGCGAGCCCCAGCGCGGCGAGGAGGTCATCGGTTCCCGTCGCCGGATCGATCCAGCGTGCCCATTCCGCTTCCAGGACCCCTGCCACCGCGGTTGCCGGGAGCGCAACGACCGCCCGGGCAGCGAGCAGATCCTGCTCGGACCAGATCACCGACGGCACGCTGCAATCGCCCCCCTCGTCGTTCGAACCCCGGTCGTACGCGTCCACCGCATGCGGGTTGGGGGAGGTGGTCAGTGCCCTCATGTCTGCCCGGTTGTGGCCGCGCGTGGCCAGCCAGAGCGCGACCACCCCACGGGCCTGCCCGGCCACCACCGCCGGGCGAAGGTCCGCACCCGCTCGGCTTGGGAGGCTGACCGCACCCAAGGCCAAATGGAAGGCCGGATTGCCCAAGAGGTAGTCGAAATCCTCGCCAAACGAGATCGGGAACTCACCCGCAGGCGCCCGAAGGTCCCGCTCGGAGAGGCGGCGCCGCACCTCAGGGGGCAGGTCCGCGAGCTCGTCGTGAAAACGTTGGCGGAGCGTCAGCGGGCCCGCCGCCGGGGGCAACGCAGCCACGACCGGTGCAGTGTCTTCGAGGATGCGTTTGAGCAGCGGCCGGTGAGCCGGAAACACGCACACCGTGAGCACCCCGGACTGCTCGCACTCCTGCGTCGACGCCGGATCGGCTATTGCGCGGGCGATCCGCTCGACGGAGCTCGGTGCCATGGGCCGGGTAGCCCCGATCCCTGCAAGCACCGTGACGACCGCCGCGCCAACGGCCAGCCACCTCACCCCGGCGCCGCGGCTGTCGTGGGCCAGCGCTCCTGCCGCGACGAGCGCAGTGAGCCCGACGATCCACAGGAGGTGCCACAAAGCCGGACGAGCCTGGAACACCGGGCTCTCCCACTCGATGGTGGGCGCAGTGGAAAGGAAGTTGTACGGGTTCCAGTCGTGCCCGCCCACGCCGCTGATCGCACCGTTGGCGTAGGCCACCGCCACCACTGCGACGATTGGAACCAGAGCGAAGGCCGCCCACCGACCGAGCAGCACGCCGAGTGCGACACCGCCGACGCCGAGCAGGAGCGCCGAGCCGATGTCCATCCAATCCGCCGCCTCCAACGAGCCGTACATGAACGGGCTGCGCACGGCGATCCCCGTGCCGAGAACCGTCAGGAACACAACCTCCACCACCACCGGGGTGACCGCCGACAGGAGGAACCCCAGTGTGCGGGTGGTCTGCGGGACCGGGCAGGTGTCAAGGAGCTCGACCGCTCGGTCACGCCGTGCCCGCGTGACCGCCCGATGCGCGGCCACCACCGTCATACCCACCAGCGGGAGGCAGAACCACGGGGTCTGCGGAGCAAGATCGAACCATGGGCCCGCGTTCTGCGGGCTCCACGCAATCCCGAAGAGGCCGACGAGCAGGACACAGAACCCGATGCCGACCGCGAAGGCCCCGCTGCTGAGCAGTTGGCGAGCCTCGACCCTGCCCAGCGCACGGGCGAGCTGCCACTCCGGCGCGTCTTCCCGGGACACTGGGGTGCTACCGCCGACCGTCAGCGGGCCCGAGGACCACGGACCTTCCGCAAGGGCGCGGCGCGACCCTCCCAGGCGTCGGACCAGGCCCAGGCCCCCGGCCCCGACCAAGAGCAGGGGCAGAACACCCCCGGTGGCGCCGACGCCCCCGCCGCCCCCGACCAGGGCCGCC
>JBBQQJ010000255.1:0-3352 GCA_038216165.1 Gemmatimonadales bacterium | reverse complement strand
ATCGCCGAGGCACTGATCGCCACGGCCTTCGGCCTGATCGTCGCGATTCCGGCCGTCTGGTTCTACAACTACTTCACCACCAAGACCGAGAACCTGACGGTCGAGATGATGTACACGTCGAAGGAGCTGATCGACTACCTCATCAAGAGCGTGGGGAGCGAGTTCGGCCGCTCGATCTTCACCAAGGAGTTCCAGGCCCAGAAGGCGGTGAGCGGCAGTGGCCATATCAGCCAGTAGCGGCAGAGGCGGGGTCACGGCGGAGATCAACGTCACGCCGATGATCGACGTCATGCTCGTGCTGCTCATCATTTTCATGATCGTGACCCCGCTGATCACCGCGGGGTTCACGGCCACGCTGCCCGCCGGCGAGAACGTCGAGTCGCTGGCGGAAGAGGATGGCGAGATCACCCTGGGCATCGACAACGGCGGCAACTACTTCCTCAACGGCGCGGCGGTCACGCCGGAGGCGGCCGAGCAGCAGCTGACCGCACTGTTCGCCGCCCGTGAGGAGGACAAGCGGCTCTTCTTCAAGGCCGACACGGAGTTGCCGTACAAGAAGATCCAGGAAGGGATTGAAATCGGCCGGCGCGCCGGCGCGCGGGTCCTGGTGGCCGTGGCGGACCGCAAGGGCGTCCTCGGCGAGGAGAACTGACCAATGGCGATGAATACTGGAGGCGGTGGCCAGGTCACCTCGGACATCAACGTCACCCCGATGATCGACGTGCTGCTCGTGCTGCTGATCATCTTCATGATCGTCAACGCACTCAGCCGCAGCGTGACCGAGATCCAGATCCCACCCAACGAGACCGCCAGCGCCTCCTCGGCGCCGAGCACCCAGATCGTGCTCGAGCTCAAGGACGACGGCATGCTGTCGATCAACGGGCAGCAGTCGTTCCCGATGGATCGGCTCGACCAGGAGATCCATGCGGTCTTCGACCCACGGCCCACCAAGCTCCTGTTCGTCAAGCCGGGTCTGGAGCGATCCTACGGCGAGGTGATCGAGGCGATCGACATCGCGCGCGGGGCAGGCGTCCTCGTGGTCGGCGTCACGCCGGTCGAGGCCAACTGAGCACGGGGTGACCCTTCACCCCGCCGCCGCACCCGACGCGGATGCCCCCTCCCGGGGTGTCCGCGTTCGCGCATCCCTCCCCACGGAGGGACGCCGCTCACCCGTGGGCGCCGCGCTCTCCCTCGGCCTGCACGCGCTGATCCTCCTGCTCGTGCTGCGCGTCGGGACGGCCGCGGTCGAGGCGCGGGGCAACCCCTTCACCGCCTTCGTCGAGCGCGTCGGTGGCGGTGGGGGGGGCGGCACCGGGGGGGCTATTGCGTTCATCATGCCACCGGCCGCACCGCCGGCTCCCCCCCCCGAGGTGGTGGTACCCGCGGTCACGCCCATCGTGGTGCCCCAGGTCGTACCGACCCCGGAGCCGGTGATCGAGCTGCCGCCCGTGGCCATCCCCACCCCGGCCGCCTCTGGGGCCGCGGGGTCGGCCGGGAGTGGCGGCGGCTCCGGTGGGGGGCAGGGAACAGGCCAGGGTCCGGGCGCCGGGGCGGGCGCTGGTCCGGGGAGTGGCGGGGGCGCTGGGGGCGGGGCTGGTGGCGGCGGCAGGGAAGGCGCACCGCCCACCAGTCGGACCTTCATCGTCCCACCGATTGACGCGCCGCGCTCCTTGCGCGGCCGCACGGTGGACGTGACGTTCCATGTCGATGTCAGCGGCCGGGTGAGCGATGTCGACGTCGTCCCGCCGATCAGCGACCGGGGCTACGCGCGCAAGTTCGACGAAGCGATGCGCGGCTTTCGGTTCCGGCCCGCACGCGACGGCGACGGCAATCCGGTGGCAGGTGTGGTCACGATGTCGGTCACGATCGGGGCGTGACGCACCGGCAGGTGAGCGCCGGGGCGACACCTCCGGTTCGGCGCCTCAGGATTCTCCCTCCGCCAGGACGGCCATGTCCCTCTTTCGCACCAAGCCCATCGCGGCGGAGTCCGACCGCGGCCTGATTCGGACTCTCGGCGCAGGTGACCTGATCCTCCTCGGGATCGGAGCGGTCATCGGCGCTGGCATCTTTGCCTCACTCGGCACGGCGGCGGCCGGGGAAATCGGCCCCGACGGCACGGTGGTGCGCCTCGGGGCCGGGCCGGCGTTGATCCTCTCTTTCGTGCTGCTCGGGGTGGTCTGCGGGCTCTGTGCCCTCTGCTACGCCGAGCTCGCCTCGATGATTCCCCAGGCCGGCTCGGCCTACGCCTATACCTATGCCACCATGGGCGAGCTGATGGCGTGGATCATCGGCTGGGCGCTGGTGCTCGAGTACGCCGTCGGCAACGTCGCGGTTGCCGTGGCCTGGAGCGGGTATTTCACCTCCATGCTCAGTGGATGGGGACTCATGCTGCCCGAGTGGCTCACCCACGGCTACTACCAGGTGACCCTCTCCGGGGACGCCGAGGTGCGCGGCCTTCTCGCGCGCGCACCACAGGTGGCCGGGATCCCGGTGCTGGTGAACCTCCCGGCGTTCGCAGTCACGGCGGCGGTGACGTGGGTCCTCCTGCTTGGCGTGCGCGAGAGCGCCCGGGCCAACGCGATCATGGTCGGCATCAAGCTGCTCGTCCTGGCACTCTTTGTCGGGGTCGGCGTGTTCCACATCAATCCCGACAACTACGTCCCCTTCGCGCCCAACGGCTTCCGCGGCATCCATCAAGGGGCGGCGATCGTCTTTTTCGCCTACATCGGCTTCGATGCCATCAGTACCGCGGCCGAGGAGACCAAGAATCCCCAGCGCAACATGCCGCTCGGCATCCTCGGCGGGTTGGCCATCTGCACGCTCATTTACGTGATCGTTGGTGCGGTCGCCACCGGTCTCGTCCCCTCCAGCCAGCTTGCCGGCGCCGATCCGTTGGCGCGCGCCCTGGAGCTGGCGGGGCTCCACACCGCGAGCTGGATCGTCGCCGCGGGCGCAGTGGTCTCGATGACCGCTGTGCTCCTGGTGTTCCAGTATGGCCAGACGCGCATCTTCTTCAGCATGGCGAAGGACGGCCTGTTGCCGCGCTGGGCCACCAAGGTGCATCCGCGTCGCAAGATCCCGCACGTCAGCACCATCGTGATCGGGGTGGTGGTCGCGGTCGGCTCGCTCATTGCCGAGGAGAACAGCATCTACGATCTGGTCAACATCGGGACCCTGGCGGCGTTCTTCCTCGTCTGTCTCGCGGTGCTCGTCCTGCGCGTCAAGGACCCGACCCGCCCGCGCCCGTTCCGGGTGCCATTCGTCTGGGTGCTCGCCCCGGCCGGGGCGCTCGCCTGCCTCTTCACCATCGCCGGGTTGCCGACACGCGCCTACCAGATGTTCGGCCTCTGGA
>JBBQQJ010000254.1:0-3381 GCA_038216165.1 Gemmatimonadales bacterium | reverse complement strand
TATCCTGGCCGCCTGGTACACCGCCTGCTCGGGGTCCGCCTGCCCGGCGATCAGCCGTCTCAACGAGTTCGATCCCATCCAGGCGTCGAAGGTGTACGCCGCCGACGGACGCCGGATCACCGACTACGGTACGGAGCGCCGGACGGTCAAGACGCTCCGCGAGATGTCGCCGGCCATACCGGCGGCCTTCCTGGCGGTCGAGGACAAGCGGTTCTACGAACATCACGGCGTTGACTGGATCCGCTTTTTCGGGGCGATCAAGAACAACATCCTCAGCGGCGGAATGAACGAGGGGTTCTCGACCATCACGATGCAGCTCGCGGGCAACCTCTTCCCCGACGAGATCGACCGTCGCCGCCGGGGCATCGGCGGCATCCCGCGAAAGATCCGCGAGGCGCGCTTCGCCACCGAGATCGAGAAGCGCTACTCGAAGGACCGGATTCTCGAACTCTACCTCAACCAGATTTACCTCGGGAGCCGGGCATTCGGTGTTGAGGAGGCGTCGCAGCGCTACTTCGGCACGTCGTCCGAGCAGATCAACGTGGCGGAGGCCGCCATGCTCGCGGCCCTCCCAAAAGCCCCCGAGCGGTACAACCCCCGCAAGAGCCCGCGCGCTGCGGTGACCCGCCGCAATGTCGTGATCGACCTGCTGCACGACGACGGTGCGCTGACCGCGGAGGAAGCCGACACCTGGAAGGCCTACCCGCTCACCCTGTCCGCTCGACCGGACAACAGCACACTCGGCGAGTACTTCGTCGAGTACGTCCGGATCCAGTTGGGGAAGCGCTTTGGCGGGGACCTGAACAGCAAGGGCCTTCGGATCTACACGACGCTTGACCTCGACGCTCAGGCCGCGGCCGAGCGCGCGATGGAGGAGCAACTCCAACGGATCGAGCGCGACGAACTTGGCAAGTTCCCCCACAAGAGCTACGCCGACTACCTGGAGAGCGGCCAGCGTGGGGTCGAGGGGAATGGGAACAACTCGCCTTACTTGCAGGGCGCCGCCGTGGTGATGGAGGCCCAGACCGGCAACATCCTCGCGATGGTGGGAGGTCGCGACTTCGGCGATTCGAAGTACAACCGCGCGGTGCAGGCCGAGCGCCAGCCCGGGTCGACCTTCAAGCCGATCGTGTACGCGGCAGCACTTGAGCAGGGCATGACGCTAGAGGATTACGAAGTCGATTCACCGGTCTCCATCCCGGTCTCGGGCCAGCCAAACTGGGAGCCGGGGAACTACGATGGGCGATTCAGCGGTGCTACGATGACGATGCGCGAGGCGATCTGGAAGTCCACCAACAGCGTGGCGGTGCGGGTCGGCCTTCGCGCGGGTGTCGGCAACATCGTCCAGATGGCACGGCGCTTCGGGATCACCACTCCGCTGCCGCGAGTGCCGGCGATCACGCTGGGTGCGGCGTCGGTGCATCCCCTTGAACTGATCGCTGCCTACTCCACCTTCGCCAACCTCGGCACCCGCGTGGTCCCCAATGCGATCCTCCGTGTCGAGGACAGCGACGGGCACATTCTCTGGGAACCGGAAGTGGAAAAGGTCCAGGTATTGAGCGACGCCGTGGCGTGGTCGCTCAACTCGGCGCTGCGGGGGGTCGTCACCAACGGCACCGCATCGTCGTCGGTGTACCGCGCCGGATTCCAGATTCCCTCCGGCGGAAAGACCGGTACGACCAACGATTATCGCGACGTCTGGTATGTCGGCTTCACGTCGGACCTTGTCGCGGGTGTGTGGATCGGTTTCGACCGACCGGAGAAGATCATGCCCAATGCGCAGGGTGGTCGCCTTGCTGCACCGGCCTTCACCGCGATGATGCTGGAGATCTACCAGCGTCGTAAGCCACCTCCGGCCTGGCCGGAGCCGGAGCCGGTAATGGTGCCCGTGGAGATCGACCGGACCACCGGTTTCAAGGCCACGCCGTTCTGTCCGGAAGATGTGCGCGAGACGAGGTATTTCGCCCCCGGCTCAGAGCCAAAGGAGTTCTGTCCGCTGCACTCGCCGTTCAGGCCCGGCGGGGGGCCCTGACACTGCGACGACTCTCCGCGCCGTGGCTCCTGCCCGTGTCCGGCCCGGCAGTCGCCAACGGCGCGGTGTTGATCGATGATGCCGGACGGATCATCGCTGCGGGCAGCGATTCGGAGGTGCCCTCGCCGCCCGACAGTGAGTCGGTGGCGTATCCGGGCTGCGCACTCATCCCTGGGCTCGTCAATACCCACACCCACCTGGAGCTCACCGGGCTCGCGGGCGCGGTGGACGACGACGACTTCGCCGAATGGATCCGCCACCTCATCGCGGTGAAGTCGGAGCGGGACGAGGAGGCGTTCTTCGACGCCGCGTCGCGCGGCATCGAAAGTTGCTGGAGACAGGGTGTCACCACGATCTGCGACACTGGCAGCACGGGGCAGGTGATTGCCGCGCTCACCGGGCTTCGTGCCAGCGGGGTGGCGCACCACGAAGTGTTTGGCATGCATCCCGAGCAGTGTGCACCGGCCATGGAGGCCTTCGAGCGTGACCTCGACCGGCTGGCCCATCACGCCACCGGTCGCGTCGGGCTCGGCGTCTCTCCCCACGCCCCATACACCGTGAGTGGCGCACTGTACCGCGCCAGCGCGGAGCTTGCGCGGGCGCACGGCGTCCCGATCGCGGTGCACGTGGCGGAACCGATTGATGAGGTGAATCTCCTTCGCGACTTCACCGGAACGTTCGCCGAAATGTGGCGTGCCCGCGGCGTGCCGCGACCATCACCGGACCCGATATCGCCGGTGGCGTGGCTGGCGGTGCATGACGTGCTTGGCGCCGACACGCTCTGCATTCACGCCGTGCAGGTCGATGAGGCGGATGTCGACCTGCTGGTGCGGCACCAGTGCGCCATCGCCCATTGCCCACGCTCGAACATGAGGCACCATGCCTCGCACGCCCCGGTCGGCGTGTTCGTGGAGCGCGGGCTGCGAGTCGGCCTTGGCACTGATTCAGAGGTGAGCGTGGCGCCAATCGACCTGCTTGCTGAGGCCCGCGCCGCGCGCCGGATGGCCGGCTGGACGGCAAGCGAGACCCTGCGGGTCCTCACGTTGGGCGGTGCCGAGGCACTCGGACTCGGTCGGGAAGTTGGCGCGCTCGCCCCGGGCTACTGGGGAGACGTGGTGGCGATGCAAGTGGGTGACGCACCCGACCCCACCGAAGCGGTGCTGCGATGCGGCCCCGACTCGGTCCGCGCGACCTGGCTCGGCGGACGCCGTCCCCTTGTTTCGCAGGGGGCGCCATGATAATCATGGATGTCCCCTCCCGGAGCCGTGGGTGCGCTGTCTTGCCCTCAATGCATCGTTCGAACCCCTCACCATGGTTCCGACCCGTCGGGCGCTGCGGCTCGTCATCGA
>JBBQQJ010000253.1:0-3404 GCA_038216165.1 Gemmatimonadales bacterium | reverse complement strand
GTGCGGATCGGAGAGCGCCTGCGAAAATTCGCGCGCGCTCTCGAATCGATCGGCGGGCAGCTTCTCCAGGGCCTTGGCGAGTGCCGCGGCCACGTTGGCGGGCACACTGCGCCGCAGCGTCGTCACCGAGGCGGTTGGCTCGGCGATGATCTTCATGATCACCTGCTGGGCCGAGCCGCCGATGTGGGGGGGCTGGCCCGCCAACATCTCGTAGAGCACGCTCGCGAGCGAGTAGATGTCGCTGCGGCCCGTGATCTCTTTCTCGGCGGTGGCCTGCTCGGGGCTCATGTAGTGTGGTGTACCGAGTGAGAGGCCGGTCTCGGTCATCCGACCGCCCGCCGCGGCACTCACGGCGAGCGCGATACCGAAATCCATCACCATCGGTCGCCCGTCATGCAGCATGATGTTTTCGGGCTTGATGTCGCGGTGGATCACCCCATGCCGATGGGCATAATCCAGCGCGTCGGCAACTTCGCGTGCGATCCGCACGGCCTCGTCAACGCCGAATTGCGTCTCGCGGTTCAGCTTGTCGCGCAGCGTCTCGCCCTGGACGAACGGCATGACATAGAACAGCTGATGATCTGCCGTGCCTGAGTCGAACAATGGCAGGATGTGTGGATGCTGCAGGGCAGCGGTGGTCTTGATCTCCACGACGAAGCGGTCCGCGCCGAGGACGGCGGCGAGCTCGGGCTTGAGGACCTTGATGGCGACGGGCCGATCGTGCTTGTTGTCGTGCGCGAGGTAGACGGTGGCCATGCCACCCTGACCGAGTTCGCGTTCGATGGTGTAGCGGTCGGCCAGGGCGGCGGTGAGGCGCATGAGGGCATCGCTCACGGCTTCACCTGCCCCGCCGCCAGCGCTGCCTTGAGCTCGGTGAGAAAATTCTGCACGATCACGAGATTGCCGGACCGATCTTCCTCGCGATTGGCCGACACCAAAAACCGGCGACCGTCGCGCGAGACGCTAAACAGCCGATCATCCGTGTTGATCTCGAAGCCGTCGGCAGTCTGTGCCTTGAACAGCTTCCGGCGTTCCGCCAGCCCCGGGCCGCGGGACATGTCGGCCGCGAAGACTTCGTTGCCGTCTTCCGAGCGGAAGAAGAGCTCCCGGCCGTCGGCACTCCACACCGGGTCGGTGCCGCCTTCGAGTGAGATCTGCCATTTCCCCTCCTCCACGCCGGGGAACGGTCGGACAAAAACCTGGTCGCTGCCGGATTCATTGGACACGTAGGCCACCCACTTGCCGTCCGGTGAGAGATCGGGCTTCCACTCGCGGTGCGCCTCGGCCAGGAGGGGCCGCAAGGTACTGTCGACCCCCAGGTGCATCGCCAGGATGTCCCACGAGGCCGAACCGGCAACGCTCACCACCAGCCACGCCCCGTCGCCCGACCAACGGGCTTCGAGGATGTCCTCAGGGAGATCGGCCACCAGCTGCTCCTCGCCGACACCATCAGCCCGGCGACGCCACAAACTGGTGTGACCGCCCCGCTCGGCGGCGTAGCTCAGGTACTGACCGTCCGCCGTCCAGGCGGGAGCGCTGTTGCCGTCCCCGTTGAAGGTGATCCGGGTGATCGGGCCGCGGTCCAGTTGCTTGACCCAAACATCCTCGCGCGACTTCCCGGTGACCACGCTGTTGGATCCGCCGCCATTAATCGAGATGGCCAGGCGTGTGCCATCCGGCGAGAGTGCGAACGACTCGAACTCGACATCGTGCCAGGCGGTATCGACCGCTGCCATCATGCCATCAGCGCGGTTCACCCACGCGATGTATTCGGTGCCGGAGATGCCCGCGAGGGCGTAGGTCAGGTTCCCGCCTGCGAGGTCGAGATCCGTTCCCCCCGCGCGGACAGTCACGCCGGTGGCTAGCGACTGGGGACGCCCTCGCAGTTCGCGCGCCGCCGCATCGAACGGCACCGCCATCAGGGAGCCATCCGTCGTGATGTACACCAACGCCTTTGCCTCGACCACATAGCGGGCCGCGATGCCGGGGAGGGTGATCCCCAGTTTCCCAGACGCGAGATCCACCGCCTGGAGTGAGAAGCGGGAGTCATCGGCCAGACCCGTCGGCCGCTGGCCCACCAGGGCGCCGCGTCCATCGGGAAAGATCATCAGCCAGCCGTACGTGCCGCCGCCCGGAATCGGTGGAAGTTGGGTCACTTCCTCGGTGGGCCCGCCATTCCCCGAGACCCGGCGGATCGTGCCGGACGTCGTGAGGTAGTACACGAAGCGGTCGGGACCCCAGGCAGGACCGCTGGCGATGGCGGAATCCGCCAGAGCGATTGCCGGACCGCCACCGAGTGGCACGGCACTGATGCCGGCCCGGTACCCCACCATGAAAGCGACGAGCGACCCATCCCAGGAGACCGCAGGCATCACCGCACGGTCTGTTCCCGGCAGCGCCCGGGAATTCATGCTGCCGAGTGGCCGTATGAACAGCTCTCTGACGGTCGTCCGGTTCTGCGCACTGATGCGGTAGCCGACATAGACGAGGCTCTGCCCATCGGGCGTCAGGGCGAGGCGCGCGGGCTCCGCGTTGCCCCGGAATGCGAGCTGGGCCGTGCTGTCGAGCACCACCGCGTATCGTCCCACCGTGAGGTTGCTTGGCGACCGTGACCGGAGCATGGTCCAAGCCGCAACGGCGGTGGCGAGCACGGCGAGTGCCGCGAAGCCAAGCGTGAACGGATCGCGCCACCTCCCACCGCCGCGTTCGCTCGAGACTCCGGCCATCATCATGGTCCCGTGCCGGAACCCCGGATTCACCAGCGCCTCACCGAACGCCTTGGCGCTCTCGAAGCGATCGGCCGGCAACTTTTCCAGCGACTTCGCCACGGCGGCGGCAACATTCGGCGGTACGGCCTTGCGCAGCTTGGTGACCGGTGCGGCCTCCTCGGTCACGATCTTCATGATGATCTGCTGTGCCGACGCACCGGTGTGCGGCGGGTTACCGGTGAGCATCTCGTAGAGCACGCTGCCCAGCGAGTACACGTCGCTCCGCGCCGTGATCTCCTTCTCGGCGGTCGCCTGCTCGGGACTCATGTAGTGCGGCGTGCCGAGCGACATCCCGGTCTCGGTCATCCGGCCACCGGCGGCGGCACTCAACGCCAGCGCGATGCCGAAGTCGGCCACCATCGGCCGGCCGTCGTGCAGCAGGATGTTTTCGGGCTTGATATCGCGATGGACCACGCCGTGGCGATGGGCGTAGTCGAGGGCGTCGGCAACGGCCGTCGTAATCCGGACCGACTCATCGATGCCGAGCTGCGTTTCGCGATCGAGCTTGGCCCGCAGCGTCTCGCCGTCGATGAACGGCATCACATAATAGAGAAAGCTGTCTGCGGTGCCGGAGTCGAAGAGCGGCAGGATGTGCGGATGCTGCATCGCCGCCGTGGTCTTGATCTCGACCACGAA
>JBBQQJ010000252.1:0-3463 GCA_038216165.1 Gemmatimonadales bacterium | reverse complement strand
CAGTAGTTGTGCGAATGGCGAGGGCACGGAAATCGAAGCTGCGCTTGAGCAGCGCAACCTGGACGCTCATCAGTCCCTCGAGAACGATCAGCGGTGTGAGCGCCCGAAGGACGGGTGCCAGGAGCGGCTCATTGAAGAGCTGCGCGATCCATCCTGCTGAAACCAACAGCGCGACTGCACCGAGAGCGCTGCCGCCGACCGATATCCAGAAGGCGCAGTTCAAATGCTGCGACTGCAGAGCTTCGCGCTGCAGCACGGCCGTGGCGAAGCCCTTCTGCGCAAGGATCTGGAGTACCATGACAAACGATGTCGCAATGGCCACCACACCGAACTCGACAGTGCCGAGCAACCGGGCCAAGGCCCAGAAGACGACGAACGACAGAATCTGCCTTCCCCAGTTCTCGATGGCGGACCAGGCGACACTGTCCGTCATGTCCGCCCGACTGGCGAATGCCGCTGGCCCGATTATGGGAGGCGGCACTCGATGCCTTTCATCTCGGCGGCCCATGAGGCCGACACGCCCGGTGGCGCGAGTTGCCTCGTTAAACCCGCTGTGCCGTCCGAAAGCCTCTGGCGGGTGCCCAACTGGCGCTGCACCGCCTCAAGCTCCATTGCGCTACCCAGAGACCGCACGAGAGCTACCACTGCGCAGTGCCCGGTTCATCGGCGCTCCCACGAGACGACCGTGTTGTACACCACGCCGATAAGCCGGCCCAGGATGTACCCCAGCACCGTACCGTAGACAAAGCCGATGAGCGCGCCGGCCACCGTGACCCGGTAGCCGGGGAAGTAGTTGGCCAGGAGCCCCAGGTGGGCCCCGACGTTCTCCCCCCCCTTGAGCACCAGCAGGAGGGTCGTAGCCATCAACCCCACCCCGCAGAGGAGCCCGAACGACACCCCCCATGCCTGCGCATTGAAATGCACCACCGCTCGACGAACGGCGCGCTGTTCCTCGCGGCTCAACTCTGTTCTGGTCACGCGACAGCCTCCCCAAGTGAGCGTGTTTCCCAAGTCTGACAATCAGATGTGATCAAGGAACCCTCGGGTCTCTGCCAGGTGCGCCTTGGTCCGGACGATCACCAACTGCATGGCGAGGACGACGTTTCTGGTGAAGGCCAGAAACCAGCCCAGCACGAACCCGGCAAAGCCCGCCCATCCCGCGCCGACCAGCACGCCCTGCCACGAGACCGTGTAGCCGGAAAAGAATTCCGCCAACAGCTCGACCGGGAGCCGATCGCCTGACCCGCGAACGAGGGCGTCGATCGTGAGGGCTGCCACCAACAGGGCCGAGACAGTGCCCGTGGCCACCCCGAACGCGAGCTTGTGGATCGGCAGGAACGCCAGCTCCAGGCTGGGAATCTCGGGGGTCCGGTCATCGATCATGTCGAGGTCTCCTTGGGAACCTGAGCCACTGCAAGGAGCGTGCGCCCCAATGGCAGCGAGAGGCCGCGCGCAACGAGGCCGCCCTCGAATCGGAGCCAGGCCCGCTTCAGATGCCAACTTGTGCCCGCCGGCGACACTTCCGCCAGCAGTCCGGAATACCCTGCCCCGTCACGCTTCTGGGCCCGCAACTCGCGAGGAATCTCCGCCAACCCGAGCAGCGCATTGACCCGACCGATCCGGCGGGTCCGGAAACCACTCCTGCGGAGGGTCTCGCGCAGTTCACGCGTCGAATACTTGTGGAAATTGAAAGTGGGATCATCGGGAATGCGTGGCCAGGCCTGCGCATTGGTACGAATCAACAACCATCCGCCGGGACGCAGCACCCGCCGGAACTCGCCGAGGGCCACACCATCCCCAGACCCGAGCGGAAGATGTTGCAGGACGTCGAGGGTGATCACCGCATCGACACTCGCGTCCGGCAGGGGAATCGACTGCACCGAGGCGCCGAACACCGGCTCGCCCCAACCAATCCGTGCCGCCTGAAGCCCATCCTTCGCCACATCGAGTCCCACGGTGCTCCACCCGGGCCAGACCTCCCGAAACCACGCCATGGTCTGGCCCGAGCCGCACCCGGCATCGAGGAGCACGCCCTCCGATGGCAACCCCGCCTCGTGGAAGAGCCGCGCTGCGATGTCGCGCATGCCGGCATTCCACCAACTGCCCTCCTCGAGGGCCCGCATGCGTGCGTAGTAATCGGGTTGGAAAATCCTGGGGCCCGTCATGCGATTGATCCTCGACCTTCGAGCAGGGGCGCGACCAATGACATCCCTGGCCAGCGGCGCATCCGATGATACAGGCCCGCCACCGGACGCAGGATACTCGGCAGTCGGCGGATCTCGCTGGCCAGCGGTCGCGCGGCGACCACCTCGACCGCCCGAAAGCCGCCCCGCCGCATCGCCCGCGCGAGCTGGCCTGCCGTCCGTGGCCAGTGGTGCCGGAAGCCTCCCCGGCCGCGCCAGCGCACGTAGCGGTCCGCCACACCCCTCGGCAGGAATCCGACACCCCAGAGCCCCACATGCGGCTCGGGGAGCAGGGACAATCGATTCACGGTGCGCACATGCAACTGTCCACCGGGCCGCAGGACTCGCCGAGCTTCCGCCAGCACCGCATCGAGGTCGGCACAATGCTCGATGGTACCAAGAAGGCAGACCCGGTCGAAGGCGGCGTCTTCGACCGGCAGCGCCTCGGCGTTGCCGCAGAGCAGGACCGCCTCTCGCGCTCCCTCCGCGAGGCGACGGCGTGCAACACACAGCCACCGGAAGGCAATGTCGAGGCCCACCACCTCGACGCGGTCGGGGAGCGATGCTGCGAGGTCCGCGGTGCCGCACCCCACATCCAACCACCGTTCGCCAGCCGCCGGAGGGGGCTCGAGTGTGGCAAGCCACTCTGTGGTCCGTACTTCCGCGTGCAGGACGTGGTGGATATGTCGGTCCGCCAAGTGTGTCGGGGTGTCCGGCGTGATCGCCCAATAGTACCTCACCGCCGCCTCGAATCCCGGCGGGGCCTCGGTCGCCACACGCAGGCCCTTGGCTCGATCGGCGTCCATCGCCAGCCAAGGGTCAGGAGACACCCGGAGGTCCGGCAATCCACCGACCACGGGGAACGCGGCCGTGCACTTGGTGCAGACCAGCCTGTCGGCGCGGTCCACCAGCGGGGCATGACACTTGGGGCAACAGGCCCAGGTCGGGATCATGCGGAGGCCTTCCGCGCGCCGAACGAGGTCCACACATACGTCAGCACCCCAAAGCCGGCGGCCACGGCGCTGCTGGCGTAGTAAACGAGAAGCAGGGGCGCCGTCGCCACCGCGAAGCCGGGACCCCGGACCGTGGCATACCATCGGTGGGCGGGCCAGTTCGTGAGGGTGACCACGGCCATCGTCCCCAGACTCACCAGCAACACCCGAGGGTCGGTCAAGACCACCGCCAGCACGAGTGCCACCAGTGCGAAACCCATCAGCGCGACCTTGACCTGTTCGAGTCTGCCGGCGTTGAGGGAGACGCGCGTCCGCCCTCGACGCTCA
>JBBQQJ010000251.1:0-3505 GCA_038216165.1 Gemmatimonadales bacterium | reverse complement strand
TCGCCGGGCCGCAGGACATAGGCGTTGTGCTGGGTATCGGTGTGCAGGCCGAGGGCGATGATGCCGACGTCACACCAGAGGAGATCACCGGGGAGGATGACCGGATCCTCTGCGATCCCCAGCCCGGCCGGGTCGTCGCGCTGCACGCTCACCGACGGCTGGAACCAGGTCTCGAGGCCGAGGCGCCGGAGCTCCTCACGCCACCACCACACGAGGTCACTCGGACGGGTCACCCCGACCGTGATGACCTCGCGGGAGAACATCCGCTGCGTGAGCTCCCAGACGAGCTGCTGCATCTGCCGATAGATCGCCTCCTCCTCGGGGAGGCGCGTCGCCAGAAAATCCACCGCCAGCGCATCGATGGAGCGCATCCGCGACACCCACGGCTCGCCCAGCGCATCCCGCATCGCCTCGTACTCGCCCAGCGTGAGGCCGTCGGCAAAGGCGGTGGTGCGCGAGCGGTTGATGGCGATCACCTGCGGGTCCCGCTCGGCGAGGAGCGCCCGGAGCGCCTGCCATTGCGCGTCGCCCCACCACTCGCCCGTGCGCCCGTCCGCGCCCGGTTCGGCGGGGCGCACCGTGCGGTAGAGGCCGCCCTGATCACTGCCCCCGAGCACCAGACGCTCGACGCCAGCGGTGCCGCGATCACAGAACAGGTGGATGGTCCGGCGACGCGCGGCGAACGTGGTCGCCGAGACCATCGCGCGGAAGACGGGATCCTCATTGTACTCGCGCATCGGCACGACCCAGCAGCCCACCCCGTGCGCACGGAGCAAGGCGGGCAGGTGACGCTCAAGCCGGAGCCGAAGCCATGCCTGCTGCAGCTGGGCCTGCTGGCGGAGGGTGCCGAACGGCTGGGGGGGCGGGGTGACCACCACGGACTGCGCCGCCAGCATGGGGCTGGCGGCCAGGACGGCGAGCAGGCAGGAAACGGTAGGACGCACCACACGGGACTCCGGAACTGGACGCCCCGACTATAACACCCCTCGCTCAGGGCCGCCCGGTGGCGGGCGCAGGCGGCGCGGCTGGGGCGTCACTCTTCACCGCGGTGCCACCCTGCCCACCACGGATATCCACCAGCGTCGTGCCCGTCTCGGGGTCGATGATCAGCACGGTGCCGCCCGCCGAGTCGCCCTGGATGTTGACGATCTGGCGACCGTTCACCTTGACGGAGAGCCCGCCGTCCCCGGCGTCGGTCGTGACCTGCGATGCACCGGCCGCCGTGTCTGCCGGGACATCTCGTCCCGACTGCACGATCTCGTCCCGCACAGTGCGCGGAATCATCAGGCGATGTACCTCACCCGAGGGGGAGAAGGCGATGGTCCCGAACTGTACCAGCTCCTCGAAGCCCGCATCCGCCGCCGTCACGCAGGTGAACACCGTGTTCTCGTCGATCTGCTCGGGGTTGGTGACCGTGATCTCGCAGTTGTCAAACTGGTCCACGTCCACGCCGTCCTTGAGCGTGACCGCCAACCGGAAGCCGCTCACCTGCTTGGGCGCGCTGCGGTCCACGTGGAGCCGCTGGATCGAGCCGAGCTGCCCTTTCGACGTGCGGAAGCCCATGCCCAGCATCGGGATCGAGATGCTCGATGTCCCTTCGGCGATTTCCTCCACCTTGGACTTGCCCTGCATCACGCCGTAGCGGATGAACATCCCCACGGCAAAGACGCCCAGCATGCCCAGCACGACCTTGATCCAGTACTTCGGCGTCATCGTCCCCTCCCACGGCAGCACGGCCCGGCGAGATGCCGGACGGTGAGGTCACAACGGAATATAGTAGCAGTGGTTTCAAACGGAAACGTTTCATGGCTGGAACGGGTGCGTCCCTAGATTCCACCATGCCACGGATTCACGCCCTCCACTGGGACAACAGCTTTGCCCAGTTGCCCGAGCTGTTCTATCACCGCGTTGCCCCGACACCGGTGCCCGAACCCTACCTGGTGGCCTGGAACGACGAGGTGGCCACCATGCTCGGCCTCGAAGGGCATCCCACCACCGACCGCCCCCTGCTGGAGGTGCTGGCCGGCAATCGGGTCCTCGAGGGGATAGCCCCGCTGGCGGCCATCTATGCCGGCCACCAGTTCGGGGTCTGGGTGCCGCAGCTTGGTGATGGGCGGGCGATCCTCCTCGGCGAGGTGGTGGCCCCCGGTGGTGCGCACTGGGAGCTGCAACTCAAGGGGGCGGGGATGACCCGCTTCTCACGAATGGGGGACGGTCGGGCGGTGCTCCGCAGCACGATCCGTGAATACCTGGCCGGTGAGGCGATGCACGGCCTCGGGATCCCGACCACCCGCGCGCTCGCGATTGTCGGGAGCGATCTCCCGGTGTACCGGGAGACCACCGAGACCGCCGCGGTGTTGACCCGCGTTGCCCCGACCCACGTCCGATTCGGATCGTTCGAGCTGTTCGCCTCGCGCCGCATGCAGCCCGAGGTGGAGCAGCTCGCCGACTACGTCATCCAGCATGACTTCCCCGTCCTCCTCACCCTGCCGGTGGCGGAGCGTCGTGCGGCCTGGTATCGCGAGGTGGTCCAGCGCACCGCTCGCCTGATGGCGGCCTGGACGGCGGTGGGCTTTCAGCACGGCGTGATGAACACCGACAATTTCTCGATCACCGGGCTGTCGATCGATTACGGACCGTACGGGTGGATGGAGGCCTACGATCCGACATCGATCTGCAACCACTCCGACCACGCCGGACGGTACGCCTTCGGTCAACAACCAATGGTCGGGCTCTGGAACTGCTCACGGCTCGGCGAGGCGCTCTACCCGATGGTGAGCGAGGCCGACGCGCTCGGGGCCCTCGAGGCGTATCGCGGCACCTTCGATGCGGCCCTCGGCGATCACTTCCGCGCCAAGCTCGGCCTCACCACCACCACTCCAGATGACGCGGCCCTCGTGGCCGAGCTGTTGGCGCTGCTCGCGCAGACGCATGCCGACTACACCCGCACCTTTCGGGCGCTGTCGCACTGGGCGCGCGACGATGCCGCGTCAGTGGCGGCGCTCAACGCAGAGGTGGCGGATACGGCGGGGCTGGAGGCCTGGCTCGCACGGTGGGAGGGACGGTGTGCCGCGGAAGGACGCGACGCTGCAGCACGCCGCACGGCGATGCTCGCCGCCAATCCGAAATACGTGCTGCGCAACTGGATCGCCCAGGACGCCATCGACAACGCCAGCACCGGCAACGTGGGCCGGGTGGACGAGCTGCGCCGGCTGTTCATGGCCCCGTGCGACGAGCACCCCGCGATGGAGCGCTACGCCACGCCGGGGAGCGAGGAGATCGTGGTGAGTTGCTCTTCGTAACAGCGAGAAAGAGAGAAGGAGAGAAAGGTGATCATTCATCAGCCGCGGGTGATGACACATCGGTGTGTCGCTCGGGACGAGGGCTTTTTCTCTTTCTCTCTTTCTATCTTTCTCTCTTTATCAGCTTGAGCGCATTCTCGTAGTACAGCTTCCGCAACACCGGATCTGGGAGCCCCATCCCGTACAGCTTCCAGAACGCGTGG
>JBBQQJ010000250.1:0-3508 GCA_038216165.1 Gemmatimonadales bacterium | reverse complement strand
CTCCCCGACGGAAGTTACGCCAGCACGCTCGGCACGTCGGGAATGCACCGAATCCGCGACTGGGTGCGTGGGGGGGGGCACTGATCGCGCTCGGTTCCGCCAGCGCGGTGCTGGAGCACAAGGAGATGGGGCTGCGGACGGTGGCCGACACGGCCGACGGGAAGCCACCGGAACTCACCGCCGCCGACACCGCCCTCACGTCGCGCGACGCGGCACCGTTCGTGAGCCCGGGCGCCCCGGGCAATACGCGTCCGGAGTACGTGCCCGGCGCCATCGCGCGGGCGTCGCTCGATCGCACCCACTGGCTCACCTGGGGTTATGCGGGTGATCGCCTGGCAGTGCCGGTGCCGGGCGAATTCCTGAAGCCGAGCAGGGACGGGGTGAACGTGGCCGTCTTCGATGGCGCCACGCCGGTCATCGCGGGCTTCACTTGGCCCGGCAACACCGAGAAGTTCCTTCCCGGCACCGTGTGGGCCACGGTGGATCGCGCCGGTCGCGGCACGGTCGTGGCGTTTGCGGAGAGCCCGCTGTTCCGCGGCTTCTGGCGCGGGCCCGCTCGGATGTTCGCGAACGCGGTGTTGTTCGGGGCGGGGCGGTAATCGGCGAAGGGCGATTGGCGATTGGTGATTGGCGATTAATGGTTCTCTCTGCAGGGCACGGGACGAGCTGCCTCTCGGCAACGCCCATCCGATCGCCAATCACCAATCACCACTCACCACGCACCACGCACCAATTGCCCTTGTGACAGGCCTGCCCCAACCACTATCTTCCCCTCGCCTCAGGTCCACAGGGCGCCGGCGCGTGAATCGCGTCAGGGCCTAGCGGCAGCAGCGCTAAGCGATGTCCAGTGTCGCTGTGGGTCGCCTGGGGCACTTCGCTTTTCCCCCCGCGCGGGATCCGTCTGATGTCGATCGCCCTCGCCCGCCGCTACCGTCCCCGAAAGTTTGCCGACCTGCTCGTGCAGGATCACGTCGCCGCCGCGCTCCGCGGCGCCGTCGCCAAGAATCGCGTGGGGCACGGGTATCTCCTCACCGGGCCGCGCGGCGTCGGCAAGACCACCGCGGCGCGGATTCTCGCGATGGCACTCAATTGCGAGCGGCGCGACCTGGAACACCCCACCGGCGAACCCTGCGGCGAGTGCCAGGCTTGCCTCCGCGTCTGGAACGGCCAGGCCAACCTCGATGTGGTGGAGATCGACGCGGCCAGCAATCGCGGCGTCGACGATGCCCGCGACCTGCGCGAGCGGGCGATGTATGCCGCCTCCGAGCCCGGACACCACAAGGTGTACATCGTGGACGAGGCGCACATGCTCACCCGCGAGGCGTGGAACGCGCTCCTCAAGATCCTCGAGGAGCCGCCGCCGGGCGTCGTGTTTGTCTTCGCCACCACCGAGCCCCAGAAGATCGCCAACACCGCCGCCCCGGTGATGTCCCGCTTGCAGCGATTCGACTTCCGCCGCATCGGGCCCGCCGCGATCCAGGCGCGGCTGCGCGATGTGCTGACCCAGGAAGGGGTCGAGGCCGACGACGACGCGCTGCTGCTGATCGGTCGTCACGCCGACGGCGGGATGCGCGATGCGCTCAGCGTGCTCGACCAGTGCCTGTCGTTCGGCGAGGGGACCCTCACCGCCACGCGGGTGCGCGATGTGCTCGGGCTGGTGGACGACGAGTCCTACGCTTCCATCCTCACGCTGGTGGCCGAACGCCGGCCGGCCGACGTGTTCGCGGTGATGGACCAGTTGGTGGACGCCGGCGCCGATCTCGCGGAATTCGCCGGTGGCCTCGGCGAGATTTTGCGGGCGTTGCTGATGCACCAGCTCGGGGTCGAGGCGGAGGCGCTTCCGACCACCACGCGCGAGGTGATCGCCGCCTCGGCCACGCACCTCGCCAGCGAGGACGTGGTGCGGATGCTCAAGCTGCTCGGCGAGGCGGAGACAGGGCTGCGGCGGAGCGCCAACCCACGCCTGGTCCTGGAGACGCTGCTGTTGCGATGGGCGATGATGGACCGGGCGATCGACCTCAAGGCGCTACTGAGGGGCTCGGCGCCGGGGGGGGCGGGACCCTCGGCGCCCTCCACCTCTCCCCCGCCACGGACGATACCTCCTCCGCAGGCTACAGCGCCGGTGACGCCATCGGTCCCCCCCCCGACGGCGGTCCCGGCGCCCGCTGCCGAGCCCGCCGCGGCGGGCACCCCAGTGGCACCGGTGCCGCAGACCACGGCAGGGCTCCGGGCGGTGTGGCCCGAGATTCTCGAGACCGCCGGGCGGCAGTCCCGGCTCCTGGGCCAGGCGCTCGAACATGCCACCCCGGAGCTGGCCTCGGAGGGGACCGTGACTCTCCTTTTCGGCCCCGACGAGGCGGTGTTCCGGGAGGGGGTTGAGCGGCAGGTCCAGCAGGTGGCCACCCTTCTCTCGGCCCGCCTCGGAGCCGAGGTGGTGGTGCGAACCGCCGCGGCCGAGCCGATCCCTGGGGGCAAGCGGGCCAACCGGTTGTCGGTACAGGAGATGCGGGCGGACCGGCTGCGGGAGCTGCGGCGCCGAGATCCGGCCCTCGATGCGGCCGCCGACGCGTTAGATTTGGAGCTCGTGGACGAGGAGTAGCGCTCCTCGCCGATCGGACCCCAGGCACGAGGTGGACGCGTTGGCGGACATGAAGCAGCAGACGCAGGCGGTAGGACAGCAGGGACAGGCGCGGTCGAGCATCCGCGAGCGCGAGCTTGCCGAGCGCACGATCGAGGTCGCGGCCGGGGCGGGCGCCGTGCGCGTCCGGCTCAACGGCCATGGTCACCTGCGCGGGCTCGACATCAGCCCTGAGGCGTTTGCGGATCGCGATCCCGAGCTGTTGGCCGACCTGATCCTGGGGGCCGTGGCCGAGGCGAACCGACGGGCCGATGCGCTGGCGGCAGCCGACCTCCCCGACGCGCCGGGTGCGCTGTAAGCAGGTGAGTGCGCTCGAGACCCTGATCACCGAGTTCGCCAGGCTGCCCGGCGTCGGCCGGAAGACGGCCCAGCGGCTCGCCTACCATCTCCTGCAGCAGCCGCGGGAGCGGATGACCGCCCTGGCGAGCGCGCTCGGGACCGTGGCCGAGCACGTCCACCCGTGTGAGGCGTGCGGGCAACCCACCGAGGACGGGACCTGCACCATCTGCCGCGACCTGCGTCGTGATCCGGGGCTGGTTTGCGTGGTGGAGGAGGCCTCGGCCGTGGCGGTGCTCGAGCGCGCGGGGGTATTCCGCGGGCGCTACGTGGTGCTGGGCGGCCGGCTCTCGCCGCTCGACGGCATCGGCCCGGACTCACTCCGGGTGGAACTGTTGGAGCGCCGCTTGCAGGAGGGCGGGGTGGCCGAAGTGATCCTCGCCATCAACTCCTCGATGGAGGGGGAAGCCACCGCCACCTGGCTGCAGCAGGTGCTGTCGGCGTGGCCGGGGGTGCGGGTCTCGCGGCTGGCGCGCGGCCTCCCCGTCGGGGGCGAACTGGAGTACGTTGACGGAGTGACCTTGTCCCATGCCC
>JBBQQJ010000249.1:0-3540 GCA_038216165.1 Gemmatimonadales bacterium | reverse complement strand
GTGTCACCGATCGCGTGAAATTCCCCAGGTAGTGATCGTCTGAAATTCCCCACCCCCTCTCTGGGAGCTGGGCTATGACGGCAGGACGTGGGGCGCAGGGCGGCGGGACGACGGGGTCTCCAGCGGCATCTTTCGGGCAGCCTTGGCCCGGAGGAGCGACGATGGTGACGGAAACGGTAGTCGAGCAGGTGGTTCAGGCCTTGGCCCGCGGCGAGGCCGTCTCGGCGATCGCCCGCGCCTACGGACTCGACCGCAAGACGGTGCGCGCGTGGGGACGGCGAGGGCAGTACGTGGCCCGGACGCCGCGTCCGGTCCGCTCCCAGCTGGATCCCTATCGGGCGTGGATCGCCCAGCGCGCCCCCGAGGTCGGCTATAACGCGGCCGTCCTGCACCGCGAGCTCGCCGAGCAGGGGTTCACGGGCTCCGCCATCATCGTCCGCCGGGCGCTACGGCCGCTGCGGGCCGGCGCGACGCCCGTGGCGACCGTGCGTTTCGAGACGGGCCCCGGCGAGCAAGCGCAGGTCGACTTCGGCCAGGTCCGTGTGTGGCTCGACGACGCGCCGGTCGCGGCCCAGGTCTTTGTCATGACGCTGGGCTTTTCGCGACGCTCCTTTGCGGTCGCCTTTCCGCGGCAGCGGCTGCGGGAGTGGCTGGGCGGCCACGAGCTGGCCTTGCAGCATTTCGGTGGCGTGCCCGATCAGGTCGTCGTCGACAATGCCAAGGCGATGGTGCTGACGCATACCCGGGGCGCGATCCGCTGGCATCCCACCTACGCGGACTTCGCCGGCTACTACGGCTTTCGCCCGTGGGCGTGTGCCCCGTACCGCCCCCAGACGAAGGGGAAAGTGGAAGCCGGGGTGAAGTACGTCGCGCGGAATGCGCTCGCGGGCAAGCGCTTCCACTCGTGGGCCCATCTGAATGCGTGGCTGCTCGAGTGGGCCACGACCATCGCGGATCAGCGCGTGCACGGCACGACGCATGAGCGGCCCGCCGTGCGCTTCGCGCGCGAGGCGCTCACACCACTCGACGGCCGCCCGCCGTACGCCCTGACGCATGTGCGCGAGCACGTGGTCGCGCCGGACGCGCTCGTGAGCATCGATGGGTCGCGCTATAGCGTGCCGGCGTACCTCGCCGGCACGACGGTCACCGTGCGCGAGCACGCGACCGACTTCACGATCTGGCAGCGGGATACGCTGGTCGCGACGCATGCGCGCCGAGGACGGCAGCAGGTCGTGATGGTCCCCGCGCACTATGCCGGGCTGCTGCGCGTGGATCGCACGCCGCTGGCGGCGCTGCCGCCGCAGCACGATCCGCGCTACGTCACCCAGGGGGACGTCGCGGTCCGGGATCTGGCCGTCTATGAGCGCTTCGCGGCGTCGGCGCGGGCCGAGGTCGCCGCATGAGTCGCGCCCTGATCTCGCCCCAGGCCGAGCTGGAGGTGCTGAGCACCCAGTGTCAGCATCTCCGCCTCACCCGCGTCGCCCAGACGCTGCCCACGCTGCTGGAGCAGGCGGCGCAGCAGGAGCTGAGCTACAGCGCATTTCTGCAGACCGTCCTCGCCGCGGAAGTCGCCGCCAAGATCGAGAAGCATCAGACGATGCGGATGCAGATGGCGCGCTTTCCGTTTCACAAGACCCTGGACGGCTTCGATTGGAAGGCCCAGCCGTCCATCGATCCGAAGGTGATCAAGGAGCTCGCGACCATGCGCTTCGTCGAGCATGGCGCCAACGCGCTGCTGCTCGGGCCACCGGGCGTGGGGAAGACGCACCTGAGTGTGGCCCTCGGGCTCGAAGCCTGTCGGCTCGGGGTGCGGGTGATGTTTACGACCGCCACGGCGCTCATCACGACGCTCGGGAAGGCGCTCTACGAAAACCGCCTGGAGGAGCGTCTCAAGGTGCTGACCCAGCCCAAACTCCTGATCATCGACGAGATCGGCTACATCCCGATCGATCGCCAGGGGGCCAATCTCTTTTTCCAGCTCGTCAGTCGGCGGTACGAGCGCGGGGCCATCTTGCTCACGAGCAATCAAAGCCTCGGGGCGTGGGGCGACGTCTTTGGGGATGCGGTGATCGCCAGCGCCATCCTCGATCGCCTGCTCCATCATGCCACCACGATCAACATCAAAGGCGACTCCTACCGACTGCGCGAGAAGCGGAGGGCGGGACTGATGGCCTCCACCCTCACCCCTCATCCTGAGGCGTGAGATCCACTGGGTGGGGAATTTCAGACGATCACTACCTGGGGAGCATCAGACGATCATTGACAGTGCTGGACGTGTTCAGCCGCGCCGTGATGGGGTGGCGCCTCGCCCTGCGCGAGCGCGGGACGCTGGCCGAGGAGCTGCTCCGCTGGTGCCGCACCAATCAGGGCCTCACCGACGCGAGCGGCCTCACGATCCAGCAGGCCGCGCGCGCGGTGGTGCTCCAGGCGGCCTCCGATCGCCACCCGGAGCGCTTCGTGCGGCAGGTGTCTGTGCCGCCCGCGCTCCCGACCGCGGCCTGGATCAACAAGCCACCGGAGTATCTAACCCCGGTCATAGTACAGAAATTGTCCGTCCACCCGTGTCCCAAAGACGTTGACAGGTTCCGCATCGTGACCCACCACCGCAGATGCGCCTGCCCGCAATGCCCGCTGGATCAGGACCGGGTCAGGATGCGGAGAGCAGACGACAAAGCGCGTGGGCGCGCGTGCCGTGACCAATTGGTGGCGGTGCGGCAGGACTCGATCCGTGCCGACAACCACGTCAAGGACGACAACCGCGGGGCGGTGCGTGTCGAGCGCATCCTCGAGCTTCTCCCACGAGGCCGCCGTGGCGACCACCTCGCACTGTGTCGGGAGCGCCGCGGCGAGCGCGGAAGAGCGGAGCGGGTCGGGCAGGGCCAGCACGACCGTGGGGACGGCAGCGGGTACAGGGGGCATCGGGGGTCCTGTTCAAATCGCCAATACCGTAGTCCCGCCGCGCCGGTCAGGCGTAGCTGCCCGCGCGCGCCGCCTGCACCGCCTCCATGACGCTGGCAACTTCGCCGACGGCGAGGAGATCAATCGGCCGGCGATCGCCGAGGTGGGGATTGAATCCGTGCAGCCATCCCGGGATTGCTTCCGGATCGTAGAGGGTCAGCAGCGCCGCGACGACTGCGTGCAGCCCCGTCAGTTGCCACCCGGGCGCGCCACCGAACGCCGCACCCTGCGCGGCACGCGTCACCTGGCTTCGGGCCGTGCCGAGCCACTCGGCGAGTGCCGCGCGGTTCTCGAACGCCAGCTCCCCCGCATCCACGCGGGCTGCCGCGATGGCCTTGGCGTGCTGCCGGGCACCGCCAGTGGAATGCTTGGGACGCGTGGTGGGCATGGGAGATCTCCGCGGGAGACAGGTTGCAACAAATCCGTTGCACGCAACTGGAGGTGTCAAGGCCGGGAACCACTCGCCGAGGCCGCTGCGTTCGCCCGCATGCGTGCCTTGGCCCCCCTACCCCGCCACCCGGACCTCCCGGAACGCCACCTGCTCACCGGAACCGCCGCACAAAGAACCGCAGGCGCTGCACT
>JBBQQJ010000248.1:0-3553 GCA_038216165.1 Gemmatimonadales bacterium | reverse complement strand
GTAGGGCCAGCGGGGGACACGCGACGAGGGCCGCCCCGGTTGATCCCGGGACGGCCCTCGTGGTTATCCGCTTGGACGGTCAGCCGAGGCGGACGACGTTCTCTGCGGCCGGGCCCTTCTGGCCCTGAACGATGTCGAACTCGACCTTTTCGCCCTCGGCGAGGGACTTGAAGCCCGAGCCCTGAATCGCGCTGTGGTGCACGAAGCAGTCCTTCTGGCCATCGGCCGGGGTGATGAACCCGAAGCCCTTGGCGTCATTGAACCACTTCACAGTGCCGGTGGTGCGCATACCGTACTCCCCATCATTGTATTGACCGTCGAAGTCCGGTATTTCCGTCCTCACCGACGTTCGATGTTCCGCGGTGCAATCCCTCCGCGTCGGGTGCGAGTCACCAGCACAAAAAAGGGCCGGGACGAGGTGTCCAGGTCCTTGATCGGGCTGGGTGCAGGCAAACCCTGCGTGACTCGCAACCATCAATATGACGGTGCGGACGCCCCAACGCAAGGGGGAGGGCTTTCCAAGCGCGAGTCGCCCCCGTATTTTCCAGAGGTCGGGGGGTCCGAACTCCCCCGCTTCTCTCCTCAGGAGCCCATGTGGCCGTCACGATCCCAGCGTTTCCCGTCCGAGACGGGAACGCCTTTTTGCAGGAACTGCGAGCACGGGTAGACGCGCACTTTCAGGAACGTGGCATCAGCTCCAAGGGCACCCGCGGGATGGTGCAGAAGACGATCATTCTCCTCGGCGTGACCTTCGGGGCATACGCGGCGATCCTCTTCGGGGGCCTTCCGGTCCCGGCGATGTGGGCGCTGGCGGTCCTCGTGGGATTCGGCATGGCCGGGATCGGCTTTGCCGTGGGGCATGATGCCCTGCATGGGGCCTACTCCGAGAGCAAGACCGCCAATCGCTGGGTGGGCTACTCGATGGACCTCGTCGGTGGCAGCAGCTACCTCTGGAAGATCACCCACAACGTGATCCACCACACCTACACCAACATTCACGGTGCCGACGAAGACCTGGCCGTCTCGCCGCTGCTCCGGCTCTCGCCCCACGCCGAGCGGCAGTGGTTCCATCGGTTCCAGCACTGGTATGCCGTGGTCCTCTACAGCATGACGACCCTTTTCTGGGTCTTCGTCAAGGACTACAAGTATCTCATGCAGAAGGATCTCGGGCCGTACGCTGATCGCAAACACGCGCTCAAGGACCTCGCCGGTGTGGCGCTGGGCAAGATGGTCTACTACGGTTGGTCGATCGTGTTGCCGTTCGTGGTCCTCGACCTTCCGTGGTGGCAGATCGTGATCGGGATGGTGACTGTCCACGCGGTGGCTGGCGTGACGCTCGGCATCGTGTTCCAACTCGCCCATGTGGTGGAAGAGACGCAGCACCCCCTCCCGAACGACGTCGGCGACATGCCCCAGAGCTGGGTGGTGCACGAGCTGGCGACCACGGCGAACTTCGCGCCGCGGAACCGTTTCCTGGGCTGGTATGTCGGCGGCCTGAATTTTCAGGTGGAGCACCACCTGTTCCCCAAGGTATGCAGCATCCACTATCCCGCGCTGAGCGTGATCGTGCAGGAGCTGGCTGCCGAGCACGGGCTGCCGTATCACTCCCACGACACCTTCCGTTCGGCCGTGGCGTCGCACCTGCGCACGCTGAAGATGTTCGGGGCCACCGACGTGGTACCGCTTCCCGAGGGATGGCCGTCCGCGGCCTGATCCACGATTGGTGCCTCGCCGGTGCCCTCCGGTTGGGGGGGGGCGGTGCGGCGGTGGTTCAGGGACCCTGACCATTCGCAACACGTCGATCCCCTCCGCGGACGCTACTCCACCACCCGCAACAACTGGCGAACCAGCAACTGCCGATGCGCGGGTGGTGGGTCGAGGGTGAGCGCCGCCGCGCGGTCGGCCTGCGCGCCCGCGTGATCACCCAGCCGCTCGCGGAGCCACGCGCGGACTGCATGAAACCACGGGTAGCCCGCGGCCAGCTCCGGCCCCTCGAGTGCGTCCAGGCGGCGCAGCGCCTCGACATCCTGTCCGGCCATGGCGAGCGCGACGGCGTGGTTGACACACACGGGCACTGACGCCACGAGCACTTCGAGCCCCTCATAGAGATCTACAATGCCCGGCCAGTTCGTCTCCGCCAGGGACGGGCTGGTCACATGCGCAGCGGCAATCGCCGCTTCGAGATGCCAGCGCGTGGGTTCGAGCGCGTCCGCGGCCTCCCGGAGGTGATGCAGCCCACGGCGCACCAGCGCGGGCTCCCAACTCGATCGATCCTGATCCGCCAGCAGGATCAAGTCGCCCGCCGGATCGGTCCGGCCGCTGAATCGCGCTGCATGGAGGCACAACAACGCCGCCAGCGCGTGATCGGCCGGTTCTGCCTCGACACTCCGGCAGAGCAGGAACGCCAACCGGAGCGCCTCCCGCGCGAGCTCGTGGCGCAGGGTCTCGTCCCGCACGGTCGGGGTGTGCCCTTCAGTGAACATCACGTAGATCACCTCGCGCGCCACCGCGCGCCGCGCCGCCAGATCGGCGGGAGACGGCGGGGCAGGGGGCGTCTCGCGAAACCGACGCTTCGCCCGCACGATCCGCTGTGCCGTCGCCGCTTCCGGGACCAGCAAGACCCGCGAGATCTCCCGCGCAGAGAGGCCCCCAAGCGTCTGCAGCAGCAGTGGCACGGTGGCCGTCGTCGGTTGGGTCGGGTCGGCGCAGAGCAGGAGCAGGTGCAGCGCATCGGCATCCCGTTCCGGTGCACGCCCCGATGTCACGACCTCGAAGTGCTGTACGAGCGCCGGACCGGCCTCGTGATGGTGACGGTGCCGGCGCAGGTGATCGAAGGCGCGATTGCGCGCCGTGCGCATCAGCCAGGCCGCGGGATCCTCCGGGATGCCGCGCCACGGCCAGCTCCGCAGCGCCTGCGTCATGGTATCCTGCACCACGTCCTCGGCCAGATCGATGCCCGCTGGTCCGAGCACCCGCACCACCGCGGCGGTGAGCGTCGCGGCGGTGCGGCGGAACAGGTCCTCGACCAACGGGCTGACGTCAGTCATCGCCCCGAGGATCCACTTCGCGCAGCTCGATCCATCCCGTCTCGAGGTGCGGACACTCCGACGCCAGGCGGACCGCTTCGTCATAATCCGCCGCCTTGATGATGAAGAGGCCGCCGATCACTTCCCTGGCCTCGGCAAACGGCCCATCAACGGCCGTCACCCCGCGCACGTCCCGCCGCAGGTGCTTGCCGCCCTCATCGGCGAGCTTGGCCCCATGCGCCATTCGGCCCTGGGCGGCCAAGGTCCCCGCCCAGGCGTTGTAGCGCTCGATGATGGCCTGCATCTCGGCCGGCGAGATGTCGCCCATCTGGGCAGGGTGGTCGTGAAGGAGCATCAGGTAGTCGCGCATGCCGTCCTCGGGTGCTGGCGGTGGTGTCCGGGCGGCGAATCCGCCCCGACACCTCCTTGACGTTCGGATCCGGGCAACTCGACAAGGCGCCCGCAGACGGTGAAAGATAGGACGGCTCGGGGGATGGCCCGATCGCACCGATTTGGGGTATCGTCCC
>JBBQQJ010000247.1:0-3564 GCA_038216165.1 Gemmatimonadales bacterium | reverse complement strand
ACACTTCGGATCAGCCACTTCCCGGACCCGCGAAGACCACGCTACGCCCCGCATCAACAACTCGGAAGACCCACCGTCCGAGGGACCTAAAAGCGACAGGTTGACACCAGAGGGGAGCCGCAGTGACGCACCCTCATCGGGACGACCGAGGTGCGGCAAATGAGGATGTTCGATTTGCGGGTGGTTGCAGTCTTGTTGCGGTTAGAGACCTCGGATGCGGAAAGCTGCTTGGGTTCGGTCTCGAACGTGGAGTTTGGCCAGCACCCGGGAGACGTGGTTTTGCACGGTTTTCAGGCTCACGTTCAGTTCTCGTGCGATCTCGGGGTTGCTTGATCCTTGGGCGAGGAGTGCTAGGACTTCGGCTTCTCGTTCGGTGAGGTTCTTCCCGGGGGCTGCTGATCGGGTCTTGTTGGCGCTCAGGAACCGTTGCGCGATGCGGGGTCCGAGGATGGCGCCTCCGGCTGCCACGCACCGGATCGCTGCGAGGACTTCCTCCTGGGTGGCGCCCTTGAGTAGGTATCCGCTTGCTCCGATCTGCAGGGCTGCCATGACGTTGTCGTCGTCGTCGACCATCGTGAGCACTAACACCTCGGTGCGGGGAGCTGAGGCCAGGATGCGGCGGGTCGCCTCGATCCCGGCCATCACGGGCAGATTGAGGTCCATGAGGACGACATCGGGCAGCAGTTCCAGGGCTGCTTTCACGGCGTCGGCGCCATTGCCCACGGCACCGACGACCTCGATGTCGGCCACGGTTGCCAGCAGCCCGCTCAGGCCCTGCCGGAACAGCGGGTGGTCATCGACGATCAGGGTCCTGATCATTGGCTGGCCCTTTGGGGTGTCGGTTCAACGGCTAACGGCAGGTGCAGGTGCACTGTGGTTCCACGGCCGGGGACGCTGTGGACGTCCAGCGTGCCGCCGAGTTCGGTGGCACGCTCGCTCATGCTACCTAAGCCGACTCCGCCGACTCGGGGCTTTGCGCCGCCGTCGCCATCGTCGCGGATCAAGACCCTCAGCATGCCGCGGCCGTGTAGCACCTGCACCGTGGCGTTGCTTGCGTGGGCGTGCTGTACGACGTTGGTCAGGGCCTCCTGGCTGACACGCAGGACCGCGACCTCCACCGCTGCGGGCAGGTGCGGCAGGGGTTCTATGTCGAGGTGCACTACGGTCCGTGGGCCCAGAGTGCGCGATACGAGTTGCTCCAGTGCCCCGGTGAGGCCGAGCTCGTCCAGCGCCGGGGGGCGCAATCCTTCGACGATGCGGCGCACGTCGGTGACGGCCGCCCGGATCGCTGATCTCAGGTCTACCAGTTGGGCGTCGAGGTCGATGCCCTCGACTCCTATCTGGTTGCGGATGGTGTCGACCTGCAGGGTGAGGCTGGCCAGGGCGGGACCTAGTCCGTCGTGGATGTCTCGGCGCAGCCGCCTGCGTTCCTCCTCTCGAGCAAGGACCAGCCTGTGTTGGCCTTCTCGGATGGTCTCGATGAGGCTGACCGCATGAACGACACCTCCGAGTTGGTTGGCCAGGTCGGCCAGTAGCGCCTCCTGGGTGCCACGTAAGGGGCGCCCGGCCCAGAGGATCTCACCGACGTGTGCGCCGAATGCCGTCAGCGGCACCGTGTGCCCCGGCGTGGTTGAGGGGCTTCCGTACGCGGCGAGGGCGCGACCGGTGACGTCCCTGATCTCGACACGGTGCATGCCCAGGCCCCGGGCGAGTTCGCCGGTCAGGGCCCCCAACAGCCCGGCGATATCTGAGGCGTCTGCCAACCTCCTGCCGGTGGCTGCCAGCACCTTGGCCGGTTCGGACCACTGTCCGTAGGTCAGCCGGTTCACCCCCTGCTGCAGCGCGTCGCGCAGCGGGGCGAACGAGACGGCTACCACGCCCGCGGCTACCCACGGGAGCCAGGAGGCACCCCGCTCGCGCAACAACGCGCCGACACCCCCCACGGTGAGGGCATACAGGGCCGCGACCGCGGCCGACAGCAACAGGTAGGTCAGAGCACGAGAGACAGCAAATTGGACGTCGTAAAGGCGCCGCTGCACCATCGCCACGCCGATAGCCACAGGTACCGGAAGAGTGACCAAGGCGAACATCCACGGCCGGACTATCTCGGTGGGCAGCAACGGCAGGAACAGCACAGGCAAGGCGAAGGCGACGCAGAGCCAGAGCAACTGCTGACGGCGCAGCTCATCGCCGGTTCGCCACCGGTGGACCAGACCAGCGAGGGCAACGCACAGGCTGAGCACGCACTGGCTCAGGCCCGCGAGCGCGAGCAGGTCTGTGAAGACCGTGAGCGAGGCCGGGAGCCCGGTCGGGCTGTCCAGGCCAGCAAGGCGACGTTCCAGCGGAACGGGGGACAGCACCGCAGCGGCAACGAACGAGCCGATCGCCAGGACCACCACCCACGCCGGCCACCGGCGACCTTCCCAGGGCAGGACCCCGTCCGGGAAGACCAACGGGACGGCCAGCACCAGCACCAGCCACCCCAACGCGCGACACGCGGTGCCCAGCACGGCGCTGAGCTCAGCGGCAGGCACCGCGCCAGGAGAGGTGATCCCGTACAGCCCGAGGGACAGGGCCATCTCACCGACCCCCCAGGCGCAGGCACCCAACAGCATCAGCCCCGCGACGCGGTGACCCGGGTGAGCCAACCTGATGACGACGGCGACCATGGCGTAGGTTGCGATGACCAGAGCAATCGCAACCTCGTTCCACGGGACCGCGGCAGGCTGCGTCAGGCGGGCCAGCGCTACCGAGGCAAGGCCACCGACGAGCGCCACCACAGCCGGTGGCAACGTCGTCGGTAGCCCGCTCGCTCTCATCACTTCACCTCGCACTCAATGGTGCCCCACCGAGGCGTTGCCGGGAATACTGTCGCCGCCGGGCACCTCCGCCATGGGGCAGTGGCGCAGCATGCTCACGCTGATCCCGAGCCACCACAACAACCACAGGGGCATGCCGTACTGGACCCCGACGCCGGCGGCAGGAACCGCCAGCAGAAGTGCGGCACCGACAAGCACACCGCCCCAACCGATCCAGCGGGTCAGCATCCCAGCGGTCAGCGCCGAGAGGCCAACACCCAAGGCGTAGAGGCCGGTGAAGGGCATCGCGACAAAGTAGGCGAAGTTGCGCACATTGTTCACCGCCAGCGCGGTATCAAGGTCCAGGCCATGGTTGATACCCCACAGGGCAGCCGCCCCCGGAGCCAGACCGCTGCCGATGATGAGGCCCACGTACACCACCCCGGCAACCAGGGCGGTGTTGGCGGCCCACCGGCCCATCTCGGTGTGCCCTCCCAAGGCACGAGCAAGGAACACCATCGCCGGCAGCAGAGCGACATAGCCGACCAGGAGTACGTAACCACCAGAGAACACCCGGGCGACCTCTCCCTGTACGAAAGAGTGCTCGATGCCCTCCTGCCCCTCGTAGACGGTCGGCTGGCCGATGATCACGATACTGAGGAGGAAGCAGGCGAGGTACGCCAACGCACAGCACGCTGCTGCGCGCCACAGACGCCTGGGGATTGGCTGGGCGGGAACCATAAGACTCTCCTATTAGGTGGTGGTG
>JBBQQJ010000246.1:0-3571 GCA_038216165.1 Gemmatimonadales bacterium | reverse complement strand
GCATCTGGACGAACGGGTTGTCCGGCCTGCTGGACCACTTTCGAGCGTCCGCTCCGCGATCTCGTCCGCCGGATCCATGGGGCGACGCGCCACACGGGGGCGCGCTACGAAGATCCCGCGCTGGCCGACGATCCGGCGCGGGCCGCGGTGCTCGAGCGCGGTCGGCTCCGCGACGCGTTGCGGCAGGCGATCGAGGCGGAGGCATTCGAGACTGCGGCCGAATTGCGCGATCGGCTTCGCCGGCTGGAGGGGGAGTGACCACCGTGGACGCGCTCCCGTGGCTGGAACCCACGGGCGAGGACGCCGAACTGGTGCTGTCGACCCGGGTGCGCCTGGCCCGGAATCTTGCGGGGCTCGCCTTTGCGGGGCGGAACAGCGCGATTGACCGGGAAGGGATTCTGCGGCAGGCCGAAGGGGCGTGTGACGATGTGGCCCCGCTGCGCCCGGGGAGCTGGCACCGGCTCGATGCCCTGCCACGTGAGACCCGGCGCTGGCTACACGAGCGCCAGCTGGTCTCCCGTGAGCTGGCCGGGCTGGCCCCTGGCGCGCAGGTGGCCTCCGGGGCCGCGGTGGTCGTGGAGGGCGGGGTGGCGGTGATGGTCAACGAGGAGGACCATTTCCGGATCCAGTCGCTCCAGGCGGGGTTCGCGCTGGAGGCGGCCTGGCAGGCGGCCCAGGCGGTGGACGGGGCGCTGGGCGACCGACTTTCCTTCGCCTTCCACCCGGAGTTTGGCTATCTTACGAGCTGTCCGACAAACGTGGGAACGGGCCTGCGGGCGTCTGTGCTCATTCACCTTCCCGCGCTCGTCCTCACGAAGGAAATCGCCCGGGTCCTCCAGGGGTTGGCCCAGGTCGGCCTGACCCACCGGGGCCTGTACGGCGAGGGCAGCGAGGTGCTGGGCAATCTGTTCCAGCTCTCCAACCAGACCACGCTGGGCAAGTCCGAGGGCGAGCTGCTGGACCACTTGGGTCGGCTCGTGCGTGAGGTGATGGCCCACGAGCGGCGGGCGCGGGAGGTGCTGGTCCGGGATGCCGCATGGCTGGTGGATGATCGTGTGTGGCGGGCCTGGGCGTTGTTGCGCCATGCCCGGGCGCTCTCTTTTGAGGAGACGCTGAACCTGATGAGTGGCGTGCGGCTCGGCGTCGGACTTGGCGTCTTGCCCGGACCGTCGCTCGCCACGTTGAACCGGCTGCTGGTGCTGGCGCAGGATGCGCATGTCGCCCGCGCGGCCGGAACCGGCCTCGATGACGAGGCCCTGCCGGGGCACCGCGCCACCTTGGTGCGCCGGATGTTGGAGGAAGACGGGCAATGAACGGCTACAACTTCACGGACCGCGTGCGGAAGGTGCTCCAGATGGCTCGCGAAGAGGCGGCGCGCCTCCATCACGAGTACGTCGGCACCGAGCACATCCTGCTGGGGCTCATTCGCGAGGGTGAGGGGGTCGCGGCCGCTGTGCTGACCAACCTCGGCGTCGACCTCGACGAGATCCAGCAGAAGATCGAGGAGACGGTGAAGAAGGGGAAGGCGGCCGCGGCCGCGGGCCCCGAATTGCCGTACACGTCCCGCGCCAAGAAAGTGCTCGAGCTGGCCATGATGGAGGCCCGCGAGCTGAACCACTCGTATGTCGGCACGGAGCACCTCCTCCTCGGCCTGCTCCGCGAGGAAAAGGGGATCGCCGCGCAGGTGCTGACCGACGCGGGCATCGGGCTCGAACAGTCCCGGGCCGAGACGCTGCGGCTCCTCGGCAGCGACGTCCCCCCCCCGCAGCAAGCGGCCGGGGCCGGGGCCGGCCAGGGCCCGCAGGCGGTGCCGCCGAAGGCCGAGAAGAAGTCCAAGACGCCGGCCCTCGACCACTTCTGTCGTGATCTCACGACGCTCGCTGCCGACGGCGCCCTCGATCCGACCATCGGCCGGGCCAAGGAAATCGAGCGGGTGATGGAGATCCTCGCGCGCCGGAAGAAGAACAACCCGGTGCTCATCGGCGAGCCCGGCGTGGGGAAGACCGCCATCGTCGAGGGACTCGCGCTGCTGGTGGCGAGCGGGCAGTGCCCCGATGTGCTGCGGGATCACCGCGTGCTCTCGCTCGACATGGCCGCCGTGATCGCGGGCACGAAGTACCGCGGCCAGTTCGAGGAGCGGCTCAAGGCGGTCATGAACGAGATCGCCCAGAGCAAGAATGTCATCCTGTTCATCGACGAGCTCCACACGCTCGTCGGCGCGGGGGCCGCCGAGGGCGCCATCGACGCCTCCAACATGCTCAAGCCTGCGCTTGCGCGTGGCGAGCTGCAGTGCGTCGGGGCCTCGACCCTCAACGAGTATCGCAAGTACATCGAGAAGGACGGCGCCCTGGAGCGCCGGTTCCAGACCGTCGTCGTCGATCCGCCCTCCGTCGAGGAGACGGTGCAGATCCTGCAAGGGCTGCGGCCCAAGTACGAGGAGCACCACCGGATCACGATCCCGGATGCCACGCTGCGGGCCGCGGCCGAGCTGTCGGAGCGCTACATCACCGATCGGTTCCTGCCGGACAAGGCGATCGACGTCATCGACGAGGCCGGCGCCCGCGCGCGCCTTGCCGCGCAGCACCCGCCCGCCGAGGTGGGCGAGCTCAAGGCGCAGCTCGAAGGCGTCACCGCGGAGAAGGAGGACGCGGTCCGCGACCAGAACTTCGAGAAGGCGGCCGCCCTGCGCGACCGCGAACGCGAGCTTCAGCAGCAGATCCGCCAGGTGCAGGAGGAGTGGGAGAAGGAGCGCCAGACCCGGCGTCCGGTGATCGACGAGGAGGCGGTGGCCTTCATTGTCGGCCGGTGGACCGGCGTGCCCGTGACCCGGATCCAGGAGGCCGAGGCCAACCGGCTGCTCCGCATGGAGGAGGAACTGCACCAGAACGTGATCGGACAGGACGAAGCGATCAAGGCGGTCTCGCGCGCGATTCGGCGCTCCCGGGCCGGCCTCAAGGATCCGCAGCGCCCCATCGGGTCGTTCATCTTCTCCGGCCCCACCGGCGTCGGCAAGACCGAGCTCGCGCGTGCCGTCGCACGGTTCCTCTTCAACGACCCGACGGCGCTGATCCGCGTCGACATGTCGGAATACATGGAAAAGTTTTCCGTCTCGCGCCTGATCGGTGCCCCCCCGGGCTACGTGGGCTACGAGGATTCCGGCACGCTCACCAAGGCCGTGCGCCGCAAGCCCTACAGCGTGGTGCTCCTCGACGAAATCGAGAAGGCGCACCCCGACGTGTTCAACATCCTGTTGCAGGTGCTCGACGAAGGGCATCTGACCGACAACTACGGCCGGCAGATCGACTTCAAGAACACCGTCGTCATCATGACCTCGAACGTCGGAGCCCGGGACATCATGCAGGGCAAGTCGCTCGGCTTCCATGCCGGCGACGGCGTGCGCGACTTCCAGAAAATGACCGAGACGGTGAAGGAAGAGATCGCGAAGGTGTTCAACCCGGAGTTCCTGAACCGCCTCGACGACGTGATCGTCTTCCATCCCCTCGACCGCGAGCACATCGCGAAGATCGTCGGGGTGCGCCTTCTCGATTTCGTCGAGGAGCACCACGCTGTA
>JBBQQJ010000245.1:0-3621 GCA_038216165.1 Gemmatimonadales bacterium | reverse complement strand
AGGGTTTCGTCCCCTATGGCCCTTCCCGGGCCGGTGCTGAAGCACTTTCCCGAGTTATGGCCGCGGACCTGGCCGACACGGGGATCAGAGTCAATATACTTTTGCCTGGTGGGCCGACCCGGACAGGGATGCTGCCCTCCGGGACGGAGCTGCCCGCGTCATTGCCGCTTCTTGACCCGGAGGTGATGGCAGCACCGGTGGTGTGGCTGGCTTCGAAGGAGGCCGCGGACATCCACGATGAGCGGATTATCGCCACCGAGTTCCACACGTGGCGCAGTCAGCGTCTGAACGCATGACTCCGCAGCCCGGGGGCGCCCGTTCATTGTTGCGAAGGGCGCATACCGCGAGCCGATGACCTGTCCGCTAATGGGGTCTCGCTCGGCGAAGGCTTCCGGATCGAGGGATGTGTCTGTAGGTCGGAAGGTTCTCCGTGTCGTGGCCGGTGTCACGGTTGTCGGTGGGTTCGCAGCGGATTGGAATCGCACTCATTTGTTCAATCCGGGTTGGCCGCCGCATGCGAGGTTCCACGATGCGCAAACGATCGCTGTGGGGGCGTTGTTGGGGATGGGTGGGCTGTGGGCGTTGAACCGGAAGGGTCCGGAACTGCAGCGAGACACTGCTCTGGGGGCGTTGTTGCCTGCTTTCTTCTGGGCGTCGATGGGTGCGGCGTTCGGATTTCCTGGCACTGAGGGTTTGCAGTCTGAGTTCCCTGAGCTGGTTCCGCGGGTCCGGGGAGTGTGGATCGACGAGCGGTTCGCCAGTACTGGGATGCTGGGGTTGATCGCTGTGGGTTATTGCCTGGACCGCCGGTCTCAAGCCAGGCAGGCTCGTCGGTGATCCGCAGGTACTCAGGGGCGCTTGAACGGCCTATTACAACGATGCCTTGACACCGGTGTTCGTCTGGGTGGTGTTGCTGGTGCTGGCCGGGCCATGTTGCTGGCCTTCGTGACCGAGGAGCTCCTGGGTCACCCGGTTCGGCATGATGTGGTCTCCGCGCACCCGAGGCCGCGCCTGTCGGTACCCGTTCCTCACCGTCCACGCGAAAAATTTCAATCGGGCGAGCGAATAGATTCCGGTCCCTTTGGGTTTGAGTCTTAAGTCAGTACATTCAACAGAAGGACGGTCACTATGAAGCACGTCACACTGGGCGCCGCAGGGCTTGAGGTTTCCCGTCTCGGTCTCGGATGCATGGGCATGTCAGCGTTCTACACCGGCAGCGGCACCAATGAGTCCGATTCGATCGCCACGATCCACCGGGCTCTGGAGCTGGGCGTCACGTTCTTTGACACCGCTGAGATGTACGGGCCTTACGTCAATGAGGAGCTGCTGGGCCGTGCCCTGGGTTCACGGCGGTCGGAAGTAGTGGTTGCCACGAAGTTCGGCACCATCTCCCACCGGGCCGGTGATGCTTTTGGGTTGGATGGGAGCGCTGAGAACGTGCGGTTGTCGGTGGAGGGCTCACTGAAGCGGTTGAACACCGACTACATCGACCTGTACTACCAGCACCGGATGGACCCGGACATTCCGGTGGAGGAGACCATGGGGGCGTTGGCTGAGCTGGTCCAGGAGGGCAAGATCCGTCATATCGGGCTCTCCGAAGCCGCTCCGGAGACGATCCGCCGTGCTCACGCGGTCCACCCGGTGTCGGCGCTGCAGACGGAGTACTCGTTGTGGTCGCGGGATCCGGAACAGCAGATCCTGCCGACGGTAAGGGAACTGGGCATCGGTTTCGTGCCGTACTCCCCGCTGGGGCGCGGATTCCTCACGGGCACCATCCGCTCGGTGGATCAGCTGGACGAGGACGACTTCCGTCGCAATAATCCCCGCTTCGCCGGGGAGAACTTGCAGCACAACATCGGGATCGTCGAGCAGGTGGACGCGGTGGCCGCCGAGCTGGGCGTCAAGCCCGGGCAGGTCGCCCTGGCATGGTTGCTGGCTCAGGGCGATGATATCGCCCCGATCCCAGGCACCAAACGCGTGGCCTTCCTGGAGGAGAACACCGCCGCAGACGCGATCGAGCTCACCCCCGCGCACCTGGCCGCACTCGATGAGGTAGCCGCCCCCGCCGGGGACCGCTACGAGGACATGTCCACGATCAACCGCTGATTGCGTTGCGCGCGATGGCACACCGAATCCGCAGGGACCCGCCGGAGAGGACTTCGGGATCCTCCCAGGTTCCGGGCCGAGCCCTCAGCACCCTGCTGCTGCTGCTGCTGTGCTGGAGCGATAGTTGACTCTGCTGTGGCAGCGGGAGCGGTCCATGTCCCGCCAGATATCCGGTCGGGTATCTGGCGGGACGCGTGCGGACATGGAGCTGGCGGCGTATGGGCTGCTGAGCGATCTTCAGTTCCGCTGGGCCTGCCTGGCCCTGGCGGGGGCTGCCTTCTTCCTGGAACTGCCACGGCATCGAGGGAAGCCGCCTCTGGATCTGGGTGGCATGGTGTTGATCGCCATCGCGACGACCTGCCTGGTGCTGTTCGCCACCTGGGGTGGAAGTAAGTACGAGTGGAACGACCCACTCATCCTGGGCCTGATCGTCGGCACCATCCTGGCAGCGGCGGCCGTTGTCCGCGTGGAACGGCGATTCTCGGGCGATGTCGCAGGCTTGTAGGTGTCAGGTCGCGGGGTGCGGACTGAATCCAATTCAGGCCATGCCTGCATCCCGGGCCACTTCGTGGCAGATGCTGCGTGGGGGTGCCTTGTGGCCGCACGGAGCGGGCAGGAATGTTGACGATCGTGCGCCGTAGCGTCACCACCGATAGGGCCGTTCGAGTCCGACTCCTACTCGGCTACTCGCACCAGTGCCTTGCCGAAATTGCGCCCACTGAGCAGGCCGCGAAATGCCTCGGGCACGTTGTGCAAGCCGTCGGTGATGTCTTCGCGGTACTTGAGCGACCCATTGGCCACCCACTGTGTGGCCTCCTCGAGGAAGCGAGGCGTCTGCTCGGCTGCGAACTCGGTCTGGATGAACCCGCGGATGGTCAGGCTCTGGGTGAGCACGGCGCCCATCAACGCACCGGACCGGTCGGGGCCGTCTGGCGCCGATGTCAGGTTGTAGTTGGCAACGAGTCCACACAGGGGAATGCGTCCGTACAAGTTCATCCGGGGTAGCACCGCGTTGAACACCGACCCGCCCACGTTCTCGAAGTACACGTCGATGCCATCGGGGGTCGCGGTCGCGAGCTGGTCTTTGAAGTCGTCGGCACGGTGGTCGATGGCTGCGTCGAAGCCGAGCTCGTCCTTGAGATAGGCCACTTTGTCGGGTCCGCCGGCGATTCCGACTGCGCGGGCGCCCTTGAGTTTGGCGATCTGCCCGACCGCTGACCCGACCGGGCCGGCTGCGGCCGCCACCACCACCGTCTCGCCCGGCTTCGGCTTTCCGATGGTCAGCAGCCCTGCGTATGCCGTGAACCCGGGCATGCCGAGAACGCCGAGCGCGGTGGACGGTGAGATCGCCTCTGGATCGAGCTTGCGAAGATATCTCGCCTGCTCAACCGAGTGGGTGCGCCAACCGGCATACCCCAGCACCACGTCGCCGGGTACAAAGTCGTCGACGGTCGAGGTGAGGACGCGTGAGACCGTGGCGCCCACCATGGTGTCGCCGATCTCGACCGGCGGGGC
>JBBQQJ010000244.1:0-3638 GCA_038216165.1 Gemmatimonadales bacterium | reverse complement strand
AGCGACCTCGATGCCCTGCGCGGCACCCTGCGTGGCAAGGCGGTACTGGTGACGCCGCCGGCCACGATCGATGTCGCCGCGCTGGCCCGCGGGGTGCCGCGGCGTACGGAGGAAGAACTGCGGGAGCTCGAGCGCGTGACGATCGTGCCGCCGCGCCCGGCGCCGGTCCGGACGATCCGCCATCCCGACCTGCTCGGCGCGCAGGAGAAAATGGCATTTTACAAAGCCGAGGGCGTGGCCGCGGTGCTGCAATCGGAGAGCGGGTGGCTCGGCGCGGTGCGTGGCTTCTCGCGCCCCGGGTCGCGCAATGACGGCTGGTCGCTCGCGGGCAATCTCGCGTCCCCGCCGATCATCGCCATCACGCCGGAGCACTACAACCGGATGTACCGGATCCTGCAGCGCGGGATCCCCGTGCGGGTGGAACTTGAGGTGCGCAACGCGATGGGCGACCGGGTGCTCCAAGCCGCCAACATTGTGGGCGAGATTCCCGGCAGCGATCTCAAGGACGAGGTCGTGATGATCGGTGCCCACTTCGACACCTGGCATGCCTCACCGAACGCCAGCGACAACACCTCGGGGGTGGCGGTGGTGCTGGAGGCCGCGCGCATCCTGCATGCGGTGGGGGCCGCGCCGCGCCGCACCATCCGGATCGCGCTCTGGTCGGGGGAGGAGCAGGGTCTCTTCGGATCGCGCGCCTACGTGCGTCGGCACTTCGGGGACCCGCGTGACCCGGCGGTGGGGGTGCGGCCCGCCCACGCGAGGCTCTCGGCGTACTTCAACCAGGATTACGGCGCTGGGCAGTATCGGGGGATCTACCTGCAGGGCAACGAGCACGCCCGCGAGCTGCTCACGGCGTGGATGGTGCCGTTCCATGATCTCGGCATGACGATGGTCTCCAACCAATCGCTCGGGAGCACCGACCACGTCGCCTTCGACGAGGTGGGGCTGCCGGGATTCCAATTCCTGCAGGACCGCATCCCCGGGACCGGGGGCCACACCAACCTCGACTTCTTCGACACGCTCCAGGCCGATGACCTGATGAAGAACGCGGTCATCATGGCCTCCTATGCCTGGCATGCGGCCATGGCCGACACGCGCATCCCGCGCAAGACCGCCCCGTAACCGGGAGTTTCCATGTCCTCGCGACGCCAGTTCGTGCAGTCCCTCGCCGGAGCCGGGGCCGCGCTCCCGATGTTCCGCCCGGATGCCATTCGCCGTGCGGTGCGCGCCACCGACCGCCGTGATGGCGGTCCCGATGATGAGCGCTACTGGGGCGAGATCCAGCGCGCCTTCGATGCGGATCGTACGATGATCAACCTGAACAACGGCGGCGTCTGTCCGTCGCCGACACACGTGCTGGAGCAGATGATCCGCGACCTGCGCTTCAGCAACGAGCTGCCGGTGCACCACATGTGGGCGGTGCTCGAGCCGCGGGTCGAGAGCGTCCGGCGTGAGCTGGCGGCCGACTTCGGGTGCGACCCGGAGGAAATGGCGATCACGCGGGACGCCTCCGAGGCGCTCGAGACGCTGATCCTCGGGCGCGACCTGCAGCCCGGTGACGAGGTGCTGGTCACCAACCAGAACTACGGCCGGATGCTCACCACGTGGGAGCAGCGCGTGCGGCGCGACGGGATCGTCATCACGCGCCTCTCGTTCCCGGTGCCACCACCCTCACCGGCGCACCTGGTGGAGATGTTCCGCCGCGCGATCACCCCCCGTACGCGGATCATCGAGGCCACCCACATCACCAACCTCACCGGCCAGATTTTCCCGATCGCAGCGATCGTGGCGATGGCGGCCGAGCACGGGGTGGAAGTGTTCATCGACGGGGCCCATGCCTACGCGCACTTCCCGTTCACCCGCGACGACATCGCGGCCGACTTCTACGGCACTTCGCTCCACAAGTGGTTGCTCGCCCCGATCGGGACCGGCTTCCTGTATGTGCGGCGCGAGAAGATCCCGGGGCTGTGGCCCATGATGGCCGCGCCCACGGCGATGGACGCCAACATCCGGAAGTACGAGGAGATTGGCACCCACCCCGCGGCCAACCACAATGCCATCGCGGCGGCACTCGCCTTCCACCGGAGCATCGGTGCCGAGCGCAAGGTCGCGCGGCTCCGCTACCTGCGCGACCGCTGGGCGCGGCGACTCCTCGCTGCTTCTCCGCGCGTGACGGTGCCGACCCCGCTCGACGGCAAGGATGCCGGGGCGATAGCGCTGATCAGCGTCGAGGGGATTGATCCGAGTGCGCTGAGCACCTGGCTGCTGGAGAAACACCGCATCGTGACCGTGGCGATCAAACACCCGGAATTTTCCGGGATCCGGGTCACGCCGAACGTCTACACCACCCTGGATGAGGTGGACCGGTTCGCGGCAGTGATGGAGTCGGCCCTCAAGGGCGGACTCGCGTGACCCGCGCCACGGCAGCCGCGGGCGAAAGCCCTTCCCGGAATCCCTCACGGAATGATGGGTAGCGTGGGTGCCACCCGGTGGCCATGAGGGCTCCCACCGCGATGCGCTGGTTCGACCGGCTGCGCGACTCCGCGTTGGCAAAATCCAGCGCGGCGGGGTCTTCGCCGCGTTCCGTGGCCAGCCACCGTGCCACATCCGCAGCCTGCGTGGGTGTGCCGTCGGCCACGTTGAGGGCGTGCGGCTCCCCGGTCCGATCCAGGGTCTGCAGGATGGCCGCGACGATGTCTTCGCGATGCGCCAGGTTGACCCAGTACTCCCCGCGCATCGGCAGCGCCGACGCCTTGGTGAAGCGGGCGCGCGGGTCGCGACCCGGGCCGTAGATTCCTGCCACCCGCAACACCGTGACCCCGGGCACCGCCGAGCCGAGCAGGAGGTCCTCGGCGGCGATCAGGGCCAGCGTGCTCCCCTGGCCGTCTCGCGGGGAGGCCTCATCCACCCACGCCCCGTCCATGCCGCCATAGACCCCTGTGCTTGACGTGTAGGTCAGGGTGCCGGCGCCGTGCTCCCGGGTCAGTTGCAGCGCCCGGCGCGCGGCCGGCGGGTAGGTGTCCGCGTAGCTGTCGTCCTCCCCGGAGGGTGCCACGGTGAGGATCACCGCGTCGAGGCGTGGCGGCAGTCCCCGCACGGGGCCACCGGCGAGGTCGCCCTCCAGCCAGGTGATGCCCGACTCGTCGGCGTGGGGCCGACGGCGCACCGCCCAGACCTGATCACCACGGTCAGTGAGCGCGCGCGCGACGGCGCCACCGACGTATCCGGCACCGAGGACGGCGATCTGTCTGGCGGGGGACATGGCATCTCCTGATCGGTGGTGCATGCATGCGGGCATGCGTCGCGGGGCAAATCACATGCTCCCCATGGTTATATACTCCATGGGAGCGTCCTGTTCCCGGAGCTGCCCACCGATGCCCCTCGCCCAGATCCTCATCGTGTTGCTGTTGCTCGCCACGATGGTGACATTTTTCGTGGGCCGCTGGCGCCATGACCTGGTGGCGCTGGGGGCGTTGCTGCTCGCGGTGGTCCTCGGCCTCGTGCCCAGCGAGAGCGCGTTCAGCGGGTTCGCCCACCCCGCGGTCATCACGGTCGCGTGCGTCCTCGTGCTCAGTCGCGGCCTGCAAACCTCGGGTGCGGTCGATCTTCTGGCGCGCACCTTGGTGCCGGCCCGCGCC
>JBBQQJ010000243.1:0-3639 GCA_038216165.1 Gemmatimonadales bacterium | reverse complement strand
CACCCGCAGGTGCACATCAAGGCGCTCACCGCGGTCGAGATCGCCCACATCGCCCGGGTGGACAAGATCACCCCGCGCGAGGTGCTGGTGGCGCTCAAGGATGCCGGGCTCACCTCGATGCCGGGGGGGGGAGCAGAGGTGTTCAGCACCGCGGTGCGCGCGACCATCGCCGAGCGCAAGTTGAGCGGCGAGGAGTGGCTGGCGGTGCATCGCGAGGCGCACCAGCTCGGCATCCCCACCAACTGCACGATGCTCTACGGGCACGTCGAGACCGCCGACGATCGGATCGAGCACCTGACCGCCCTGCGCACCTTGCAGGACGAGACCGGCGGCTTCCTCACCTACATCCCGCTCGCCTACCACACCGAGAACAACGAACTGGGCGAGGAACTCGGCCGGGTGGGCACGGCCACGACCGGCTACGAGGATCTCAAGAACATCGCGATCGGTCGGTTGTTTCTCGACAACATCCCGCACGTCAAGACCCACTGGCCGATGGTCACGCCGTTCATGAGCCAGGTCGCGCTCGCATTCGGCTGCGACGACCTCGAGGGCACCGTGGTGTTCGAGCGGATCTATCATGATGCCGGCGCGACGACCGACATGGGCATGACGTACGAGGCGCTGGTGGGACTGATCCGCGACGCCGGCAAGGTGCCGATGGAGCGCGACTCACTCTACCAGCCGGTGCGTACCAATTTCTCCGATCTCGACATGCCAAAGGGCGGCGACGTCCGCCGCACGCTGCCGGTGGTGCACGCCGCATGAGGCTCGGACGGATTCCCTGGATCAATGCCGCGCCGGTCTACGCGGCAATGGACCGCGGACTGGTACCGAGGCCCGAGACGGTCGTCTCCGCGACCGCGGCGGAGCTCAACGATCTCCTCGCCGCCGGGGAACTCGACCTCAGCGTCGTGTCGGCGGTGGAGTACGCCCGGGATGCGGGGGCCTACCACCTGTTACCGCAACTGGCCATCTCCTGCGACGGACCGGTGCACAGCGTGGCGCTCTTCAGCAAGCGGCCAGTGACCGAGCTCGATGGTGCCACCGTGCTGCGAACAGCATCGAGTCGCACCTCGGTCCTCCTGCTCGAGTTGCTGTGTACGCACGTCTGGAAGGTCCGGCCGCAGTTCGCGACGGCTCGCGCCGAGGCCAACGACCTCGCCGCGCTGCAGGCGCTGCCCCATGATGCGGTCCTCGTGATCGGTGACGCGGCGCTGCACCTGCGCGCCAGCGGACTGTATCCGGTGTGCGAGGACCTCGGCAGCGCATGGAAGCGCTGGACCGGACTGCCGTTCGTCTTCGCCGTCTGGGCCGCGCGACGCGATGCCGATCGTGATGCCACGCTGGCCGTGCACCGGAATCTGCTCGGTTCGCGGGAGTGGGGCGTCGCCCATCTTGACCTCCTCGCCGCCGAGGCGGCGGCACGGACCGGCATCCCGGCTCCGACAGTGCGTGCCTATCTCGGCGACCTCGACTACGACCTCTCCTATCGTCACCTCGCCGGGCTCACGGAGTTCTTCGGGCGGCTCGCCGCCGATGGTCTCGTGCCCGACGGGTCACTCACCTTCCTGACGGCGGCGTGAGATGAGCCACATCGATCGATCTTCCCCCGCGTTTCGTGAAGCCCTCGCGCTATACGAGACCGCACCGTTGCTTGAACTCGGCGCACGCGCCGACGCGATCCGGCGGCGACTGCACCCTGAGCCGGTGGTCAGTTACATCGTCGACCGCAACATCAATTACACCAATGTGTGCGTGGCGGACTGCTCCTTCTGTGCGTTCTACCGCCGTCCCAAGGATGGCGAGGGGTACATTCTCTCCTTCGAGGAGATCGGCGCGAAGATCGACGAGTGCAAGGCACTCGGCGGCGTCCAGATCCTCCTGCAGGGGGGGCACAACCCGTACATCCCGTTCGAGTGGTATCTCGAGCTGATGCGCTACATCAAGCAGCACCACCCGATCCATATTCACGGCTTCTCGCCGTCGGAGGTGGTGTTCTTCAGCGAGCGCTATCGCCTGCCTATGCCGGAGGTGGTTCGCCAGCTCCGCGAGGCCGGGCTCGACTCGATTCCGGGGGGGGGCGGTGAGATTCTGGTGGATGCCATTCGCGAGCGGGTCGCGAAGAAGAAGGCCCAGACCGAGGAGTGGCTGGGTGTCCAGGAGGAGGCCCACCGCCAGGGGATGAAGACGTCGGTCACGATGATGTATGGCCTGGGGGAAACGGCGGCCGACCGGATCGAGCACCTCTTCCGGATTCGGGAGGTGCAGGAGCGGACCGGCGGCTTCACGGCATTCATCTGCTGGCCGTTGCAACCCGAGGGCACGCAGATGGCCGACCGGGTGAAGACCGACGCGGTCGCCTACTTGCGGACGCTGGCGATGGCGCGGATCGTTCTCGACAACATCCCCAACCTGCAGTCGAGCTGGGTGACGATGGGACTCAAGGTGGGTCAGGTCGCGCTACGGTTCGGCGCCAATGACTTCGGGTCGCTGATGATGGAGGAGAACGTCGTCTCCGCCGCCGGGACGACCCACCGTGCGACCATCGAGGGGATGGAGCGCGCCATCACCGACGCCGGGTACACGCCGCGCCGGCGTCGGCAGGACTACTCCCTCCTCGAGGAGCCGCTTGCCGCGGGCGTCGCGTGATCCGCGTCGGGATCGGCTATGACTCGCACCGTTTCGCCGAGGGTCGCCCACTGATCCTCGGCGGGGTCACCATTCCGTACCCGCTTGGCCTGACCGGCCATTCGGATGCCGACGCCGTCGCCCACGCGTTGACGGATGCGATGCTCGGCGCCGCCGCCCTCGGCGATATCGGTCGGATGTTTCCGGACACCGATGCCGCGCACAAGGATGCCGATTCGATTGCCCTCCTCATGGAGGCGCACGAACGGGTGCGTCGGGCGGGGTGGACCTTGCACCAGTGTGACATCACGGTGATCGCCGAGGCGCCGAAGCTGGCGCCCCACGTGCCGGCCATGACGACCCGACTGGCGGAGGCCCTCGGCGTGACCGAGGGAGCCGTCTCGCTCAAGGCCAAGACCAACGAGACAATGGGATTCCTCGGGCGCGGGGAGGGGATCGCTGTGATGGCGGTCGCGACTCTCGCGGCGATCGGACCCGCCGGACCGAGCGGGCCGCCCGACTTGCGGCTCGCCTGACCCGCCCGGCAACCTGATGCTCGAGGGGATGATCACCTGGCTCGGCAGCTTGCCGCCGATTGCGATCTATGCCGTCATCGCGGTGCTGGCCGCGGTGGAGAACGTCTTCCCGCCGTTTCCCGCTGACACCGCGATCGCACTCGGTGCCTTCCTGTCCCACCGCGGCATCACCGAGCCCACCACCGTCTTCGTCGTGACCCTGGTCTCCAACGTCGGTGGCGCGATGGGGATGTATTACCTCGCCTCCCACCACTCCGCCGCGCTCTTCCGCAGCAAGCTGGCGCGCAACCTCCTGCCGGACAATGGCCTCGCGTGGGTGCGGAAGGAGTATGAGCGCTTCGGGTTGACGGGGCTGTTCATCGGCCGGCTCCTGCCGGGCTTTCGTGCGGTGGTGGCACCGTTCGCCGGCCTCATCCACGTTGGTCCGCTCCGCGCGGGCATTCCGATGGCTGCCGCCTCGGCGATCTGGTAC
>JBBQQJ010000242.1:0-3667 GCA_038216165.1 Gemmatimonadales bacterium | reverse complement strand
TGCCGAGCGGACCTTCGACTACGAGGCGCCGGACACCTTCGCCGACCTCGAGACAGCCGCCCGACTGGCAGTGCGCCCGGAGGAGATCCGTGCGGCGTACACCGCCGCGATCGACGGGCACGTCGCGGCATTGGTGCGGCTCGTCGGTGATCGCGGCGCCGACTATATCCCGGCCACGACCAACCTGCCGCTCGACGCGGCGCTCCGCGGATGGCTCGAACGCCGACACCGCCCGGCGGGAGGGCGCTGATGCCCCTCGGGTTTCTCGTCCCGGCCGTCCTTGCGGGCCTCGCCGCGCTTGTGCTCCCGCTGTTGCTGCACCTGCGGCAGCGGGAACGCCAGCGGCCGCGCGCCTTCCCCTCGTTGATGTTCCTGTCGCGTCTGCCGATGCGGACCGATCGGCGGAAGCGGGTGACCGACCTGCCATTGCTCCTGCTCCGGTTGTTCACCCTCGCCCTGCTGATAGCGGCGTTTGCGCGCCCATTCGTACGCCAGGTGCTGCCTGCCGGGGCCGGCGCACCTGGCCTCACGGTGATTGCCGTCGACCGCTCCCAGAGCATGGGATACCGTACCGTGCCCCGGGCTGTCGCCGATGCGGTGGCCGCCATCGTGGCGGCGCTCCCATCGGGCGAGCGGATCGCCGTAGTTGGCTACGGGACGACCGCCGAGGTGCTCGCGATGCCCACCACCGACCGGAGCGTGATCAGGGAGGCGCTGGCCGACGCCACCCCACTCGCCACCGGCACGCGCCACACCGCCGCCCTGCGGGCGGCGGGGCAATTGCTTGCAGCGGAGCCGTTGCCGGGGAGCATCCTCCTCATCACCGATGCCCAGCAGGAGGCGGGGCGGGACGTGGAGGACGTTGCGCTCTCCCCACGCACGACCATCCGCGTGGTGCCGGTGGGTGTCCCGGCGCCGGACAACGCGGCGGTGGCCGGGGTGGCGATCGAATGGCTGCCTGCGTCGGTCGGTCGGCGTGGGGCGGTGGCCGTCCGGCTCGTCCGCAGTGGGGGACGCGCCCCGCGTACGGTCTCCGCCACATTGTGGGTGGACGGTCGCGCCACGGAGGTGCAAGAGGTCTCGCTGCCCGCCGACGGGACCACGACGGTGACCTATCCCTCGGTGGCCATTCCGCTCGCGGCGGCACGGCTCGAGGTGCGCCTGGGCGAGGACGATTTGCCCGCTGATGATCGCTTCCACGCCGCCGTTGCCGCTGACGCGACCCTGCGCGTGCTGCTGGTGAGTGAGGGCCGCGACGACGGCCGCTTCGTGGCACAGGCCCTCGGGATCGGGAGCCCGCGGATGGTGGTGGAGCGGCGCGCTGTGGTCGATGCCGCGATGCTGGCCCGGAGTGCCGTGGTCTGGTTCCAGGATGTCCCCCCCCCAAGTGGTCCCGCCAGCGAGGCACTCGCGGCGTGGGTGGCTGGCGGGGGCGGGGTGGTCGTCGCCGCGGGTCCTCGCCTGGCGGCGGCTCGCGTGGGCACCAGCTTCCTCCCGGCGACCGTGCGCGGGGAGGTCGCGCGCGAGGGTGCGCTGCTCGGGGAGCCGGCACGGACCCATCCGGCACTGGCGCCGTTCGCGGAGCTGACCACCGATCCGCTCGCAACGGTGCGGGTCCGTGCCCATCCGGTGCTCGAGGCCAACGGGGTCGGTCGGGCGCTGTTGCGCTACGACGATGGTACTCCCGCCCTGATCGCGGGCGCAGTGGGCCGGGGCCGGGCCGCCGTGATCGGCATCCCGCTGGAGCTGCGCGGCGGCGACTTCCCGGTGCAACCGAGTTTCCTCCCCTTCGTGCGCGGGGTCGCCATCTGGGCCAGCGGACGCAACGATGTGCCGGTGGCCAGGGCGGGTGGTGACGTGTGGAGCATGCCGCTCGCCCCGCTGGCAGGCCGTGTGCGGGCGCCCGATGGGACGGACACCCCGGCACGCGACGGGCTCGCGGTGTTGTTGCCCCAAGCTGGCTTCCATGCGCTCCTGGACGGACCGGCGAGCGAGGTGCCGATCGCGCTGACCGCCGTCAACGCGCCCGTGGCCGAGGCCGATCTGAGGGCGATCACGCCGGAGGAACTGTTGCGCGGGGTGTCGGGAGCGGTGGGGGGGGGAGCGGGGGGAGCGGCGATCCCGCCCGCCGCGGAGCTGGAGCGACGGCAATCGGGCTGGCGCTGGGTGCTGCTGGCTGCGGCCCTCCTGCTGGCCGCGGAGACTTGGCTGGCGTCGCGGGGATGGCGGGGGATGGCCGCCGTGCCGATGCCACGCATTGAGGGAGAGGGCGCATGACCGACCTGTCGTTGCCTGTCCGCGCGGACCTGGCGCTGGCGAACGCCATGCGGCGGGTGCGCGCCCGCTGGCGCACCCGCATGGCGGTCGAGGGGGCGGTGCGTGTCGTGGCGGTCCTGCTGTGCGCACTGCTGATCATGCTCGCGGTCGTGGCCTGGCGCGGCGTGCGACCTGGCACGATCGAGACCGGTCGGCTGGCGCTCTGGAGTCTGGGGGCGCTGGCCGTCGGGTGGTGGGTTGCGCGCCCGCTGCTCCGGACGGTGGACGATGCCCGCCTCGCGCTCTACCTCGACGAGCAGGACCCGGCTATCGCACAGACCGTGTTGAGTGCCGTTCGTGAAACCCGTCGGCCGCTGGCCGAGCAGCTCTCGCCGTCCCTCACCTCGCGCCTGGCGCACTCCGCCGTCGGCGCACTGGGGCGCCTCGACGACGGGGCCCGCGTCGAGGCCCCGCGCACTCGGCGCGCCCTGCAACAGCTCGGGATGCTCTTGCTCGCGGCGGTCGTGGGCGTGCTGCTGCTGCCAGCCCCATGGCGCGAGACCGCGCGCGCGATGGTGCTTCCAGGGGATGCGCTCGCCGTGCCGGTGCGTCGCGTGTCCGTTCAACCGGGCGACGTGGAGGTGGCGCGCGGCGCGGGGCTCGACATTGAGGCCACGGCCAGCGGCTTCCTGCCGGACGCTGCGGAGTTGGTGCTGCAGGCCGACTCCAGCGCCGATCTGTTGCGTCTGCCGATGGTACCCGATTCCACCGGGACCCGGTTTGGGATCCGGCTCTTCGATCTTCTGCGCAATGCCACCTATTGGGTGGAGGCGGACGGCATCCGCTCCGGGCCGCACCAGGTGACGGTGACCGACCTGCCGGCCGTGCGACGCCTGGGCCTCGAGCTCACGTACCCGTCGTACACTGGCCTCTCACCTGAAACGATCGACCCCGGAGGCGACATCGCCGCGGTGGTGGGCACACGCGTGCGGGTGCGTGCCCATGTGACGATGCCGGTGCAGGCCGGCGTGCTGCGCTTCGATGACGGGACCACCGAGGCGATGACGCTCGACCCGGAGGGCATGCCGATGCAGACGTTCACCGTGACGCGCACCGGCTTCTACACCGTGGATCTCGAGACCCTGCGCGGCCAGGTGGTGCCCGGGACGGTACGGCACTTCATCGATGCGCTCCCGGACCGGGCGCCGACGGTGCGGATCACGGCCCCCGGTCGGGACACCAAGCCCACCGCAGTCGAGGAGGTGCCGGTCGAGATCCGTGCCGATGACGACTACGGCATCCGGTCGCTCGATCTGGTCTACTCGGTCAACGGCGGGCCCGAGCAACGGGTGACCCTGTTGAACGGGGCACGTCCGGGCACGGTGGAACCCCGGGCGGTGCACACCCTCTT
>JBBQQJ010000241.1:0-3678 GCA_038216165.1 Gemmatimonadales bacterium | reverse complement strand
CGCATCAGCAGGAACGAGATCGCCAGGAGCAGAAACGCTCCCACGGTCTGCAGGATCCAGCCGAGGCCCCAGCTCCCTTCAAGGAGCACGATCCGCGCGAAGTCGGGATCGATCGGCGCGCCCGGCTCGCTGAAGGCGAGCACCTGCAACGCGCCCCGAGCGAGGGACAGGGTCAGGATGAACCACGCCAGCAGACCGGGGAGTCGGGTGAGCCAGCCGCGGATGATGGCGGCCGCGACGGGGTCCCGGTCCACCCCGGCCCGCCTGACCAGCGGTGTGGTCACAGCGAGGCCGAGGAGGGGGAGGAGGGCGAGGAGCAGCAGGCCCCGCGCGAGCGGGGTGAGGACCTCGATCACGTCGTCAGCAGGTCACGTGCAGTCGGCACAGGTGCCGTAGAGCACCACTTCGTGCGCCTCCAGGGTGAAGCCCTTGGGCACCATGCTCTTCAGCCCCGGCACGCAGCCGACGGCCTCGAAGAAGCGGTCGCACGCACGGCACTGAAAGTGGTGGTGGTGCTCCTTCCCGTGCAATTCGTACCGCGGGACCTCGCCCGGCAGTTCCACCGATGTGAGCCAGTGCTCCTCCAGGAGTGCCCGGATGTTCCGGTACACCGTGGCGATGCCAAGGCCGCCAACTTCGTCACGGGCGTCGTCCAGGATTTCCTGCACGCTGAGGGGGCGATCGGCACGCTGGATGGCCCGGCGAATGGCGCCGCGCTGACGAGTGTTCCGCTCCATGTGAGTGGACTCCGGGTGGATGGTGCTGTCGGGGGTTCGTTACAATGATACGCTTAGTTGGGCCGCAACTCCAACCCGGGTCACGTGACATGTCGTTCCTCGGTCGACTCCTGCTGCTCGCCGTGGTGCTCCCGTCCCTCGGGCGCGCCCAGGTCCCCGGTGCGTCCCCCCCCGTCCGCTTGGTGGTGCACGTAGCCGTGGACCAGCTCCTTCCCACGTATCTCGCGCGCTGGGAGGGGGAGTTCACCGGTGGCTTGCGCTGGCTCATGGCGGAGGGCGTCGTCGCCCTGGCCGGGGAGCAGGATCACGCGATGACCGAGACCGCGCCGGGCCATGCCACAATGCTTACGGGGCGCACTCCGGCGGAGGTTGGGATCGTCTCCAACGACCTCGGCGTCCCGGACCGGCTCTCTCCGCTGGTGAGCGGGACGGGCGCGGGCGCCTCACCGAGACGGTTCCGCGGCACCACCCTCTATGACTGGCTCCGGGCGGCCGATCCCGAGGTCCGGGCGCTTTCGATTTCGGGCAAGGATCGTGGGGCGATTCTGCCGATCGGGCGCGCGAAGGCGCCGGTGTTCTGGTGGGCCAAGGGGGTGTTCACCACCTCGCGCTGGTATGCCGACACGCTCCCGACCTGGCTCCAGGTGTGGAATCAGCGGGACCCGGCCGAGCAGCTTCGCGGGACCGCGTGGACACTGCTCCGCGATCCCTCGACGTATCCCGAACCCGACGACCGGCCGTTCGAGTATGCCGGCGCGGATCGCATCTTCCCGCACCTGATTCCCGACGACTGGACGATGGCCACCGGAGTGGTCGAGTATCGTGCGGCGATGGACTCGCTCACCCTCGACGCGGCGTGGCACGGGACGCGTGCGCTCGGCCTCGGGGCGCGGCCGGGCGGGACGGACCTTCTGGTCATCTCGCTCTCGACGGTGGATCGCGTGGGACATCGCTGGGGGCCGGGATCGCGGGAGATGCATGACCTGGTGCTCCGGCTCGACGTGTGGCTCGGCCAATTCTTCGACTCACTTGCAACGCAGGTGCCGCGCGACCAGATCGTGGTGTCGCTCACCTCCGACCACGGCGTCCAGGAGTATCCCGAGGCCGGTGATGGAGGCCGCACCTCCCTCGGGCCGATTGGGCGCGATCTGGGACGTGACGTGCTCGCGCGCTGGGGCATGAATCCCGAGGTGATGGTCGAGGGGGGCCTCATCCTCGGCAACCGCTCTGCGCTGGTGGCACGCGGGGTCGATCTGGACTCCCTCGAGGCGGAACTGGTCCGCCGGGCACTCGCGACCTCGGGTGTGGTGCGCGTGTTCACCCCGCGCACCCTCGCCGCGGCCGATCCCGCCGATGCGCTGGCTGGCCTCTGGCAGCGGTCGCTCCCCGCCGACTTCGACTGGTTCCTCGCCGCGGAGCTCGCGGACGGCTGGATGTGGAATACCGGCCGGAGTTCCACCTCCCACAGCACCACCGCGCTGAGGAACCGACGGGTTCCCATCATCTTCCGGGTGCCGGGGGTTGCGCCGGCGCGGCCGAGCCGCGTCATTCGAACGGTGGACATTGCCCCCACCCTCGCCGCCGTGCTCGGGATCACGCCAACCGAACCGGTCACCGGCGTACCGCTCCCCGAAGTGGTCGGCATTCGCTGACCGAAAGTGAACCGATGCGCCGTCTGCTCCTCGCCCTGACGCTCGCCACGCCCGCCCTGCTGCCGGCCCAGGCGGATGACGCCCTCGCCCATGCCCGCCGGTTGCTGGCCACGCGCCCGATCATCGATGGCCACAACGACCTGCCGTGGGAGGTCCGGACGCATCCCCAGTCCCAGATGGATGTCGACAAGTACGACCTCCGGCAGCGCACTCCCGGGCACACCGACCTCGCCCGGTTGCGCGAGGGTGGCGTGGGGGGACAGTTCTGGTCGGTGTACGTCCCCTACGAGACCGGTGACACCGCGTGGGCGCAGGTGCAGCTCGAGCAGATCGACATCGCCAAGCGGATCATCGCGAAGTATCCCCAGGCGCTCGAACTGGCGCTCGGGGCCGACGACGTGGTGCGCATCATGGCCGATGGCAAGGTCGCCTCCCTGCTCGGCATGGAGGGGGGGCACGTGATCCACAATTCCCTCGCCCTCCTGCGGCAGTACTACGCGCTCGGTGCGCGCTACATGACGCTCACGCACTCGGCCTCGCTCGACTGGGCGGACGCGGGCACCGGACTCCCCATCAACAACGGCCTCACCGACTTCGGTCGTGACGTGGTGCGCGAGATGAACCGGCTCGGCATGCTGGTGGACCTCTCGCACACCGCGCCGAAGACCGCGCACGATGCCCTCGACGTGGCGGTGGCGCCGGTGATCTTCTCCCACTCCTCCGCGTACGGCGTGCTGGTGAACCCGCGCAACGTCCCGGACGACGTGCTGGCGCGGCTCCCCGAGAACGGGGGGGTGATCATGGTCACATTTGTGGGCAGCTTCATCTCGACGCGGATGAAGGCGTGGAGCGACACCATGCAGGTGGCGGTGCGTGACATCAGCGATCGGACCGCGCGGCGCGCGGCGATGGAGGCCTACGCGGTGCGGCATCCGCGTCCCGAGGCGTCCGTGGCCGAGTTGGCGGATCATGTGGCACACGTGCGGCGCGTGGCCGGGCTCGCCCATGTCGGGCTCGGCGCGGACTACGACGGGACCAGCGAGCTCCCCGAGGGAATGGGGGACGTCGCGGGCTACCCGCACCTCTTCGCCGAGCTCATCCGACGCGGGTGGACCGATGCGGAGCTCCTGCAGCTCGCCGGTGGCAATGTGCTCAGGGTGCTGCGAGAGGCGGAGGCTGTCCGCGACCGTCTCGCGGTCGCAGGGCGATGATCCCGAACACCAGCGCGGCGAGTCCGATCCCGATCCACTGGATCGCGTAGGAAACATGGGGCCCCCCGTCGAGCGCGG
>JBBQQJ010000240.1:0-3701 GCA_038216165.1 Gemmatimonadales bacterium | reverse complement strand
AGCTACGACGTGACGCCGGACGGCTCGCGCTTCCTCGTGCTGCGACCGACCGGTGGGGAAGCGAAGGCCATCGTCATCCACAACTGGGCCCGCGAGTTCCGTGAGCAGCTCGGAGCACCCCCCAAGTGAACGACGTCCTCGCCCGACTCACCGCCGCGCTCGCCGATCGCTATCGCCTCGACCGCGAGCTCGGCGCTGGTGGCATGGCCACGGTGTACCTCGCGCACGACCTCAAGCACGAGCGCGATGTCGCCATCAAGGTGTTGCATCCCGATTTGGGTGCCGCGCTCGGCGGCGAGCGGTTCCTGTCAGAGATTCGTACCACCGCGCGCCTGCAGCATCCGCACATCCTGCCGTTGCTGGATTCCGGATCGGTGCCGCTCCGTCATCCCGAGCGGAGTGCCCTCGGCGAAGCCGAAGGGCACGAAGGCGAGGGATCTCCTGCCCTGTTGTACTACGTCATGCCGCTCGTCACCGGCGAAACACTGCGTACCCGCCTCGAACGCGAGCGCCAGTTGCCAATCGACGATGCGGTGCGGATCGCCCGCGAGGTTGGCGACGCACTCCAGTACGCACACGAGCAGGGCGTCATCCATCGCGACATCAAGCCCGAGAACATCCTGCTCCAGGGCGGGCATGCGCTGGTCGCCGACTTCGGCATCGCCCTCGCGGTACAGCAAGCCGGCGGCGCCCGGATGACCCAGACCGGTCTCTCGCTCGGCACGCCGCACTACATGAGTCCCGAACAGGCGATGGGCGAGCGCGCCATTGATGCGCGCAGCGACATCTACGCGCTGGGTGCGGTGACCTACGAGATGCTTGCTGGTGATCCGCCCTTCACCGGCTCAAGTGTGCAAGCGATCGTCGCGAAGGTGCTGACCGAGAAGCCGACGCCGATCCGCACCGTCCGCGACACCGTGCCGGAAGGGATCGAGGACGCGGTGCTCACCGCGCTCGCCAAGTTGCCCGCCGATCGGTGGGCGACCGCGACCGCCTTCGTGAACGCGCTCGAGGGACATGGCAGCGCGACGCGCCAACGTCCCGGCGCCGGGACGCCGCTGCCACGGAAGGGCTCGATCCGGCGATCGCGGCTGCCGTGGGTCGTGGCGCTTGGCGTCACCACCCTCGCGGCCATCGTCGGGTGGTGGCCGCCCACGACGATTGACCTGTCACCGGTCGTCCGCATGGAGTTGCAGCCCGCCTTGGGAACCAAGATCGCCTACCCGGTCGCCGAGATCACGACGCAGCTCGCCCTCTCCCCGGATGGCAGCAAGGTGGTGTATGCGGCGACCACGAATGGCGACGGATGGGCGCTGTACCTCAGGCGGCTCGACCAGCTGACGTCCGTGCCGGTCCCCGGCACCGGGGGCGCGTACAACCCGGAATTTTCGCCGGATGGCCAGTGGATCGCCTTCCGCAGCGCCGATGGCAAGCTCAAGAAGATCGCCGTCGACGGCACCGGGCTCACCACGCTCTGCCCCATCGACAATGGCGGTAGCGTTGGTGCCGGGATCACCTGGCTCTCCAATCAGGAGTTGGTGTTTGCGAGGGGGACGTACTCCGAAGGGCGCGGGCTCTGGCGCGTCTCGGCCGAGGGCGGCGCACCGGTGCAATTCACCCGCTTCGACAGCGCGTCGAGCGAGCGGCTGCAGCTCGCCCCCCGATCGGTTGATGATGGTCGGCTGGTGCTCTACAGCAGCACCATCGCGAGCAATGCCGACCTGACGATTGGCGTGGTCGAAACGGCGACCGGCAAGCCGACCGTGCTCACGGGACTGCGAGGGGCACGGGCGATCGGCCTCGTTGACGGCTTCCTCGTCTACGTGCGCAATGACGGTGCCTTGATGGCCGCGCCCTTCGACGCCAAGACGTTGCGTGCGGGTGATCCCATCCAGATCGCCGACAGCATCGCGGTCCCCCCCTCGGTCTGGAGTACGCCGATTGCGCTCTCGGCCAACGGCGCCCTGCTCTATCAGAAGGGCGGCATCGCCAGTGAGGTGGTGATGGTGAAGAACGGCACCATCACGGCCCTCCTCGACACCGCGCAGAACTACCTGCATCCGCGCCTCTCACCGGATGGCGGGCGGCTCGCCGTCGAAGTGCAGGGCGCCACGGGCGCCGACATCTGGATCTGGAATCTGGCCGACAACTCGCGCCAGCGGCTGACCCGGGACGGCTTCAACAACCGACCGGAGTGGACCCCGGACGGACGCCATGTGCTGTATACCTCGTCGCGCGCTCCGGCCAATGCGCTCTGGATGCAACCGGCCGACGGCAGTGCCAACGCGGTGGTGGTGGCCACCGACACGAACCCGATCCGCGAAGGCGTCGTGACGCCCGACGGGGCGTCGATCGTCTATCGCGTCGACACCCCGGACAGCAACCGCGACATCCACCGCGCGCCCATTGATGGCAAACAGCCGTCGGTGCTCGTGCTTGGCGGCATCAACGACGACAAGCTGCCGCGCGTGTCGCCCGATGGGAAATGGCTGGCGTACGTCTCGAATGAATCGGGCCGCGAGGAAGTGTATGCCCGCGCCCTGTCGGGCGAAGGCGGCCGGATCGCCGTCTCGACCGGTGGCGGTGGGGAGCCACTCTGGTCGGGGGACAGCCGTCGCGTTTTCTATCGCAGTGGGACCAGTATCGTCGCGGCCACGCTGACCGCTGCGCCGTCGCTGCAGGTGACCGCCAAGGCCCCGCTCTTCAGTGGCCCCTACGCAAGCGATGTGTTCCACGCGAACTATGATGTCATGCCCGACGGCCAGACCTTCGTGATGGTCCGCCCGGTGGACGCGAATCGCCAGGTCGTGCTCGTCATCAACTGGCTGCAGGAACTGCGGCAACGCACCGGGGCGCGGCCGTGAGCGGCACGTCCCTCGAGCGCCTCACCACCGCACTGGCCGATCGCTACCGCCTCGACCGAGAACTTGGCCAAGGCGGCATGGCGACCGTGTATTTGGCGCACGACCTCAAGCACGAGCGCGACGTCGCCATCAAGGTGCTCCATCCCGACCTGGGGGCCGCGCTCGGCGGCGAACGCTTCCTGAGTGAGATCCGCACCACGGCCCGGCTGCAGCATCCGCACATCCTGCCGCTGCTGGACTCCGGTGACGCCGACGGATTGCTGTAGTACGTGATGCCGCTGGTCACCGGCGAAACACTCCGTGCGCGCCTCGAACGCGATCGCCAACTGCCACTGGACGAAGCGATCCGCACCGCGCGCGAGGTCGCCGACGCGCTGCAGTACGCACACGACCAGGGCGTGATCCACCGCGACATCAAGCCCGAGAACATCCTGCTTCAGGGCGGACACGCCTTGGTCGCCGACTTCGGCATCGCGCTCGCCGTACAGAGCGCCGGTGGCGCGCGCATGACGCAGACCGGCCTCTCGCTCGGCACGCCGCAGTACATGAGCCCTGAGCAGGCGAAGGGTGAGAAGCAGATCGATGCGCGGAGCGACGTGTATGCGCTCGCGGCAGTCACTTACGAAATGCTCGCCGGCGATGCGCCGTTCACCGGTGGCAGTGTGCAGGCGATCGTCGCCAAGATCATGACCGGGAGCCGATACCGGTGGCGTCTCTCGACGGATCGCGACCGCCGACCAGCTTGCTGGTGTCCCGGTCAGCATCGCGGAGGTGCCGAATCACCGTGCGGTTGTCGTGACGGGCTGCGGTCTCGGGACATGTGTGGGTTCCGTCATC
>JBBQQJ010000239.1:0-3720 GCA_038216165.1 Gemmatimonadales bacterium | reverse complement strand
TGCATGACCGGGATGAGCGCCGCCTGTTGTGCATCCTTCCATTGCTGGAAGTCGGGGGCATCGGGGATGTCGAACTCGTCGAGGAATGGCGCGACCGGCGGGGCGGCGGGATCGCCCGGATCGCGGTGCTCGAGCTCGTGTATGTCGGTGCGCACCCGGCCGCCGATCAGGCGAACGGTGTCCCGACCGGCATCAAACGCATCCGCGCCCAGGCGGCTGCGAAGCACCGAGAGCGCCACCGCCAGCGACTGGCGCGCGTCCTCGGTGTTCGCGCCAGACCAAAGCAGGGTCGCCAGGCGGTCGCGACGATGCGGAAACGACGGCTCGACCGCGAGCACGATCAGCAGTGCGAGGTGCTTGCGGGTGCGAAACCGCAGCAGGTCACCATCGGGGCCGCGGACTTCGGGCGTCCCGAGGCAGGTGAGGGCAAAGGGAACCACCACATCCTCCGGCAGGGGACGACCAGTATACGGCGGATTCATCAACCGCGCGTCAACTGGGCGTCCCCCCCGACTAGGCGCCAAAACGCTCACGCCTGGCCGGATTCACATCAGCGTCACTGCCTCAGGTGGCCGTCGCCGTGAAGTTCATGGTCACCGCCGCGTTGTTCGTCAGGCGTGCGGTGATCGTCACTGCGCCTGGCGTTGCCGGCAGCATCAACACGGCCGTGGCACGACCGTTCGCGGTGGTCGTGGCCACGGGCGTTCCGACGAACGTGCCGGCGCTGGTGATCCACGTCACCGCTGCACCGGAGATCGGGTTGCCGAAGGCGTCGCGCACCTCAAGCGTGAGCGGCTGGGCCAGAGTCGTGTTGACCGCTCCCGTCTGGGCGTTGCCGCTGACCAGCACGATCGAGCTGGCTACGGCCGCAGTCCCCATGAACGTGAACGATGCAGGCGTGGTGATCCCGGCCACCGACGCGGTCACCGTCTGGGTGCCGGCGGTGTTGCCGAGGGTGAAGGTGGTCTGCGCCTGACCCTGGGCGTTCGTCGTCGCGGTGGGCGTGGCGAGCGCACCGCCCGACGTCGTGGCGAATGTCACCGTCTGGCCGGCAACCGGGTTGCCGTTGGCATCACGCACCGTCACCACGAGCGCGTTGGTGAGCGCAACGCCCACCATACCCGTTTGCGTGTTGCCGCCAGTGACCACGAGCTGGCTGGCCGTACCAGCATTGCCCGTGAAGGTGAACGTCGCCGGATTGGCAACCCCGTTCACGGTCGCGGTCACGGTCTGCGCGCCCGACGTGCCGCCCAGGGTGAACGTGGTCTGCGCCTGACCCTGCGCATTGGTGGTCACCGTCCGGGTGCCGATCGTGCCGCCGCCGGTGGCCGTGAAGGTCACGGTCTGCCCGGAGACCGGGTTGCCATTCTGGTCGCGGACGGTGACCACGATCGGCGAGCCAACCGCCGCGCCCACCGTGCCCGTCTGGTTGTTGCCGCTGGTGACTGTCACCGACGAGGCGACTCGAGCGGTCGTGCCGTCGTCGTCACCGCCGCAACCGGCGGTGAACAGCACGGTGGCAGCAAGTCCCGCTGCGAGGAGCCGCGTGCCGACGCGGCGAGGGGTGGCTATGGAAAGCATGTGAATCGTCTCCGTGGTTTGCCGAGCTGGAGGCAGGCAGGGCAGGGATGCCGCTGCTGACCGCCATCCAGCTCGGATGCAAACGATAGACGACTCCCAATACAGGCCTTGCACGCTTCCCATGTGTGTACACTGCCCACCGTAGCGGACCAAGTTGATCAGGGCCCGGCTACTTCCACCACGCCTCGCTCTCCACCAATTCCTGCACCACGTCCTCGCTCGTTCGGTCGGCTGCCTCCGCCGCAAAGTTGGTCATCACCCGGTGGCGCAGCACCGCCGTCGCGACACTCCTGACATCGTCGATGTCGGCCTGCGGCCTGCCATCCATCGCCGCCCGCGCCTTCGCGCCAAGTACCAGATACTGGCTCGCCCGCGGTCCCGCGCCCCATTCCACATATTCCCGAATCATCGGCGGCGCCTCCTGCTCGGCGGGCCGCGTCATCCGCGCGAGCTGCACCGCCGCGGCAATCAGCGAGGGCGACACCGGAATCCGCCGCACCAGCGCCTGCATCGCCGCCAGCGCCTCGCCATCGAGTACCGCCGAAACCTGCGGCAGATGGTGCCCAGTCGTGGCGGTGACAATCTCCTCTTCCTCGCTGCGCGAGGGATACTTCATCCGGAGCTCGAGCATGAAGCGGTCGAGCTGCGCCTCTGGCAGCGGATAGGTGCCCTCCTGCTCGATCGGGTTCTGGGTCGCGAGCACGAAGAACGGCGACGGGAGGGCGTAGGTCTCGCCAGCCACCGTGACATTCCGCTCCTGCATCGCCTGCAGCAGTGCCGCCTGGGTCTTGGGCGGCGACCGGTTGATCTCGTCGGCCAGGACCACCTGCGCGAAGATCGGCCCGCGCACGAACCGGAAATGGCGCTTGCCGGTGGCCGGGTCCTCCTCGACCAGCTCGGTGCCGGTTATGTCGCCCGGCATGAGGTCGGGAGTGAACTGCACTCGGTTGAACGAGAGGTTCATCGCCTCGGCGATCGTCGACACCAATAGCGTCTTGGCCAGCCCCGGCACCCCCACCAGCAGGGCGTGCCCACCCCCCAGCAGCGCCGTGAGGACCCCATCGACCGCGTCGCGCTGTCCAACCACCCGCTCGGCGACCTGTGCGCGAAGGGCGCCGACCGCCTCGGCGAGGCGTTCCAGCTGCACGGTGTCGGCGGGAGGGGCACTGATCGAGGTCATCGCGATTCCGGTTCGGGGAGACAGAGGGGCGAAAGATACCGGGTCCGGGGCCCCCTCCGGGTGTGCTACGCCACTCGCCGGGCAGGGGTTTCGGGGGGGGGCATTTTTCCTTGCGTAATATTTCACAAGCCCGTACTTTCCGCGCCGTGAAGCGCCATGACGGTGATCCGCCGGTCCCAGCACCACGGCCCGACAGCACCACTGCAGGGATGACATTCGTGGTCACGGTCGGGCTCGCCGCCGCCGCCGGGGTCTGGCTCGACCGGCGAGTGGGTTCGCTCCCGATCTTCACCCTCCTGGGCCTGGTGTTCGGCCTCGGGGTGGGCGGCTACTGGCTCTACCTGCGGACTCAGGTGCCGCGCCGTGGACCACCGAGCTGAGCAGCGCCGGCGGGTCCGGCTCGGAGCGGTGTGCATGGCCGCGGTGGCGGTCGCTGGTGCGCTGATCGACGGGGCGCGGGGCGCAGGTAACGCGGCGGCAGCAGGTGCCATCGCAACGGGGATGCAAATGCTGGCGGCGCGCGTGATGTGGCGCACGGGCGTGGTCCCGTCGGTCGATCACCTGAAGGTGTATGGGATGGGCGTGGTGCTGCGCGCCCTCGGTGTGGGTGTGCTGGCAACGCTGTTGATTGCCTTTCCGCGGCTCTTCCTGCCGGCGGCAAGCGTGGTGGGATATCTGGGGACCGTGCTTCCCCTCTTGTACCTGGAGACACGACTGTCACGATGAGCCAAGGCGAACAGCTCAACATCGGCGAAATGATGTTCCACCACACGGGGGATTCCCACGAGCTCGATTTCGAGCCACTGGGCACGATCCATCTTCCCCAGTGGGATCCCATCCAGATCGGGTCGCTCAGTCTCGACCTGTCGCCGACCAAGTACGTCGTATTCATGATTCTCGCGGCCGTGATCGTCTACACCGTGATGCGTGTCGCTGCCGTGGGCGTGCGGCGCGCCGAG
>JBBQQJ010000238.1:0-3742 GCA_038216165.1 Gemmatimonadales bacterium | reverse complement strand
ACTCGGGGGGGGTGTCCCGCGCCGGGCGCGCCCCCGTGGGGCCCCCGGCGGCTCGGCCCGGCCCCCCCCCCGGGCGCGCCTGTGGGGCCGGGGGGCTCACGCCGCCGGCTGGGGGGGCTCGTTGGATCGGGAAGGGGCGGCGGCTGACACCGCCGCCGCTACACATGAACTGGTGGCGGTCTGCGTGTCGGCGAGCAAAGCGGCCTCACCGCCGCTTAGGCGGGGCGGGGGAACCCCCTCGTACGTCGCGGACCAGCGAATGTCCCTGTCATCACCAGCAGGGCCAGCAACAGTACAAAGCTGCCGACAAAGGTGAACACCGGATGCAGCGCACCCACCGTCGCGGTCAGCGGCTCGATCAGTCCGTTGCTGCTGAGCGATGACCGGATCAATTCGTTCAGCACGAACGACGCACCTGCCAGCAGGTAGGGCCATCCGTTCCGGACATCCTTCAGAAACCACACGATCCCCACCACGATCCCGGTGACTTGTGCAGCCATCCCGGCCGTGCCGAACCGGTAGAACGTCTCCGGCCCCTCGATCTTGAACGGTGGCGCGAAGCTGATCAGCGTGAAGAACAACGCGATTCCCATGAACAGGATGGTGGTGCTCATGAGGAGCGCACCGTGCAGTTGCCGGCGCTTGCGCAGCACAAAGGCGAGAAGAATCAGCGCGCCGAGCTCGAGGGTGACCATCACGTTCTGCACGATCAGGGCGTCACCCTCTCCCGACACCACGCCCCGGTGCGCGGAATGCACCGACAGCATCGCCGTGGTGGCGAACACCCATGGTGCGGCGACCACCACGGCAATGCCCACACGCCGATGCTCGCCAAACCGCTTGCTGCCGATGAGCCGAAGCTGATACCAGAGCAGGCCCAACCAGAGGAAGACGGTGGCGATATGGAGATGATGATACGGCTCAGGTGTGGCGTCCGACCCAAGGTAGATGTTCCAGAAACCGGCGACAGTGAGCAGCAGCGTCACGACGATCAGGGCGTCCTCGACCAGGTACGCGTTCGTGCGCTTCAGTGCAACGGACACGCGCTCCTCCGGGGTATCCGCCTCGCCGATCTGCAGGCAGGCGCTTGGCACGGTGCAGGATTGTCTGGGAACAGCACATCTATAGCGCCAACGTGGGGTCGCGGCTAGGGGGGGAGGGGTCACCCCGCCGCTCAAAGGGCCGGCGGGGAATGCATCATCCCGAGTGGAGGCGCCTCGCTTAGGGAAATGTCATCCGGAGCGAAGCGAGGGATCCGGGATGTGCCACAACATTGGAGTGAGCCTCCGTGAACGGGCGAGCCCCAGACCCCTCGCTTCGCTCCGGATGACGGCACATGCGGGTTCACGCGCAGATTATGGCTGGGGTACCTCGATCGGGATGTCTCGTACCGGCGCCATCGTTCCCGCCGCATGGTCAACCCGTACCGCAGCGAACGCCGACGGATCGTGCAACGCTGCGAACACCCCGCCGCTTGACGTCACGAGGAAGGCGAGGTCGATGGTACTGGCGGTGCCGTCCCGCCACTCGATTCGCAGCAAGTAGTCCATCAGGTGCCCTTGCGGCAAACCATACCACATGGTATGGTTTGCCGCATGCCTGTCGGATTCGCCATCACCAAGTACCTCGCAGCTCGCTTCCGCGCGTTGGGTCGCCGCAGACACCGGGACGAACCGCAGGCCGTCCTCGCCGCCGCGTCCGCGACGATCCGCCGCAAGCGCTTCTGTCTGTTCATCTCGCAGGGCGGGACCGACCTGTCGGCGCGCGTGCTGCAGCCATGGCCCCCGGGGCCGGCGCTGGATGTCTGGTTCGGGACCAGTGCCTCGTCGCGCAAGGTCACGGAACTTCGGGACGATTCACGAGCCACCATCGCCTACCAGGATGATGGCATGGCGGCCTGCGTCGTGCTGGCGGGCCGCGTCAGCGTGATCGATGCCGCCGACGAGCGCGTGCGCCGCTTCATGCCAAGTTGGTATGCCTTCTGGCCGGATGGCCCAGCATCCCCGGATTTCGTGCTGCTGCATTTCGTGCCGCACCGTATCGAGGTGTGGGATGGCAGGCGGGGCATCACCCCGGAGCCCTTCGGACTCCGCAGCGCCTGCCTGGTGCGTCGCGACGCGGAGTGGGTGGCGGCATGACCCGACGCGTGACGGCCAGCGACTGGTGTGATGCCGGTCTCGCGTTGCTGCGCGACGAGGGCATGAGCGCGGTCACCGTGGACCGTCTCTGCACCGCACTCGCGCGCACCAAGGGTTCCTTCTACCATCATTTCCGCGACATGGATGCGTTCTGCGCGCAGCTGTTGCGGCGGTGGGAGCAGGCGCTGACGGATGTCCCGATCACCCATGCCAGTGCGGTGGCCGACCCGGAGTCTCGGGCGGCGCGCCTGGACGAAATGGTCGCGCGCATGGACCACCGACTCGATCTCGCGGTGCGCGCTTGGGCGGTCCGAGACTCGCGCGCCCGCACCGCACTCGCGCGCGTGGATCGCCGTCGCATGGCCTACCTTGCGACGCTCCATGCAGACGCCGGCTCGCGCGAGGCACAGGCCTGCGCGCAACTGGAATACTCGGCGTTTCTCGGCGTGCAACAGCTGCGCGCCGTGCTGCCACCCGCCGCAGCTACCCGTATATCACAGCGCGTGATGCGCCAACTCGCCCAGATGTGGCGGACCTCGAGAAGTCGCGATGCATGACTCCCGCCCCGGCAGCGGCTGAAAGAGGCAGAGTACGGTCAGGGCGCCTGGAGGAACCAGCTTGCCAGGACGGCACCTCCACCCAGCAGCGTGCCCACGGTGAAGCCTCGCACGGCGTTCCGGCGTTCTAACTGCTCCCGAATCACGAAGGCGTGAGGGTCCTCCTGCCGCTCCCCGGCCTTTCGGCGCGCGGTGATGGCAGGCAGCCACCGGAAATGGATCGCCCAGAACGCCGCCATCATCGCCCCGAACGCCACGGTCACGGGGAGCGGTCGCGGCGTGACCAGGGCGGTGACGAGGAAGCCCACAGTCACGACCATGCTGACCACCCCCGTCGCCAGCACGCCACGACGCTCCGCGGCGTCGCGCGCGACGGCAAGCAGTCTCCGCGTGCCGTAGACCACGCCAAGAGTCCCGCCAAGGAGTCCGAGCAATGCCCCCCCCAGCGCACTGGCGCTCCCACCCAACAGGACAGTACCCATCGTACCGGCGGCACCGCTTCCCGCTTTACCAGCCCCGACCTTCAGCGCACCGGCCTGCATGGCCACCGTCGTTCCCACCGTGGCCGCCGCGGCGCCTGCCGGTGCCCCCAGCGTGAGGGCGCCAAGCACTGCCGCCGTGAACGCGCCGCCGGGCGCCGTGGCACGGGCATGCGCCACGAGGGTCTCCCGAAGGCTCTGCCGTGCCCGCACGAGGCGCTGTTTCACCGCGGCCTCCGAGAGTTCCAGGAGCTCCGCCACCTGGCGGACGGACTCGCCCTCCCGGTAGTAGAGGATCACCACCTCACGGGAGGTGTCGGGTAGGGCGTAGATGGCAGCCGCCACCGCGGCCCGCTCTTCCTCCGCCACCAGCCGCTCCATGGCATCGGGCTGCGGGTCCGTCGCAGCGGCCAGGAGTCCGTCCGCCTCCACGGTCGTCACGCGCCGCTGCCGCCGCACGTGGCTCCGGAGGGCGTGGTGCGCGCGGTTGCGGGTGATCTGCCGGAGCCAGGGGAGGAAACTGGTGACGTCCCTGAGCTTGCCCAGCTCCCGCCATGCCGCCAGGTAG
>JBBQQJ010000237.1:0-3769 GCA_038216165.1 Gemmatimonadales bacterium | reverse complement strand
TTGCCTGGCTGCACTCGTTGTGACGAGTGCCCGCGCCAGCGCCCAGCAGTCGACTTGGCCACAGCACGCCCTCGACCGGCCCCAACCGGTGGTGGTGGCTCCGGCAGCGGTCCAACCGCCCGTGCCGCCACCGAGCGACGCGGTGGTGCTGTTCGACGGTCGATCGCTGGCGGCGTGGCAGTCCACCGATTCCGCAGGCGGACCGGCCCGCTGGCGCATCTCCAGCGCCGCGATGGAGGTGGTGCCGGGAGCCGGCGCGATCCGCACACGGCGAAGTTTCGGCGATGTCCAGCTCCATGTCGAGTGGATGTCGCCGCTGCCGGCGTCCGGCGCTGGCCAGGATCGCGGCAACAGCGGCGTGTTCCTGATGGGGCAGTACGAGGTGCAGATCCTGGATTCGTGGCGCAGCACCACGTATCCCGACGGGCAGGCCGGCGCGGTCTACGGCCAGTTGCCCCCGCTCGTGAACGCGTCCCGGCCACCGGGACGCTGGCAGAGTTTCGATATCATCTTTCGCCACCCGGAGTTCGACGGCGTACAGCTCACTGTCCCGGCGCGCATGACCGTCTTTCACAACGGACTGCTGGTGCACGAGGACGTCGTGCTTCAGGGCCCCACGTCACACCAGCGGCGCGCACCCTACGTGGCGCATCCCGCACGCCTGCCGATCACCCTCCAGGATCACGGCCACAAGGTTCGATTCCGCAACATCTGGGTGCGCGAGCTCGCACCCGCGTCTCCCTGAACCGCGTCCCCGCCCAGCGCAGCGTGTTGCTGCGTGCTGCACCGGCCGCGGTGCTCGTTGCCGCCCTCGCATGGGGGATCCTCGCGTCGCTGCCGCCCTCCCCGCGCAGCGCCGCCGCACCGATCGAGGAGTTTTCCGCAGAGCGCGCACAGCGGCACGTGCGACACATCGCGAAAACGGCACACCCTGTCGGATCGCCTCGTCACAATGTGGTGCGCGACTACCTCGTGGCACAGCTCCGGTTGCTCGGCCTCACCGTCGAGCTGCAGCAGGGCCAGGGTTCGCGGATCGAGCCGGGCAGCGGCCAGCCGATCGTGCTCCAGAACATCATCGCACACCGCGACGGCACACTGCCGCTCCCTGCCCTGCTGCTGATGGCGCACTATGACGCACGCGGCGAGTCGCCGGGCGCGGGGGACGATGCATCGGGTGTGGCGACCATCCTCGAGACGCTTCGGGCGATCGGTCCGGTCCCGATGCGCCATCCCCTGCTCGTGGTCTTCACCGATGGCGAGGAGCTGGGGCTGCTCGGCGCGGAGCTGTTCATCCGGACGCATCCGCTGGCCAGCACGATTGGCCTGGCGATGAACTTCGAGGCGCGCGGCAACGCCGGTCCGTCGTACCTCTTCCAGACCTCACCGGGGAACGCCGCGCTCATTCGCGAGGTGGCACGCGCGGCGCCATATCCCCGCGCCAATTCGCTGACCGGTGAGGTCTACCGTCGCCTGCCGAACGACACCGACCTCTCGGTCGTGCTCGCCGAGCTTCCCGGTGTACCTGCACTCAACTTCGCGTTCATCGGGGGGTTCGGGGCGTATCACACCGCCGGTGACACACCCGACGCCCTCAGTCTCTCGAGCCTGCAGCACCAGGGAAGCTGGGCGCTCTCACTCACCCGGCACTTCGGCGCCCACAATTTTCCAGACGACATGAAGCGCGATGCGGTCTACTTCTCCGCGCCGCTGGTGGGGTTGGTACACTACCCCGTCGGCTGGGCGATGCCACTCGCCCTCATGGTGCTCGCGGGCCTCATCGTGGTGGTGCGCGGTGCGATGCAGCGCGGCATGATCCGGCTTCGCGGAATCGGCTGGAGCATCGTGGTGAGCATCGTGGCACTCAGTGCCGGACCGATGCTCGCTTCCGCAGCCTGGCAATCCGCAATGCGAATCGCGCCGGGGCCGACGTCGCTCCAATCACCGGTCGCCACCTCGATCCCCATTCTCCTCCTGGCAGTGATCCTGGCCACCGCGATCACGCTCGGTGTTCTCGCGCGGGGGCACCGGGTCGCGAGTGCCGCCGAACTGGCAACCCTTCCGACTATCGCGTGGACCTTGCTTGCGCTGGTCACGGCCGTGGCCGTGCCCGGGGCTTCGTGGATCACGACCTGGCCAGCGGCCGGAGCCGTGGTAGCGCTCGCCTTCGCGACGCGACGGGATGACCCACCGGGCGGGGTGGCGTTCGCGACCGCGATCACGGCTGTCCCGGCGCTGGTTCTGGTACCGCCGGTTCTCTGGCAGTTCCAGGTCGCGATGACCAATCGGGTGGCTCCCCTGTGCGCGGCAGCGGCGGTCCTGATCGTCCTCCCTCTGGTGATCCCCCTCGGCACTATCCTCCAGCCACGAGCCACACAATGATCTCAAAAAATGGGACCTGGTTCACCCGGGCCTCACGCGCCACGGCCCGGGCAACAGGTCATCCCCTCGCCTTCGGGCTCGCCGCCGGCACCATCCTGGTCTGGGCCGTCACCGGCCCGTTGTTCGCATTCAGTGACACCTGGCAACTGGTGATCAACACCGGGACGACCATCGTGACCTTCCTGATGGTTTTCCTGATCCAGAACACCCAGAACCGCGATTCCGAGGCGCTGCAGATCAAGATCGACGAGCTCATCCGATGCGTGGACGGCGCGCAGGAGGCGCTGATGGATCTCGAAGAAATGGAAGAGAAGGAGATCAGGACGATCCGCGATCGTTACTCACGCCTCGCCGAGGCGGCACGCACGTCGCTGCGGGAATCGGCCGAGTGATCGAGGCGCGACCGGCCGCCGTTGCGTCGATGTTGTCTACGCTGGCACGCACGGTTCTCGTCACCGCCGGCATCGTTGCCCTCTTTGGCGGCCTGCTGCCGATGCTGGTGATGCACCTCCACTGGCAGCTCGGGATCGCCGAGCTGTACTTCGCGCCACTACGGAACGCGGGCCTTGTGCTGATGGCGATCTCTGTCGGCTGCTTCAGTGGCACCGCGGTGACCCTCGCCGCGTTCGGCCGCGGGACCCCGCTCTGGTTTCAGGCGCCGAGACGACTCGTGGTGGTCGGTCCGTATGCGCACACCCGCAATCCGATGGTGCTCGCGGCCATCGGGCACGGGATTGGACTCACGCTGTATTCGGGAAGCCTGCTGATAGCTGGATATGTCACGCTTGGGACGATGTGGTGGGCCATTGTCGCCAGGCCGCGCGAAACTGCCGACCTCACCCGCCGTTTCGGACGCGAGTATGAATCCTGGGTCCGGCACGTCCCGCTGTTCATTCCCCGCCTGTCCTCATACCGTCCACTCGACGATGCACCCACACGAACACTGGTGGCGGACGGGGCGGGAGCAAACCCCAGGTCGGGACGGCGACGTCGGCGCTGACCACCCAGCGGTGCGGCCCCACAGCCAGTGAATCGTCTCCGACATGTCCCTTTGCTGGAGCATCCATGTCGCGATTCGTGATCCTGATGGTCCTGTCCACCACCGCGTGCGGATCACGCACTGCCACCACCGCACCGCTGCCGCAGGAACGATTCGCGGCGTTGGTCGGCACCGAGCATCCACCGCGTCCCAGCGGGATCACCGAGGTGTCGAGCTACCTGCTCGACGAGACGTCCCGCGGACGATGGGTTGTGGCCGAGGTGAAGGTGGCCAGGGAGGCGGCTCGAGCCGTGATCCTCGATGAGGTGATCGCCCGCAGCGCATCGGGCGCGACCCGCTGGCGCACCGCGGCTGTGCAGCCGCTGCGCGCCGCCGATTCCGCGCTCACCG
>JBBQQJ010000236.1:0-3772 GCA_038216165.1 Gemmatimonadales bacterium | reverse complement strand
CCGGAGATATCCCGTGCCGGCAACCACATGGGTACTGGAATCGCGAAAGAACTGCAGCCCGGAGAGGACGGTGCCGCGCACGAAGACACGGCGGCCTGCGGGGAGGGCGCGCGCCTCGGCGATGGTCACCTCCTGATAGCTCAGGCGGACGGCGCGCCCTGCCGCGGCGGAATCAGGAAAAGCGAGGATGCGCAGCGTCCCCGTGTCGCCCACCACCACGGGGAGTGAGTCGCCGAGGGCCTCGCGGTCCACCCGCACCCGGTAGGTCCCGATCGGCACGTCGAGGAAGCGGGCAACACCATCGGCGCCGCTGGTCGCCACCCTGAGGGTGTCGCGACCGCCGGCGGCAAGGAGCGCGACCCGGACGCCCGGGACCACGGTGTCGCCGGCGGTCTGGGTCTGGGAGGCATCCCGATCGAGGTAAATGCCCACGGCGATCTGCCCGGTGGCAAGCTCCGGAAAGGCGAGCGACTGGCCGGCGTTCTCGCAGGCGGCGACGAGCGGCAGCGCCAGGAGGACGGCGCGAAGCAGGCGTGGGGGCATCATCAGTTCTCCACTCGCAGGCCGATGCGCAGGAGGCGAGGATCGCCGCGCCGCGCGAGGAGTTGGCCGAAGTTCGGGTTGGCGACGAGGGGCAGCACGAGCTGTCCCGCGCCGTTCGTGCTCACGCTGCCCGCCGGATCGATCAGGACGGCTGCCCGGTCGACGATGCCGGTCGACGTGGCGCCGAGGTTGAAGGCATCGAGCGTCAGCATGACCCGGCGTCCCCCCCCCCCGAACGGCAAGCCGATCGCGGCGTGGAGGTCGATGGCCTGCACGGCCTCCTCCCGACAACTGTTGCGGGCGGCGAACCCACCGACCAGCGCCGCGTCGCAGCCGGCATCGGCCAGCAGTCCGGCGACGCCTGTCACCTGCGCGGGCGCGACCGGATCATTCTCACCCGACCCATCGCCGTTGGCATCGACGCCGCCGCGATAGCCGGGGGTGTAGGGCAAGCCACTGCGCCAGCGCCAGCGCGCGGCGACGCGGATCGGCGTGGTCCCAGCGGTTTCGTAGCGCGCCGTCATGGCCACGCGGTGCGGCACGTCGAGGTCGGAGACCCCTTCGTCCCACGCGATGCCATCGACGGCCCCGTCGAAGGGGGAGAGGCGGTCGACCGGATCCGCACGGCGCTGCCCGATCATGTTGTCCTCGGTGCGCGACCAGGTATAGCCGCCGTGCAGCGAGAGCCCGGTGGCGATCCGGCGCTCCAGGGTCGCGTGCACTTCCTGGTAGTCACTGAAGCCGGTGGAGCTGAGCCCGTGGACCACGTCGAACTCGTCGAACCGCCGGTTCGAACCCGGGGCGGCGACGATGAGCCCGCCGTACTGCTCCAGGGCTCCCCAGATGTCGCGCCCGTCCGCGCCGGTCGCCGCCGGTGCCCCGATCCGATTGAGATCGGTGCGGCGGAGCAGGTAGTCGGTGTGCCGAAAGGCCATGCCCACGGTCACCGTGGTCGCCGGCGCGAGCACCTGGGAGAGGGCGATGTTGCCGGCATACGAGCGAGGCTGCCGCGCCTCGGGGCCAAAGAGCGTGAGCGCGGTGCGCGCGGTGCCCGTTGTGGCACCCGGCCAACCAATCGTGCCGGTGGCCCGCCGGACGGTGACAGCACCGTCGGCGCGCGCGGCCTCTGCAAAGGTGGCCAGGTCAAACCGCCCGGGCACGATGCCGGCCCAGCCGCGCAGGACGGTCCGACCCGTGCCGCCGACATCCCAGGTGAAGCCGGCCCGTGGTCCGATGGCGCCCTTCGTGGTGGTCGGCACGAGGTCATTGCGGACGCCGCTGACCAGCCCCCAGGCGTCATTGCGGCGGATCGCATCGTCGGGCAGCGCCTGGGTCTCGTAGCGAACCCCCAGCGTCAGTTCGATCTCGGGGGTCACCTGAATGGCGTCCTGGGCGAACGCCGCGGCTTCCGCAATGGTGAGGTCGGCTGCTGCGTCGGACGCCGTGGTGCGCACGAACGCCCCGGTGCCTGTCGCGAGGCCGGCCAGCGAACCGTAGTCCGCCTGCCCCCCCCCGTTGGGCAGCCAGTCGTAATTGATCGCACGGCGCCCGAGGGTCCCACCAAACTTCAGCTGGTGCCGACCGGAGCTGTAGAGGAACGTCTGCGTGAGATCGAGCACCCGCTCACTGAAATCACCGGCGAGGGTGGCGACGCCACCGAAGGCGATGCCCTCGTTGGCGAGGCGGACGGCCGGGAGATCCGCACCCAACCACTCCCGGGTTCCGCTGCGCACGCCGAGGCGCGTCTCGCTGCCGAGTTGGCGGGAGGCGGTGGCGAAGGCCACCATCGCGGAGACATCGCTCGCTTCGAGCCGGGTGCCTGCACCCAGTTGGGGCGCGTCCCCCGGCACCGGCGCATCCTCGGCCCAGGAGGCGACGCCGAGCCGGGCCGTGATTTGGCTGGCCGCCCCGAAGCGCCAGTCGATCCGTCCGGCGCCCGTCACGCCCTCCCAGGTCCGGACCGTGGGGGCCAGCGTGGCGGCCACCGTGGCGGGTGCACCGGCGGCCGTCGCGGCATCAAGGATCCCGGCGGTGATATCCCCACCGTCCTGCGCCACCGTGAACGGGTCGGCCGTGGGGAGGGCGAGCCGCTGGTAGTCCAGCCGCAGGAACCACCCAGCGGTGTCCGCCTTCAGTGCCCCCCCCAGCGCGATCCCGGCCTGCAGCGAGGAGGTCGACGAGTCGGCAGGATTGTCGGCCGCCGCCCCGCCGAGGGCACTGCCCGCATAGCTGGCCCAGGGCCGCACGAACGTCGCGCCGCCACCACGCGCCGACTGCATGGTCAGGAGGGCGCCAGGGGTGCCCCGCAACTCCGCGTCGCGCTGATCCCGGATCCACTCCACCGTCTGGATCCCGTCCCGCGCAAACAGCGGCGCCGCCGCCCCCTCACCCGGGAGCCCGGGATGCCGCAGCAACAGCTCCTCCACGCCATCCACCATCAGACGCGATGCACTGGGCAGGAGACCGCCAGCCGCACCAACCATTCCCGGCCGACCGTCCCGCGGGGTCTCCGCCTCGGCGATCCCCCGGGTCACGTCGGTCGCCGGGCGGGCACGATCGAACCCCCCCAGCTCGAACCCCTCCACCAGACGGGACCCCGTGCTCCCGCCGCCCGACCAGAGCACCTCGGTCGGCGCGCTGATGGGCGGGGGGCGGCGCTCCAGGCGAATCGGCACCCCGGCCACGCGACCCGCGAGGACCACGATCGACCCGACGCGAACCGGCTGGAACCCCACCTGTTCGGCCAGCACAGCATAGCGCCCGGTGCCCAGCGGGTCGAAGCGGAAGCGTCCCGCAGCGTCCGTGGTGACCACGCGATACGCAAGACCGCCGCGCTCCAGCGTCACGGCGGCCTGGGCGATCGGGATGCCGTCGAGGTCGGTCACCGTCCCGGACAGGCCGCCGTCAGTCAGGCTCTGCGCCCCAACGGCGGCCGGGATGAAGAGCGCCAGGCTGAGGCGCATGATCAAGGGGAGCTGTCGCATCGGGATCCCGCGGTGGGGGTGAATCAGAGATTGTACCGTGTGAAGATAGTGCACGAGGGGTGCCAAGCGGCGAACGGCGAACGGCGAGCGGCGACCAGCGTTAGCGGAAACCCCGGCTCGTTGGGCAGGCACCAGGTGTTGCGTACGCGCAACAGTCGACGGCCCCACACTGCTGTACCACCCGGCCCTCGCCGTCCGCCGTTCGCTGTTCGCTGTTCGCCGTTCGCGGCTAAGTTTCGCGCGTG
>JBBQQJ010000235.1:0-3781 GCA_038216165.1 Gemmatimonadales bacterium | reverse complement strand
TGAGCAAGGCCTCGTCAATGCGCACCGGCATCACCTCGTAGCGGAACCCGTTCAGCCCACGCTGGGTCGGCACGCGCGCCTCGCCCTCGCTGCCGACACCCACCGTGTACACCCGGATCCCGAAGGCCGCGGCCGCCTGGGCCGCGGTGCGCGGGTCGATGAGGCCGCGGTTGTTCTCACCATCGGTCAGGAGGAGGACCACCTTCTCCTGGCCCGGCACCTTGCGGAGCCGGGCCACCGCGGTGGCGAGCCCCATGCCGATCGCGGTCCCATCCTCGAGCTGTCCGGTCTCGAGGCCGGTGATGGCGCGATCGAGGGTGGGATAGTCGAGCGTCACCGGCACCACGGTGAGCGCCTCGCCGGCGAAGGTGACCAGACCGATGCGGTCGGCGGTGCGGCCACGCACGAAGGCCGCGGCCTGCTGCTTCGCCACGGTGAGACGATTGGCCGGCGCGAAGTCCTCCGCCAGCATCGAGCTGGAGACGTCGATCGCGACGACGATGGCAATGCCGTCACTCGCGACGAGGGTCCGGTCGCCCGGGCGGAATGGCCCGGCCGCCGCGACGATCAGCGCGGCCCCCGCGAGACTGCGGAGTGCGGGCGGGAGGTGCAGCCGCCACGCGCCGCGGGCGGCCCGGGCGAACGGCGTCACGTCGCTCACGGTGGCCACCGGGCTCGGCAACCGGCGGCGGCGCCACCACCACCAGGGGATCACGAGCAGGAGGAGGAGCAGCCAGGGTCGGGCGACGTCGATCACGTCCCCCCCCCATCATGGATGGCGCGCCGGGCCAGTCCCTCCCGGGCGAGTGCGGCCAAGGCGGCCCCGGCCCCCGGGGTGAAGCGCACCGCCGCGACCGCGGCCCGCCAGTCCTCGGCCTCCGGGGCGTCCCGCAGGTCGGTCGCGAGGTGGTCCACCACGAGCGCCGCCTCCCCCTGGGCCAGCCAGGCCTCGAGCCGGGCCGTCGGCGTGCGCGGCGAGGCGGGCGCGGTGACGGGGGGGGGGACGGGGCCGCGACGGCGCCATGCCCATCCCGCCGCGGCCAGGACGAGCAGCGCCAGCGGCACCAGGACGAGCCACGGCAGCCCGGTCCGGTCGGCCCGGGGCACCCAGGGGCGCGCCGCCCGCGGAGGCACCGTCTCCGGCCGGGTATCCGCCGGGAGGACCGAGGTGACCTCGAGCCGCACCCGTGCCGCGGGCAGGGTGTCCACCGCCCCGTCGCGCGTCACGAGGATCGCGCCAGGCAGCTCAAGATCGTTCCGACCCGGTGCCCAGACCGTGAGCGTGTAGGCGATGCGCACCGAGTCGCCCTCACGCGAGACCTCGGGGGGGGCGAGCCAGGTGGCCACGAGGGTGTCACCCGGGGGACGCGGCTGCACGAGGGCGCCGGGCGGCGCCGCGACGCGCTGGACCACGGTGATGGTGTCGCCGACCGTCGGGCGACGACCGGCCTGCGCTGGCGCCTGTGCCCCAGCCTGCGTTGGGATCATCGGCCCGGACCACGCCCGAAGGCCGCCCGCAGCGCGGGCAGGTAGTCGCCGTCGGTGCGCACCACCACCTCCCGGACGCCGGCCGCGGCCAGCGCCGACGACCGCTGCCGGCGGGTGGCCTCGACCGTCTGCTGGGCCCGACGCCGTCCGTCCGGATCGCCCGCGTCGAAGAGCACCGGTGCCCCCCCCTCCGCACCGGCCACGTGGATCCAGCCGGCGTCCGGGAGGCGGGTCTCGCGGGCGTCCTCCAGGACCACCGCGGTCACCTCGTGGCGGATGCCAAGGCCCTTGAGCGGGGCTTCCCAGCCCGGGGCGAGAAAGTCGGAGCAGACCACCACCAGCGCACGTCGGCGCAACAACGCCCCGGCCGTGCGCAACGCCCCGGCGAGGTCAGTCCCCCCCCCTTCGGGCTCGAGGGTGAGGAGCCGCTGCACCAGGCCATAGACGTGTCGGTGCCCGCGGCCCGGCGGGATCACGGGACCGACCGTCCCGCCGAACGCCACGAGGCCGACGCGATCCTGCTGCTGCAGTGCGACCAGCGCCAGCAGCGTCGCCACCTCGATGGCGCGCGCCGCCTTCGGCTCCGGATCGCCGACCAGTGTGGAGCGCGAGCGATCGAGCACGAGCAGCAGGGTGAGCTCGCGCGTCTCGGTGTAGAGCTTGACGTAGGGGAGTCCGGTTCGGGCGAGGAGGTTCCAGTCGAGGTGCCGGACGTCATCCCCCTCGGTGTAGGGACGCACGTCGGAGAACTCCATCCCGGTGCCGCGGAAGACGGAGCGGACCTCGCCACCCACCAACGTGTCCGTCGCCCGCCGACCCCGGAGGGCAAGCGTGCGGACCTGCCTCAGCAGCGCGGGAGGGAGGCGAGCCGCCATGTCACGGCACCGGCACCGCGCGGAGGACCTGGGTCACCACCGCATCGGTATCGAGCCCTTCCGCCTCGGCGTCGAAGGTGAGCACAATCCGGTGCCGCAGGACGTCGGGCGCGAGCAGTTGCACGTCCTCCGGCGCCACGTAGTCCCGCCCGCGCAGGTAGGCATGGGCCCGCGCCACCTGGGCGAGGGCAATCGACGCGCGCGGCGAGGCGCCGTAGGCGATCATCGGGGCGAGGGCGCCGAGCCCCACATCCGTTGGGGTGCGCGTGGCGCGCACCAGGTCGATGATGTAGTCGGCCAGGGCGGGGTCGAGGTGCAGCCCTTCGATCTCGCGCCGTGCCGCGAGCACCTGCGATGGCTCTGCCAGTCGCGTGACGGGAATGCTGGCGCTCGCCTGACTCATCCGGAGCAGCACCTCGCGCTCCTCCGTCCGCTCCGGATAGCCGACGTGCACCTTCAGCAGGAAGCGGTCGAGCTGCGCCTCCGGGAGCGGGTAGGTGCCCTCGCTCTCGATCGGATTCTGGGTGGCGAGGACGAGGAAGGGGGACGGCAGCGGGTAGCTTGTCCCCCCGATCGTCACCTGTCGCTCCTGCATCGCCTCGAGCAGCGCGGACTGGACCTTGGCCGGGGCACGGTTGACCTCGTCGGCGAGGACGATCTGGGCGAAGATCGGCCCCTGACGCGCCGTGAACGCTTGGTGCTGGGTGTCGAAGATCATCGTCCCGACGACGTCGGCCGGCAGCAGGTCGGGTGTGAACTGGATCCGCGAGAAGGACGCGTGGAGCACGTCGGCGAGGGTGCGCACCGTGAGCGTCTTTGCGAGGCCCGGCACTCCCTCGAGCAGGACGTGACCTCCGGTGAGCAGGCCGATGAGCAACCGCTCGACCATCGCCTCCTGCCCCACGATCCGCTTCTGGACCTCCGCCACCACTGCCTGTACCGGAAAGCTCACGCGTCCTCCTGCTTCATGCCGATCGCGGTGTAGAGGCCGCGCTCCTCCTGCGGCGTCAGGGGACGCCACTCGCCGGGCTTGAGGTCCCCGAGCCGCACCGAGCCGTAGGAGATGCGCGCGAGGCGCTCCACCTTGCCGCCCATCTCCTCGACCCACTTGCGGACGATCCGGTTGCGCCCCTCCGTGAGGGTGACCTCGAGGAGGCTGCGCCCCTCCTTGCCGGGGCGAACCCGGGTCCGCGTCGGGATGACCGGTCGGTCCTCGACCACCACGCGCTCCTTCACCTTGCCCGTAAGGGTGGCGGTGTCCACCCCGTGCACCAGCGCGATGTAGCTCCGGGGCACCTTCCAGCGCGGATGCGTGAGCCGGTGCACCGCGTCGCCATCGGTCGTCATGAGGAGCAACCCGGTGGTGCCCGCGTCGAGCCGACCGACGTAGGTGAGCCCGGCCGCGGTGGGGAGCAGGT
>JBBQQJ010000234.1:0-3792 GCA_038216165.1 Gemmatimonadales bacterium | reverse complement strand
GGGGCGCAAGCCGTGGGCACGCGAGCGCCGGTGGTCACGGTGGCCGCGCTCGACGGCACGATGGTCACGATCGACCCGGCGGCGACGCGCCGCCCGGCGGTCGTCGAGTTCTGGGCCACCTGGTGCAGCGTGTGCGACGAGCTGCTGCCGCGGATGCGTGCGGCGGAGGCGCAGCATCGCGGCCGCGCCGATTTCTACGGGGTCAATGTGACCGTGAACGAGTCCCGCTCGCGGGTGGAGCGCTGGGTGGCACGCGAGCGCCCGCCCTACCGGACGCTCTACGATGCGCGCGGCACGGCGGTGCGCGCCTTCGGGGCGCCCGTCACGTCGTACGTGGTGATCGTGGATGGCACCGGCACGATCCGCTACACCGGCTCGGGGGGCGAACAGGAGATTGCCGCCGAGCTCGCCAAGGTGGTGGGGTCGTGAGCCGCCGAGCCGTGCTGGCGGGGTTCGCGGCCTGCGCCCTCGCGCTGCCGGTGGCCGCGCAGGCCGGGGGGGGGGGCCCCCCCGTAGCGGTGCCGCTCCGCCTGGCGGAGGAGCTCCGGGTCGGCAAGTCGGCGCCGGCCATCGTGCTCCCCTACGCTACCCGCGACGGCGTGGGCCCAGCCGAGCAGCCGTTCACGCTCGCCAAGGAGCTGGGTCGGGTGGTGGTGCTGGCCTTCTATCCTGGCGATTTCACCCCTGGGTGCACGGCGGAGTGGCGCGCCTTTCGCGAGCGGGCGGCCACGCTCTTCGGCCCCGGGGTCGTGGTGGCCGGCATCTCCCGCGACTCGCTGGCCACCCATGTCCGTTTCGCGCGCGAGCTCGATCTACCGTTCAAACTGTTGAGCGATCCCGATCTCGCCGTGGCGCGGCGATACAATGCGGCCGATGGCACCCGTGCTCGGAGGGTGGTGGTGGTGGTGGGCCCGGACGGCACGGTGCGATATGTTGATCCGGCGTTCGCGGCGCTCGACCCCCAGAGCTACCTGCATCTCGGTGCCGCCGTCGAGGCGGCCAAGAAGGAGTCCCCGTGACGCCTGCTCGCCTTGTGCTGAGCGCGACCCTCCTTGCCCTCGCCGTGCCATCGGCGCCGGTGCAGGCGCAATCCACCCTGGGCCCCACCTGGGTGCTCGATGAAGCGCGGGGGGGCTTCTGCATCTGGTACCTCATCGAGCCGGAGCAGGCCGCCGCCCAGGTCGGAAAGGCCGGCACTCCTCGGGCGGCGACCGCCGTGGCGGACCTGCCGCCGCTGCTCCAGCGGGTGATTCAGGACGAGCCACGGTTCGCGCCGTGGACGCCTGCCGTGCTCTGCATCGGCCGGTATGCCAGCGTCCAGTCGGACGGGGTGATCCTGGATCGGGGTCGCGACGACCACCCGGTGCTGGTCAGTTGGCAGGGGGTGGCGGTGACCCAGCCGGTTGGCATCAGCGGCCCCGAGTGGCTGCTGGTGGCAGTCGGGGGGGATGCACCTCGCCTCGAGCGGGTGGCGGGGCAGTCCGGACTCCTCTTCCGGGATCGCTCGCTTCGGAACAACCGGGTCCGGGGCACCGAAGGCGAGGACGACTGGGAGGTCCGTGTGGACGGGGTCAAGCTGTTCTGGACTGGCCATCAGACAGGGGATATGCGTGTCGGAGCGACACGAATGATGTCATTCGGATACGCCGGCGGGCGCACGACCACCTGGGTGGTGGAGGTGGAGCAGGCACCCGGGAGCGAGCGATCGCTGGTGGGGACCCTCCGGGTGGAGGGGAAGAGCGACCTCGCCAAAGCGTTGAAATCCTCGCCAGTACGCGCCGTGAGCGCCGCCGAGCTCGGCGGGCGTACTACGCTGACCTTCCGCCGGCCTGGTCGCTAGGCCGGATCACCGGGCCCCTCAAGTTTGAGCACGGGACTTGCTAGATGTGCCATCGGACTCGTCTGCCATCGGACTCCCAGGCGGGGAGCAGGGGGCAGGTCGCGTCGGACGATGGGAGGTGCAAGTGCCAGTTGTATATGGACTTGTGGTCTTGACCGACCACGCACCACCCGGTAGTATTTAAGTGCTGGCCCCGGATTCCACCCAGTCGCGCATGGCGTGCCGGAGGGATGGCGGGTGTCGGAATGACGCGGAACTCGGGGTCCGCGTCGCGAGCGTTTCTCGCAGCCCCGGCCTCGCCCGTGCGACTGGATGTCACGGGCCACGCAGGACAGCAGCACCGCAGGACAGTAGCACCGCAGGTCAGTAGCATCGCAGGACTTCCCGCGCCGGACGTGCCGGTCGGGGAAAAATCACTTCAGGGGGATTCATGCTGAAGAATTACCGTAAGCTCCTCATGGCTGGCGTCCTCGCCATCGGCCTCGCGGCCTGTGGCGACGACATCACCATCACGGAGCCGACGCCGCAGCCGCCGCCGCCCGAGACGCCGAACATCGTGTCGTTCTCGGTCGCGCCGACCACGGCCGTCATTCCCGCTGGGCAGACGCTCCAGGCGTCGTCCAATTTGCAGACGAAGGCCGGCGTCGCCGGTACCGTCGCGTGGACCTCGAACAACGGCGCCGTCGCGACTGTTGATCCGGCCACGGGTCTGATCACCGCCGTCTCGAACGGCACCGCCCTCATCGAGGCGACCGCCACCGCTGGTGGCCAGACCGCGAAGGCCTCGATCGGCCTGACCGTCCGCCCGATCCAGCCGGCGCAGATCTCGATCCAGTCGGTCACCCAGTTCGCGAACACCGTCCCGGTGCCGCTGAACAACGTGAACGGCCAGATCGAAGTCAACATGAACTTCAATCCGGGCGAGCAGGTTGTTGACTCGGTGAACGTCTTCATCGGCGCCAAGCGTGCCGCGAAGCAGTCGTTCGCCACGTCGCCGGCCGCCGGCATCATCTCGCTCTCGGTCAACACCGCGAACTTCGTCAAGAACACCACCACTGGTGTCGCGACGGTTGACTACCTCAATGGCCCCACCACGATCTCGGCCGCGGTCTATCCGCGCGGGGCGTCGGCGACGGCCACGAACACGATCAACATCGTGCTCACGAACATGGACGGCTGGGCGGCGGACATGTCTGCGCCGAGCGCGTTCGCGAACAACACGGCTGGCCTCACGTACTGGGGTGGCCCGACCGCTGGTGGGCTGACCACCACCACCGTCTACCCGGTCATCTACACCCCGGGCCGTTCGATCCAGACCGTCTCGTTCAACGTTGGCGGCTGCACGAACTTCGTCGACACCGCGCTGCCGTTCCGGGCGTCGTTCGGCTACACCGCGGCGGGCGCCACGGCGGCCAACTGTGGTGGCTCGGCGGGCTATGAATACACCGGTGGCGCGCGTGACAACGTCACGGTGACCAGCGCGATCGACAACACGAACAATCCGTTCCCGACCACGCCGCTCATCGCGAACGTGATCGTGCCGGGCTCGACCCCGGACTCGCTCCGCTTTGACTGGCGTTCGCCGTCGGTGACCACGCCGTCGATCACCCGCACGGCCCCGGCCGTCACGGGCTGGGTCAACGGGGCGTACTCGTTCATCAACTTCGCGTCGACCGACCTCGGTGTCGGCATCCGCGCGACGCGCGATCGTGCCACCTCCTACACCGCGCCGAACTGCGGTGGCGGGGCTGCTGTCGCCATGCCCACGGGCACTGGTGCGGACATCCCGGAGTGCGCGAGCAACTTCATCGGCGGCACCCCGGGCCTTGGCTCGCCGGGCACCGCGCCGTACCGCGTCTCAGGCACCGAGTCGGACCGCCTGGCGAACGTCGGCACGTCGGCCGCCACGCAGACCTTCGGCGTGGACAAGACGGCTCCGTCGATCCGCTGGG
>JBBQQJ010000233.1:0-3878 GCA_038216165.1 Gemmatimonadales bacterium | reverse complement strand
CCAGTATACCGGCGCTCCTCGAGGAGGCGCGCGTCGCGATCGACACCGAGTTGGCCGCGTGCGCGGCGCGCCTGCTGGCAGAAGTGCCGGGGACGATGGGGGAGGCCTTGGCCTACGCGCTGCGGTCGCCGGGCAAGCGGGTCCGTCCCGCGCTGCTGCTCGCCGCCTATCGTGCGGCGGGCGGTCGCTCACCCGCCATCGCCGGTGTGGCCACCGCCATCGAGATCGTGCATACCTATTCGCTCATCCACGATGACCTCCCCTGCATGGACGACGACGCGCTGCGCCGGGGCCGCCCCACGACGCACGTCGTCTACGGCGTGCCGGTCGCGACACGCGTCGGGTACCTCCTCGTGCCCGTGGCCGCCGAGGAACTGGCCCGCGCCGCCGGGGCGCTCGCCCTCGATGGGACGACCCTGGGCGCCATGGCCACCGAGCTCTTTGAGGCCGGGGGCATTCGGGGCATGGTGGGAGGGCAGTGGCTCGACCTTGAGGCCGAGGGGGTCTCCCTCGACCTCGACCGCCTGATGATGGTCCACCGCGGCAAGACCGGGGCGCTGATCCGGGCCGCGGTGGTCCTCGGCGGACGAGCCGCGGGCGCCTCGCCACCAGTCCTCGAGGCCCTCCGGACCTACGGCGAGGAACTTGGGCTCGCTTTTCAGGTAGCGGATGATGTGCTCGATGCCACCGCCAGCTCCGAGGTACTCGGCAAGACCGCCGGCAAGGATGCCGAAGTGGCGAAGAGTACCTACGTGGGCTTGCTGGGCGTCGACGAGGCGCGCCGCGCGGCAGCCCGCCACGAGGTCCACGGCGTTGCCGCGCTTGAGGCCGCCGGGGTGCCCACCGAATCCCTTGCCGCGTTGGCGCGGTATATTGTGACACGCTCCTCCTGATCCCTGTCCCCAGGAAGCTCCCATGTCCCTTCTGGAACGTATCCACGGCCCTGCTGACCTGAAGCAGCTCTCCCGTGCCCAGTTGCCGCTGCTGGCCCAGGAGATCCGCGACCGCCTGATCGAGTGCTGCTCAGTGACCGGCGGGCATATCGGTGCGTCCCTTGGTGTCGTCGAACTTTCGATCGCGCTCCTGTACGAGTTCGATTCGCCCACCGACAAGGTCCTCTGGGACGTCGGGCACCAGGCCTATGCCTGGAAGCTCCTCACCGGCCGCAACGACCGGTTCGAGACCCTGCGCAGCCCGGGCGGGATCTCCGGGTTCCTCAAGCGCGACGAGAGCGACCACGACCAGTTCGGTGCCGGGCACGCCGGCACGGCGATGTCTGCCGCGCTGGGCATGGCTACCGCCCGCGACCTGCAGGGCCAGAAGCACAAGGTGGTCGCGGTGGTCGGTGACGGGGCCCTCACGTGCGGTCTGTCCTACGAGGGGATGAACAACACCGGGCACTCGGACCGCGACATCCTCCTGATCGTCAACGACAATGGGATGAGCATCTCCCCGAACGTCGGCGGGATCTCGAAGATGCTTGGTGGCATCGTGGCGGACCCGCGCACCGATCGCCTCCGCGAGCGGATCAAGAAGGTCACCTTCAAGCTCGGTGATGTCTTCGGGGACGGGGTGGTCCACCTCGCCAAGAATGTCGAGGAGTCGGTCAAGAACCTCTTCAGCGAAGGGATGCTGTTCGAGGAGATGGGCTTCCGCTACTTCGGGCCGATTGACGGGCACGACCTCGACAAGCTGACCGAGACGCTCGCCCACATTCGCAAGCTGTCCGGGCCGCGCGTGCTCCACGTCCTCACCCAGAAGGGGAAGGGCTTCTCCTTCGCCGAAGCGAACCGCGAGAAGTGGCACGGCTTGGCGGCCTACGATCCCGAAACGGGCGAGGCGCGGAAGAAGGCGAGCGGACCGCCCACGTGGACGCAGGTCTTCGGCGACGCCCTCGCGGCCCTCGGCGAGGAGCACGACAACCTGGCCGTGATTACGGCGGCGATGCCCAGCGGCACCGGCACGAACATCTTCCAGCAGCGCCATCCGGCGCGCTTCTTTGACGTGGGCATCGCCGAGGGGCATGCGGTCACGTTCGCCGGCGGCCTCGCGGCGGAGGGGATCCGCCCGATCGTCGCGATCTACTCGACGTTCCTGCAGCGTGCCTACGACAACATCATCCACGACATCGCGGTCCAGAAGCTGCCGGTGGTGTTCTGCATGGATCGCGCGGGGCTGGTCGGCGAGGATGGCCAGACCCACATGGGCCTGTACGACATCCCGTACCTGCTCGCCGTCCCGGGCCTGACGGTCACCGCCCCGAAGGACGGCGACGAGCTCGTGGGGCTGCTCCGGACGGCGCTCGCGCACGACGGTCCGTTCTCGATGCGCTACCCGCGCGACAAGGTCCCCACCGACCCGAATCCCGTCGGCAGCATCCCCGCAATCCCCTACGGCACCTGGGAGCTCCTCCGGCCGGGGCGCGAGGTGGCGATCCTCGGCGTCGGCACGATGGCCCTCCCCGCGCTCGCGGCGGCCGAGGCGCTCGCCGCCGAGGGCCTCGATGTGGCCGCGGTCAATGCCCGCTTTCTCAAGCCCCTCGACGACGCCATGCTCGAGCTGCTCGTGCGCGACTGCCAGGTGCTGGTGACGGTGGAGGAGGGCGCGGTGATCAACGGCTTCGGCGCCTACCTCGCCGAGCAGATGCAGCGCCGCCACCCGGAGGTGAAGGTGCTGGCCATGGGGGTGGCTGACGAACTGATCCTGCAGGCGCCGCGGACCGACCAACTGGCGGCCTACGGCCTCAACCCGCAGGGGATCGCGGACCGGGTGCGCGCGGCACTGCGCCCGGCCGTGGTCGGCTGAGGCGCCCCTGCGGATCGGCCTGCTCGGGAACCCGCGCTATCCCGTCCTGCGGGAAGTGCTCGACGCCGCCGTCGCGCAGGCGGCCGAGCGCGGCTGGTCGCTGAGCGCCGATCCAACGGTGGGGGCGCTCCTGCCGGAGCCTCCCCCCCCCATCGACCCCGATGCGATAGATGTCCTCCTGTCCCTCGGCGGGGACGGCACCCTGTTGCGCGGGGCCCGTCTGCTCGATGGGCGCGAGGTGCCGATCCTCGGTGCCAACTTCGGACGAATCGGTTTCCTGACCGCGGTCCCCCGCGAGGAGGTTCGCGAGGCGCTCGACGGGTTCGCGGCCGGACGCCACACCATCTCACGCCGGGCCGTCCTCCTCGGCTGCGTCCACCGCCGCGAGGATCCGACCGGCGTCGAACTCTCCGCGCTCAACGATATCGTGCTGCACAAGGGCGGCGTTGCCCGCGTCGTCCGCTACCGCGTGGAGATCGACGACCAGCTCGTCGGCACCGTGTCGGGCGACGGGCTGGTGATCGCCTCGCCGACCGGCTCCACCGCCTACTCGCTGAGCGCCGGTGGCCCGGTGGTGGTCCCGATGCTCGACGCGATGTTGATCACGCCCATCTGCCCGCACTCCCTCTCGGTACGGCCAATCGTGGTGCACGGCACGGCCGTGATCCGCGTCTTTCCGCTGGAGCCCCACCCGGACGAGCTGCTCGTCTCCTTCGACGGGCAGCACACGGCCTCGCTCGTGCCCGGAGACAGCCTGCAGGTCCATATGGCGCCCTGGCGCGTGCTCCTCGTCCGCTTTCCCGAAGTGTCGTTCTTCGACCGCCTCCGCGACAAGATGCGCTGGGGCGACCTCTCCGGCCGCGATTGATGCTGCGCTCGCTGCGGGTGCGTGACCTCGCCACCATCGCCGACGTGACCCTCGAACTTGGCCCCGGCCTCAACGTCCTCACCGGCGAGACCGGCGCGGGGAAATCGATGCTGGTCGATGCGCTCGCCCTGCTCCTCGGCGACCGGGCAGATCGCGCGGCGGTCCGTCCCGGTGCGGGGCGGGCGGTGATCGAGGGGGCCTTCGA
>JBBQQJ010000232.1:0-3897 GCA_038216165.1 Gemmatimonadales bacterium | reverse complement strand
CAGATGCGCGGAAGTCGGCCAGCGTCGCACCGCACCCCGGGCAGCTCTCGCCAGAGACGGCGGCCGCCGCCAGCGGGGCCCCACCCTTCCCGAGCGTCGCCAGGAACGCCCCGAGGGGGTTCACCGGGTCCGGCTCGGTGGGCGCCACCCCGCGCTCGGCAGCGCATCGGCTGCAGAGGTGGACGGTGGAGACGGTGTCACCGCTGATCTCCGTGAGGTGCACCACCGCCTCGCGCTCGTGACACTGCTGGCAATCGGTCATCCCGGCACCTCTCCCGCCGCCGCCGGCTGGAGGAGGCCACCATGGAGGGCGAGCACCCGATCGGCGCGTGCCGCGAGGGCGGGATTGTGGGTCACCGCAATCACCGCTGTCCCGCGCCGTCGGGCCAGATCGGCCAGGAGGTCGTGGACCACGGCGCCCGTGGATGGATCAAGATTGCCGGTGGGCTCGTCGGCGAGCACCACGGCGGGGTCCGTCACAACCGCCCGCGCCAGTGCAACGCGCTGTTGCTCCCCGCCAGAGAGCACGGTCACCCGCGACAGCGCGCGGGGGCCAAGGCCCACCTCGTCCAGCACGGCGCGGGCGCGGGCGCTGGCGGTGCGATCGTCGACACCGGCAATCTGGAGTGGGATCATGACGTTCTCGAGCGCGGTGAAATCGCGCAGGAGGTGATGGAACTGGAACACGAACCCCACCCGACGGTTGCGGACCAGCGCGAGCGCCTCGACGTCGAGCGTTCCCAGCACCCGGCCCTCCAGCGCCACCTCGCCGCTGTCGGGACGATCGAGACCGCCGAGGAGGTGCAGCAGCGTGCTCTTGCCACAGCCGCTGGCCCCCACGATCGCGACGAACTCCCCGCCGGCCACGGCGATGTCGGCACCGTCGAGCACGATGATCGGACGACCATCGCCGCCGGTGAAGGCCCGACTCAACGCGCGCCCCTCGATGATGGCCGTCATTCGGCGCGGATCGCCTCGACCGGCTCGAGCGCGGCGGCCTGGCGGGCCGGATGGATGGTGGCCGCGATGGCGAGCCCGATGGCCGCCACCACGATGAGGGCCACGTCGAGCCATTCGGTGCGGATCGGCAGGTGCTCGATGAAGTACACCGCCGGGTCGATCCGAATCAGCCCGCCGCGATCGACCGCCACGGAGATCGCCACGCCGAGGACCAAACCGATCCCGGTGCCGATCAGGCCAACATAGGCTCCCTGCGCAAGGAAGATCCGGGCGATCCCGCGCGCGGGCAGGCCCATCGCCTGCAGGATGCCAATCTCCCGTGTCTTGAAGGCGACCACCATCGTGAGCGTCCCCACGATGTTGAACGCGGCCACGATCATGATGAAGAAGATCACGAGGCCCATCGCCAGCTTCTCCAGCCGCAGCGCGGCGAACAGCGAGCCGTTCTGTTCCTGCCAGGTTTCGACGCGGTAGGGGTAGCCGAGGACGGAATCAATGCCTGCCTTCACCTGCGGCGCAGCCCACGGGTCGGTCACGCTCACCGCCAGCGTCGACACGGCGCTGTCGAGCCCGGCAAAGCGCTGGGCACTGGTGCGGTCCATCATCAGGAATTCGGCGTCGTAGATGTACATCCCCGTCTCGAAAATGCCGGTCACCTCGACGACCCACCACACTGGTGTGACGGTGCCGGTCACGCGGCTCACCTGGGCCGAGGAGGGCGCCACGAGGCGGAGGTGATCGCCGGTCTGCACGCTGAGCCGCTCGGCCAGGCGGGAGCCCACCACCACGCCCGCGTCGAGGTCGAGCGAGGGCGGCACGGCGCGGAACGCCCCGGTGACCATCGCGGCGTCGACCCCCGTGATCACACTGGTCCCCTCGCCGGGTTCGAGCCCGGCGACCTTGGCGAGCTCGACGTGGCGGGCGTTGTTCTGGGCCATTGTGCCGGTGATCACCTCCGGCGCCACAGCCACCACGCCGGGCACGCCGCGCACGACCGTCTCAACGGCGCGCCAGTCGTCGATCCGCAACCCTTCCCCGTAGGGCAGCACACGCAGGTGCGGTGAAGCGATGAGGATCCGGTCACGCAGGTCGTCGCGCAAACCATTCATCAGCCCGAGCACCACGATGAGCGCGGTCACGCCGATGGCGATCCCGCCGATGGCGACGACGGTCTGCAGCGCCGCACGACGCGTGTTGCGCTGGCCACGGAGGTAGCGCATCGCGATCCGCCGCTCGAGGGCGGTTGGCCACCACCGCGCCATGCGGGCTACTCCGCGTCCCCGGGACGCGCGACCGCGCCCTCGGGTCGCATGGCCGGGAAGAGGATCACATCGCGGATGGACGCCTCACCCGCCAGCAGCATGACCAGGCGGTCGATCCCGATCCCGATCCCCCCGGTGGGCGGCATGCCGTATTCGAGCGCCCGCACGTAGTCCGCATCGAACTGCTGGGCCTCGTCGTCACCCGCCGCACGCTGCGCGAGTTGGTCCTCGAAGCGCCCGCGCTGGTCCTCGGGGTCGTTCAGCTCGCTGAAGGCATTGGCGATCTCGCGCCCGAGCACAAAGAACTCGAAACGTTCGGTGAGGCGCGGGTCATCCCGATGCGGTTTGGCGAGCGGCGAGAGCGCGCGCGGGTAGTCCTCCACAAAGGTCGGCTGCACGAGGCTCGGCTCGAGCGCGTGCTTGAAGACCTCGTCGAGGAGCCGACCACCAGCCATCGTCGCCACCAGGTCGGCGGGCTCGCCCTGCTCGCGGAGCCAGGTACGCAACGCATCATCTCCGGCCGTGAGCACGTCCAGGCCCGTCGCCTCGCGGATACCGCCCACGAACGTGACCCGTCGGTAGGGCGGTGTGAAGTCGAGCGTGACGCCGCCGCGCTCGATCACCCTGGTGCCCACGACGTGTTCCATCACCCCGTCGAGCAGTGCCTCAAAGCGCGCGCGCACCTGATGGTAGTCGGCATACGCCTCGTACCACTCCAGCATGGTGAACTCGGGGTTGTGGGTCCGATCCATCCCCTCGTTCCGAAAATCGTGCCCGATCTCGTAGACGCGCTCGAAGCCCCCGACGATGAGGCGCTTGAGGTAGAGCTCGTCGGCGATGCGGAGGTACAGCGGCATGTCGAGCGCGTTGTGATGCGTCGTGAAGGGCCGCGCGGAGGCACCGCCGTAGAGCGGCTGCAGGATCGGGGTCTCGACCTCGAGGAAGCCGGCCGCGTCCAGCTCGCGTCGGAGATGGGCGATCAGCCGGGCACGGAGGCGGAAGGTCTCCCGCAACTCGGGGTGAACCGCGAAGTCGGCGTAGCGCTGGCGATAGCGCACCTCGGGGTCGACGAGGCCGCCGTGGGTGACGGTGGTCCCATCGGGGAGCCGCTCCACCTTGCCGCGCGGCAGCGGCCGCAGCGACTTGGCAAGCAGGGTGATCGCCTCGACGTGGATCGTGACCTCGCCGGCGCGCGTGCGGAACAGCCGCCCCACCACCCCGACGTGGTCGTCGAGGTCGAGGCGCTCGACGAGTGACCAGGCCGCGTCGAGGTCATTCCGCCGCAGGTAGAGCTGGATCCGCCCGGCGGCATCCTCGAGATGCGCGAACACGGTCTTGCCCTGGGCGCGCCAGGCGGCGAGCCGACCGGCGAGCCGCACCACCGGCCCCGCCTCGCCCATGGCGTCGTCCCAGCGCGCGAGCGCCTCCGCGCTGCTGTGGTCGCGCGCGAAGCTGTAGGCGAAGCCCGGGATACCGAGGGCGGCGAGTTCGGCGAGCTTGGACCGGCGGCCCTCCTCGACGTGGCCGCGCTCCAGGAGCGGGTCGCTCATGCCGCATTCCCCCCGAAGCGCTTGAGGTACGCGCCGATGAACGGGTCGAGGTCGCCATCGATCACGCCGTGCACATCGGAGTGCTTCAGCTCGGTGCGGTGGTCGTTGACCATCGTGTACGGTTG
>JBBQQJ010000231.1:0-3918 GCA_038216165.1 Gemmatimonadales bacterium | reverse complement strand
CCGTCCTGGTACCAGCGCATCAGCGACTGGTCGAACGACTGCATCCCGTAGGTGGTGCCGCCCTCGGCGATGAGCTCGGGAATGTTGAGGGCCTTCTGCGTGTCACGGATGTTGTCGGCCACCGCCGCGGTGTTGACGAGGACCTCGACCGCGGGGACGCGTCCGGTGCCGTCCGCCCGCGGGACCAGCCGCTGCGAGATGATCGCCGCGAGCGCCGTGCTCAGCAGCATCCGGATCTCCGAGTGTTGGTGCGGCGGGTAGAACGAGAGCACCCGCGAGATGGTCTGCGTCGCGTCAGTGGTGTGGATCGTCGAGAGCACCAGGTGGCCCGTGTCGGCCGCCTTGAGCGCGGTGTCCATCGTGTCCTGATCACGAATCTCGCCGATGAGGATCACGTCGGGATCCTGCCGGAGGATGTGCCGCAGCGCCGTGCCGAAGCCGAGGGTGTCGCTCCCGACCTCCCGCTGCGAGACGTTCGCCAACTGGTCTCGGTGGAGGAACTCGATCGGATCCTCCACCGTGATGATGTTCACCCGGCGCTTGCGATTGATGTGGTCGATCATCGCCGCCAGGGTGGTCGATTTCCCGCTACCCGTGATGCCGGTCACCAGCACGAGGCCGCGCGGCCGTCCGGCGATGTCGTGGATCACCGGCGGCAGCAGCAGTTCGCGGACGCCACGCACCTCGTAGGGGATCGCGCGCAGCGCAAACGCGACCGTCCCGCGCTGCTGGTACACGTTGGTACGGAAGCGGCCGATGCCCGGCACCCCGATGCCGAAGTCCGCCTCCTTGGTCTCGGCAAACTCCCGCAACTGCCGGGGCGTCATCACCTGCTCCGCGAGCGTCTTGAGTTCCTCCGGGCGCAGCACGGGCAGCTCGAGCATCTCGAGCTCGCCGTTGACCCGCACCGTCGGCGGACGCCCCGCCTTGAGGAGCAGGTCGGAGGCACCGCGTCGGATCATCTCCACAATCGCCGGCCGGAAGGCGAAATGCCCCATGCCCCCTTCCGGCGGGGTAAGCTCCGGGGCCGCGGCGTCGCCCTCACCCATTCGGGTCGACACGGAAGAGGACCTGGCCATACTCGACGGGCGACGCGTCCTCAATCAGCACCTCGCGGATCACGCCACTGATCTCGGCCTCGATCTCGTTCATGATCTTCATCGCCTCGATGAGGCACACGGTCTGCCCCGGGGCAACGCGCGAGCCGATGCGGGCATAGGGCTCGGCGCCGGGTTCCGGCTGGGCATAGTAGGTGCCGACCATCGGTGACTTGATCTCCTTGAGCGCCACGACCGGTGCCGCGGGCGGTTCGACGGCGGCGCCCCCCGCTGCCGGGGCCGCCCCCGCAGGTGCGCCAACCGGGGCGGCCGGCGGGGACCACGCCATCGGGGCCGGTGCGCCACCACCGTGACTGGTGCGATGGATCACCACGCCGGTGCCGAAGAAGCCCTTGAGTTCGATCGACCCGATCTCGGGCTGCTCACGCAGCAGCTGCGCCAGACGGCGCACGTCACGCATCTCGATTCCCTTGAGCCCGGGAACCTTCTCCAGGGCGCGGGCGAGGTCCTGCATCTCGTCCGGGTTCATACGCGCGTCAGGTATTTGTCGTCACGACGATCCACGCGGATCACCGTGCCGGATTCAACGAAGAGGGGAACCTGGACCACGGCCCCGGTCTCCAGCTTGGCCGGCTTCGTGCCGCCCGTCGCGGTGTCGCCCCGGATGCCCGGGTCGGTCTCCACGATCTCGAGCTCCACGAACATCGGCAGCTCCATGGAAATCACTGCGTCATCATGCATCAAGCCGGTACACTCCATTCCTTCCTTGAGGTACTTGAGCTGGTCCGCGCCGATCAGCGCCCCCGTGAGCATCACGTCGTCGTACGTCTCGAGGTCCATGAAATGATAGAATTCGCCGTCGCGGTACGAATACGTCATCGGCCGGTGGGTGAGCTGCACCACGTCGATCCGCTCCCCGGATGGGAAGGTCCGATCGAGCATGGCACCGGTCAGCACGTTGCGGAGCTTGGTCCGCACGAACGCGCTGCCCTTGCCGGGCTTCACGTGCTGGAAGTAGGTAATCTGCATCAGCTTGCCGTCGAGCTCCATCACGAGCCCGTTCCGGATGTCGGCCGTCGTCGCCACGTCAGGTACCGCCTGAGGAATCGAGAATCAGAAGATCGGTGCGGCCGTCGGTCAGGAGGACCGGGCCGTCGGGAGAAAGCCAGACGTCGTCCTCGAGGCGGACCCCACCCCACCCCGGAAGATAGATCCCCGGCTCGATGGTCACCACCGCACCCACCGGCAGTGGCGTCTCGACCGTGGTCGCCAGCCGCGGCGCCTCATGGACCTCAAGCCCCAGACCGTGGCCAAGGGAGTGACCGAAGGCATCGCCGTAGCCGCGCTCCGCGATGAGGTCGCGCGCCAGGGCATCCGCCTCCCGCCCCGACATCCCGGCCCGCACGTGGGTCCGGGCGCGCGCCTGCGCCTCCTGCACCAGCGCATGGACCAGGCGTTGCCGGTCATCCGCGGCACCGAGCACCATGGTGCGCGTGATATCCGCGCAATAGCCGCGCACTTCCGCACCGAAGTCGATCAGCAGAAAGTCCCCAAGGGCCAGCACACGGTCGGTGGTCCGGGCATGTGGCAGGGCGGAGCGCGGCCCCGAGGCGACGATGGTCTGGAACGGATGCCATTCGCTGCCTCGGAGCCGGAGCGCCGCCTCCAGACGCGCCGCCACGTCGAGCTCCCGCTCCCCAATGCGCACCGTCGGCAGGACCGCCGCGAGCGCCTCCTGGGCGAGCGCCCCTGCCTCACGAATCGCAGTGACTTCGTCAGCGTCCTTCACCTCGCGGAGCCGCTCGACCGTATCATGGAGCGGCAGCAGCGCGCTCCCGCGCAGCGCGGCCGCGAGGCGCTCCGCCTCCCGCACCGTCATCACGTGGCCCTCGATCCCCACCCGGGGGCATGCCGCCAGCAGGTGGTGCACCCGGGCCCACACATTCGTGCGATCGATGATCACCTCGATGTCGGGCCCGGCTTCCAGGGGTGCCTGCACGGCGTAACGGAAGTCGGTCACCAACGACACGCGGTGCGGGGTGACGACCACGATGCCCGCCGAGCCGGTGAAACCAGTCAGCCATCGGATATTCGGCAAGTGGGTGAGCACCAGCGCATCCACCTCCGCGCGCTCCAGCGCGGCGGTGAGCGCAGGCACGCGCGGCGCGTCAGCCCGCACGCAACCCCGCGAGCAGGGCGTCCACCGCGAGCAGGTAGCCCATCGGCCCGAGTCCCGTGATCACCCCGCGGGAGAGATCCGCGGTCACCGAGTGGTGCCGGGCCGGTTCCCGCGCGAACAGGTTCGTCAGGTGCACCTCGATGAACGGCACCTGGGCCGCCAGGAAGGCGTCCCGCAGCGCGATCGAGGTGTGGGTGTACCCGCCCAGGTTGACGATCGCACCGTCGGCCTCGGTGCGCAGCCGTTGCACCGCGTCCACGAGGTCGCCCTCATGGTTGGATTGGACCCACGTCACGGTCGCACCCTGCGTGTCGGCGTGCCGACGCACCTGCGCCTCAAGCTCGGCCAGGGTCGTCGCGCCATACAACCCCGGCTCGCGCGTGCCAAGGAGGTTCAGATTCGGCCCATTGATGACGTGCAGTCGGTTCATCGGCCCAGTCCTTCCAGCCAGCGCTGGAACGCCTCGAAGTCCGTGGTGGCCTCCGGCGGTGCCGGCGGCGCGTGGTAGAAGGCGTCGAGTCCCTGTCCCGCACGGGGCGGTCGTGTCGCTGGCTCGGCCCGCGCGAGCGCCCCGAGCCAGTCCGCCACCGAGCGGCCGCCGCTGAGCGCCGCACTGTAGGGCAACGGACGCTGACTGGCGAGCTCCGCCCCCAGCGCCGCCAGGCGCTCCTCCAGCCGCTC
>JBBQQJ010000230.1:0-3934 GCA_038216165.1 Gemmatimonadales bacterium | reverse complement strand
GACGCGATGTGCCTCCTGTGAGGATCTGATGACCCAGCCCACCCATCCCTCCCCGACCACTGCCGCGTACGTGGACGAGACCCTCGCCCTCCTCGGCGACCGCGACCCGATCGACTCCCTCGAGGCGATGCCCGGTTGGCTCACCACGCACCTCGATGACCTCCCTGAGCCATCGCTCTATGTGCCCGAAGGGCCGGGGAAGTGGTCGATCGTCCAGGTCCTGGGCCATCTCGCCGATGCCGAACTCGCCTTTGGCTGGCGCGCGCGGATCGTGCTGACCGCCGATCGACCGCTGCTGGTGGGCTACGACGAGAACCAATGGGTCGAGCGCTTCGCGTATGCCGAGGCCGATGCGGCCCAGGCGTTCCACGCCTTCACGATGCAGCGGAGCTGGAACATGCGCGTCTGGGCGAGCGCCACGCCCGAAGACATGCAGCGCATCGGCGTCCATGCCGAGCGCGGCGAGGAAACCTTCGAGCGGATCCTCCGGATGGCAGCGGGACACGACCTCCGCCATCAGCGCCAGATCGAACGGATCATCGCCGCGGTGGTCACCTGAGTGTTTGAGTTCACGCTCGACGGCACCAGTGATGGGGCGCGCGCCGGGACGCTCGTGCTGCCGCACGGTGTCGTGCAGACACCGTGCTTCATGCCGGTGGGAACGCACGGCGCGGTCCGCGGGCTCCATCCGGACGAGGTCGAGCGCCTCGGGGCCCAGATCGTTCTCGGCAACACCTACCACCTCCACCTGCGGCCGGGCGAGGAGACGGTGGCTGCGCTCGGCGGGCTGCACCGATTCACCACCTGGTCCAAGCCGATGCTCACCGATTCCGGCGGCTTCCAGGTGTTCTCGCTCAGCGGCATGAAGCGGCTCGACGAGGACGGGGTGGAGTTCACCTCACACATCGACGGCTCGCGGCGCCGACTCACGCCCGAAAAGGCGATGGAGATCCAGTGGGCGCTGGGGGCCGACGTCTGCATGGCCTTCGACCACCTCATTCCCGGCAAGTCGAGTCACGCCGATGCCGTGGATGCCATGGAGCGTACCCTGCGCTGGCTGGATCGCTGCAAGCACCGCCACGCGGAGCTGAGTGCCGGCACCCCCGACCGGCAGACCCTCTGGCCGATCGTGCAGGGCGGCACCCATGCTGACCTGCGCGAGGCCTCGCTCACGGGGATCCTCGCGCGGGACCCGTGGACCGGCATCGCCATCGGCGGCCTCTCGGTGGGCGAGCCGAAGCCCGCCATGCACAAGGTCCTCGAGGATCTCGCGCCCCACCTGCCTACGGAGCGCCCGCGTTATCTTATGGGGGTGGGGTTTCCCGACGACCTGGTCGAGGGGATCGCTCGCGGGGTGGACCTGTTCGACTGCGTGGCGGCCACGCGCAATGGCCGGCACGGCTCGGCGTGGACCACGGTCGGACAGGTGCAGGTGCGTGGTGCCGTGAACCGGCTCAGCGACCTGCCGCTCGATCCCGGGTGCGACTGCGATGCCTGCGTCCGGTTTTCGCGTGGCTACCTCCGGCACCTGTTCGTGGTCGAGGAACAGCTCGGCCAGCGGTTGGTCTCGATCCACAACCTCCGCTTCCTCGTCCGGCTCGCCGAGACGGCGCGGGCGCGGGTGCTCGATGGCACGTTCGGCGCGTGGGCCACAGAGTGGCGGGCGCGATACTTCTCGAAAGGCAGTGCGTGATGGGTGGCAACTCGATGATGATTCTCCTGCTCCAGTTCCTGGCGATCGGCCTGGTCTTCTACTTCCTGATCATCCGGCCACAGGGTCAGGCACGGAAGAAGGCCGCCGAGATCCTCGCCGCGCTCAAGAAGGGCGACGAGATCACCACGGCCGGCGGACTGGTGGGCAAGGTCCGCGACATCAAGGACCAGCTCGTCACCTTCGATTGCGGCTCGGCCCAGCTCGTGGTGGAGCGGCCACGCATCATCCGCGTGGGCGACCAGGCCACGCCCGGCCTGACCTGATGGCCATCCTCCCGATCCACCTCCTCGGCTCGTCGGTGTTGCGTGAATCGGCCACGGAGGTGAGCGCCTTCGACGACGCGCTCCGTGCCTTCGTTGCCGACATGTTCGACACGATGGACGTGGCGATGGGCGTCGGGTTGGCGGCCAATCAGGTGGGGCGCGCGGTCCGCGCGGCCGTGATTGATGCCGACGACCATCGCTTCGTGATGGTCAACCCACGCGTGGTCGCGCACAGCGGCTCCGCCGGCGCCGAAGAGGGCTGCCTCTCGATCCCCGAGGCGTTCGCCGAAGTGACGCGCCCGGAGCGGATCACGCTCGAAGCCCACGACGAACACGGCGCGCCGTTCCGCCTCGAGCTCGAAGGCCTTGCCGCCCGCGCGGTGCAGCACGAGGTCGACCACCTCGACGGGGTGCTCTTCATCGATCACCTCTCGATGCTCAAGAAGCAACTGCTCGTCACGCGGTGGAAGAAGGAGAACAAGGGCCTCGGGCTGACCAGGATACCCAGTGCCGAGGAGTCGGAAGCGAAGGGGTGATGCGCGTCGTCTTCTTCGGGACGCCCGCGTTCGCGGTCCCGAGCTTCGAGGCCCTGCGTTGGGCCGGTGTCGAGGTCATCGCCGCGGTGACCCAACCGGATCGACCGCGGGGCCGGTCGCATTCCACCCTGCTCCCTTGCCCCGTGAAGGCCGCCGCCACCGCCGCCGGTGTCCCGGTGCTCACCCCCGAGAATCCGCGCGAGCCAGCGTTCATGGCCGAGCTCACCGACCTCGCCCCGGACCTCGGCGTGGTGGTGGCGTACGGCCACCTGCTCCGCCCCGCCCTCTTGGCGATCCCCCCGCTGGGCCTGGTGAACGTGCACGCCTCCCTCCTGCCGCGCTGGCGCGGCGCCGCTCCGATCCACTGGGCCATCAAGACGGGCGATGCCGAGACAGGGGTGAGCATCATGCGCGTCGAGGCGGGGCTGGACAGCGGCGGCGTCTGGCACACGCGCCGTACGCCGATCGCCCCGAGCGACACCACCGGCATCCTCTTCGATCGGCTCGCCCAGCTCGGCGCCGACGCGCTGCTGGAGGCACTGCCCCGCATCGCCAGCGGCGAGGCACCGGAGCCGCAGGACGACGTGCTCGCCACGCATGCGCCCAAGCTGGACCGCCCCACCGCCCGCATCGACTGGCAGGCACCGGCCACCGTGGTGGACGCGCACATCCGGGCGATGGATCCGGCACCCGGGGCATGGACGAGCATCGGAGGGCGGGATCTCAAATTGTTCGCGCCGAACAGCGAGCCACGAACCGCGAGCAATGCTCCGGAGGATGCATCGCCGTTCGCCGTTCGCCGCTCGCCGCTCGCCGCCGCGCCGGGAACCTTGACGGTGCAGGGCATCACCGTCATGGCCGCCTGCGCCGATGCCTGGCTCCCGCTCGGCGAGGTGACCCCGGCGGGCGGGCGACGCATGCCAGCGCTCACCTGGTACCGCGGGGCCCAACTGCCCGACGACAGCACCTTCGCGTGAGGCCGTTGCCGCGGGTGCTCGCCTACACCAACCAGGTGGTGGCCGCCCGCGAGGATCTTGGCATCCTCGCCGCGGCGATCGCGGCCGCCGGACCCGCGGTGGCGTTGGTGGCTCGCTGCCCAGGCGCCTCGGCCGACGCGCTCACCGCCCACGCCGTTCGCCTGGTGCGCCAGGCGCGCGCACCGGACGCCCAGGTGCTGGTGACCGGCCGTGCCGACATCGCCGCGGCCACCGGCGCGCATGGCGTGATCCTCCGGAGCGACGACCTCTCCGTGGCAGAGGCGCGCACCCTTCGCCGCCGCGATGGCCATCCGCTGCTGGTGTTCCGCTCCGTGCACGACGCGGCCGAGGCGGCCGCGGCCGCGGCGGAGGGGGCCGATGCGCGGGTCGTCGGCGCCATCTGGCCCGCGGCATCGCCTCCCCGGCGGGCCGGTGGAGGGGTGG
>JBBQQJ010000229.1:0-3997 GCA_038216165.1 Gemmatimonadales bacterium | reverse complement strand
GCCATCGTGACCTGCCTCCCGACATCGGCTGAGGTGGCGGGATTGCTCGACGGGCCGGACGGCCTGTTGATGACCATGCGCGCCGGTGCCGTGCTGGTGGACTGCACCTCCGGTGATGCCGCGACCTCGCGCGAAACCGCTCGCCGGCTCGCCGGGCATGGCATCGGCTTCGTGGATGCCCCCGTGAGTGGCGGCCCGCCGCTGGCGGCCACGGGGCAGCTCACCGTCATGTGCGGTGGGCATCCTGATGATATCGCCCGAGCCCGCGATGTGGTGGCCCCGTTTGCGGCCAAGGTGGTGCACCTCGGTCCGGTGGGGGCAGGCCACGCCATGAAGGCGGTCAACAATGCCCTCTTGGCCGTGAACATCCTGGCGCTCGCCGAGGGGCTCACCACCTTGGCCAAGGCGGGGATTGCCCCGCGGGCCGCGGTGGACGTGCTCAATGCCTCGAGCGGGCGGTCGTTCGTGAGCGAGGCGCTCGTGCCCGAGCGGGTGCTCAGCGGCACCTGGCCCCGGCTGTTCCGCCTGGCGCTGCTCGAGAAGGACATCGGCATCGCCCACGACCTCGCTGCCGAGCTCGGGATCGCCGACCCGGTCCTGGCCCATGCGCGGGAGCTCTACCGGATGCACCGGGCCCAGTTGGGCGAGTTTGCCGACTATCTCGATCCGATCCGCTCAGCCGAGGTGGCGGCGGACGTGGAGTTGCGCGGGTGACGCCCCTCCCCGAGACAGCCCCGGTCCTGGTGCTGGTGGCGGTGCAGGACATGGTCAACCTCGCCTCCTGCATACGGGTGGCGAAGAACTTCGGGATCACCGAGCTCCGGCTGGTGAAGCCGGAGTGCTCGGTGGACCCCTATCGGCTCGAGGGGGTCGCGCACAACACCGCGGACGTGATTGACCGGATGACCATCCACGACACGCTCGACGAGGCGTTCGCCGACCTGAGTTACGTGCTGGCGCTCACCGGGCGCGAGCGGACCGCGAAGCGCTCCATGCTGCGCCCCCGGGCGGCAGCGGCCGAGCTCGTGGCGCGGAGCGGTGGGGGGCGGGTCGGGATTTTGGCCGGGCGGGAGGACCACGGGCTGCAGAACGAGGAGCTGGACCGCTGCGATGCCTTGGTGACCATCAGTGGCAACCCCGCCTACACCTCGCTCAATTTGGCGCAGGCGGTGGGGGTGTTCGCCTATGAGAGCTGGATCGCCCGGGGCGGGGATGACATCCCCTTCAAGCCCCCCCGGCACGCGGCTCCCCCGGCGGACCACGCCACCCTGGAGGCGCTGTTCACCGATTGGAAGACCGCGCTCATCGATATCGAGTTCTTCAAGAAGCGGGATCCGGACCTGGTCATGCGGGGCTTCCGGGAGGTTCTCTATCGAGCCGATCTGGACGCCCGCGAGGCCGGCCTGTTTCGGGCGATCGGGCTGGAGGTGGGGCACTTCCTCCGGCGCCGGGGGGTCCTGCCCCCGCTCCCGCCAAAGCGACGGGGAACCGGCTCGGCCGACGCGGGTAGTTCTCCGCATCCCGACCTTTCCGGCCCCGGTAGTTGAACGGAGTGCCTCGGTTCGCTAGTTTTGCGCCCGGCGAGGGAGTCGGCACGTCGGCTCCCGCTTTGTGCACGATTCGCAGGCTCGTGAAGTGTTTCACCTCGCGTTCACTCGCACGGTTCCTCCTCGGCGGTCAGCTGATATGCGCAAGCGGTTCCTCGTCGGTCTCGGAATGGTCGCGTCGGTCACGGCGGGGGTGCTTGCCCTTGCCACCGGCTCCTCCGGCTCCTCCGGCGCCCAGCAGCCTGTGGCCAGCCTGCCGGCCGCGCTGACGCCGTCCGATTCGGCCTCCTACAAGGGCCCCAAGCAGCCGATCTTCTTCCGGCACGATATCCACGCCGGCCAGCTCAAGATGGAATGCCAGTACTGCCACTACTCGGTGGCGGTGTCGTCGGAGCCGGGGATCCCCAGCATGCAGACCTGCATGGGGTGTCACTTGGCGGTGGCGGGCAAGGATTCCACCAATCGCATCGAAATCAAGAAGCTGAAGGATGCCTGGGCGGCGGGGACGCCGGTGGAGTGGGTGCGCATCCACAACCTCGCGCGCCACGTCCACTTCCCGCACCAGCTGCACATCAAGGCGCTCGGCCAGAACGCCTGCGCCACCTGCCACGGGAACGTGGCGCGGATGCCCCAGGTCTACCAGGTCCAGAACGTCAACAACATGGGGTGGTGCATCAACTGCCACCTTGAACGCAACGTGACACGCGACTGCACCGCGTGCCATTACTGACATGACCATCCGACCCAACGATTCCGGAGCGGCGATGGCCGACGAGCAGGCAGAGCAGGGCGTAGATCGCCGACAGTTCCTCAAGGTTCTGGGCGTCACGGGTGCCGGGACGGCGGCGCTGAGTGGGTGCTCGACTGACCGCGTGGCGAAGCTGGTGCCGTACATGGTCCAGTCCGAGCAGCAGGTCCCTGGCATCCCGACGGTCTATGCCTCGACCTGCACGGAGTGCGCGACCGGGTGCGGCGTGCACGTCGTCACGCGCGAGGCCCGGGCGATCAAGCTCGAGGGCAACCCGGAGCACCCGGTCAACGCCGGTACGCTTTGCAGCCGGGGTCAGGCGGGGCTGCAGGCCCTCTACAATCCGGACCGCATCGGGGCCCCGATGGCGCGGAACGCCGCGGGCGGCTTCGATGAGATCACGTGGGAGGACGCGATCGCGCGTCTCGCCGCGCGCCTCGGACAGGCCAACGGTCGGATCGGTGCGATCAACGGCTACGGCGGTGGCACTTTCACCTCGCTGCTCGAGGGGATGATCGGCGGCCTCGGCGGGACCACGGTGGCCTGGACCGCGTTCGCCCGCGAGGCGGAGTCCCGTGCCAACCAACGCACCTTCGGCCGCGACGATCTCCCGGCCTACGACTTCGGCGCCGCGCAGTACATCGTCTCCTTCGGGGCGGACTTCCTCGAGACGTGGGGCGCCACCTTGGCGCAGACCCGCGGCTTCGCCGCGAGCCACGGCTTTCATGACGGCACGATGGCCAAGCATGTGTATGTCGGCCCGCGGATGAACCTGACCGGTGCCAATGCCGACGAGTGGCTCGACGTGGCGGCGGGGACCGAGGTCTACGTGGCGCTGCTGCTTGCCCGGGCGGCGGCCGTGGCCAAGGGCTCGGTGCTGGGCGGGGACCTCGCGCGCTGGACGCCGGAAGAGGTCAGCGCCCGGACTGGCATCGACGCGACGCGCCTCGCCACGATCGCCGACGAATTCGCGGCGGCCGGGCCGTCCCTCGCGGTGGCCGGCGGGATTGCCGCGCAGCACCGTGGCGCGATCGATCTCTGCCATGCGGTGAACCTGGCCAACGCGGCGGCGGGCAACCTCGGCACCACGGTCAAGTTCGGCGCGGGGACGACTCCGACGGGGGGCTACGGGGAGGTGCAGGCGTTGTTCGCCCGGATGGCCGCCGGCGAGCTCGAGGTCGCTTTCGTGCACGAGGCGAACCCACTGTATGCGCTGCCGAAGAGTGGCGGGTATGCGGAGGCGTTCGCCAAGGTGCCCTTCAAGGTGAGCACGGCCAACGTGATCGACGAGACGGCCACCGCGTGTGACCTGATCCTCCCGAACCTGCACGCCCTGGAGCGCTGGGACGACCTCATGGTGCGCGCCGGCGTCCGCTCGCTGCTGCAGCCGGTGATGATGCCGGTCCGTCCGGGGATGCACACCGGCGACGTGCTGTTGCAGGTGGCCAAGGCGACCGGCGGCGCCACGGCCGCGAACTTCGCCGAGGCGACCTTCGAGGCGCGCCTGCAGGCAGCGTGGCGGGTCGACGCACCGGCGGACTTCGGCGACTTCTGGCGGGCGGCACTTGCGCGGGGCGGGGTCTACGCCGAGGCCCTGGTGAGCGCACCGGCGGTGGTGGCGGGGGCGGCCGGTTTCGAGCCGGCGGCGCCGGCCTTCGATGGCGACGCCGAGTTCACCTTCCTCCCGTACCCGTCGATCATG